>DASVEG010000268.1:0-4622 GCA_036380695.1 Acidimicrobiales bacterium
GACCAGTCGAGGGCGGTCTCGACGGGCAAAACACCGTCGGTGAGACCGAGCCAGTCGTCGCCGGTCGCGGGCGCGTGGAGCACACGACAATCGTAGGGGGCGACCGCCTCGCGAGAAGACCCGCCGGTAACCTCGCAACCGGCATGGACTTCGACGACGACGGGCTCGACGACGGGCCGGTTGCGCCGCTGTTACCACCCGAGGACCGCCTCTGGCGACACCCCTCGGAGACCGCGGTGCGACAGGTGCGGCACCCGCGCGCCGCGGCGCGCGACCCGCGCCTCGTCACCGTCGTCGCGCTGACGTCGTCGATCAGCGTGCTGTTGACGCTCGGCGTCGTCATGGTCGTGCGCCCGGTGAGGACCGAGCTCGCGGTCGAGCGCGTCGCGCCCCCCGTCGTCCCCGTGAAGGCAGCTGTCGCCGGCGGCGTGACCGACGTCGCGACGCTGGCCGAGCGCCTGCGCAGCGCGGTCGCCCTCGTGGCGGCGACCGGGGCCGCGGGTTCGGCGCGAGCGTCCGGTGTCGTCTACCGCAGCGACGGCCTCGTGCTGACGACGCATCGCGTCGTCGCCGGTGCGGACACCGTCCGCGTCACGACGCACGACGGGCGCACCGTTCCCGCCAAGGTCGTCGGCAGCGATCCCGACACCGACATCGCGCTGCTCGACGCCGATGGCACGGGCTACGCCGTCGCGCCGCTCGGCTCCGCCTCGAACGTCAAGGCGGGGCAGGCCGCGGTCGCGCTCGGCACGCCGGCGTCGGGCCGCGCCGGCCCCGTGGTGTCGGCGTCCGTCGTCAGCGCGACCGGCCAGGCGGTCGCCCTCGAGGACGGCAAGACGTTGTTCGACATGATCCAGACCGGCGCGTTCGCGGCGGGGTGCGCGGGCGGACCGGTGGTCGACGCGGCCGGCGTCGTCATCGGGATCGCGAGCGTGAACGTCGCCGGCGACGGAGGTGCATCGGGGTACGCGACGCCGATCGACGTCGCCCGCATCGTGGCCGCACAACTGCTCATGCACGGCAGAGTCATGCGCGGCTGGATCGGCGTCGAGGGCGACGACCTCGACGCACCGGGCGCTACGCAGCTCGGCGTCGACGGGGGCGTGGTCGTCAAGGCGGTGAAACCCGAGAGCCCCGCGAGCGCCGCGGGCGTGGCGCCGGCCGACGTGATCACGGAGATCGACGGCGAGCAGGTGACGTCGATGGCCGACCTCGTCGTGCGGCTGCGCATGCGCCGCCCCGGCGACACGGTCGCTCTCGACACGATGCGCGGCGGAGACGCGCGTGTCGTCAAGGTCAAGCTCGTCGAGAAGCCCTGACCTTCCCGCGCACGGCGACGGCCACCGCCGCGACCACGACGAGACCCAGCGCGCCGACGACGCCGAGCGCGGCCTCTTGGCGGCGCTTCGGGCTGAGCTCGCGCCACCTCGAACCCTTCCGGCAGGCGACCAGGGCCTCTTCGGCCGAGTACGACGGGCTCCAGCCCGTCGCGCGGAGGCGGTCGCTCGCCACCACCCACGGGTGCTGACGGTACGGCTCGGCGGGGCGCGGCACCCCTCCGACGCGTAGGCGCCAGGCCCACCGTTCCGCGATCGCGGCGGCGCGTTCCGGCAACGGCAGCGGGATACCGGCCGCGGACAACGCGCGAGCGGTGTCGCCCGGCACGCTCGTCTCCGGCGCCACGTTGAACGTGCCATCCAGGCCCGCCATCGCGGCATGCGCGACCGCGGCTGCCGCATCCTCCACGTGCAGCACTTGCACCGGCGGCAGGAGGTCGGCGGGACGAAGCAGCGACGGCCGGGCAAGCGTCTCGCTCAACCAGGTCTCGCCGCCTGGCAACAGCACGGGCACGAACCGCAGCACCGCCACGGTCGCGTCGGGGTGGCCGTCGCGCCACTCGGCGGCGCGCCGCTCGCCCTCCGCGGCGCGCGCGGCGAACACGAAACCGGGGTTCGGCCGCAGCGGGACGTCCTCGGTAAGGGGCACGGGGTTGTCGGGCCACGCGCCGTAGACGGTGGCGGACGACGCGACGACCACGTGACCCACGGACGCATCGGCGGCCGCGTCGAGCACCGCGCCCAGCGCAAGGGGGCCGGCGAGGTGGACGACGCACGCCGCGCCGTGCAGGCGCGGCTTCAGGTCGAGGTCGTCGACGTCGCCGACCACGTCGACGACGCCCGGCCGCGCCCTCCGGTCGATGCCGACCGGTTCCACGCCAGCGTCACGGAGTCGGGCGACGACCCGCTCGCCCAGCCTCGACGCCGAACCGACGACGACGATCCGGCGAACGGTTGTGTCAGGCATCGACCTACCATGCCCTCGTGAGCGTCCCCGGTCCATTCGGCAGCGGGAACCCGTTCGAGGGGATGCCGATCTTCGGCGACCTCGCCCGGATGTTCCAGGCACAGGGCCCCGTGAACTGGGACGTCGCCCGCCAGATCGGCTCCTACATGGCCGCGCAGGGCGAGCCGGAGGCGAACGTCGACCCCCTCGTCCGCATCTCGTTCGAGGAGTTGGCGAGGGTCGCCGAACTGCACGTCGCCAACCGCACCGGCCTCGACACGACGGTCGGGGGCAAGCCCCTGACGGTGCGCCCCGCGAACCGGTCGACCTGGGCGGAGACGACGCTCGACGCGTACCGCCCGCTGTTCGAGACGCTCGCAGGCGCCCTCGGCAGCGGCGGCATGCCGGCGGGGATGGAAGCGCGCATCGAGGGCGACGAGAACGCGGAGATCTCCGAGGAATTGCTCGGCAACATGCTGCAAGTGATGGCGCCGACCATCCTCGGCATGCAGCTCGGCTTGATGACCGGCCACCTCGCGCGACGGTCGCTCGGCCAGTACGACCTGCCGGTGCCGCGCCCTCCCCGCGACGAGCTCGTCGTCGTCGCCGCCAACCTCGAGCGGTTCGCGTCTGACTGGAGCCTGCCGCCCGACGACGTCCGGCTCTGGGTGTGCCTCGACAACATCACGCACGCCGCGGTGCTCGGGCGCACGCACGTCCGCGAGACGCTCCTTCAACTGCTCGAAACGTACGCGGGCGGCTTCCGCCCCGACCCCGAGGCGTTGTCGTCGCGGTTGGAGACGATCGACCCGTCCGACGCGCAGTCGTGGGAGAACGCCTTCGGCGACCCGCGCGCGCTGCTCGGTTCGATGGAAACCGACGAGCAACGAGCGGTGAAGCCCCGGCTCGAGGCGTTGACCGTCACGATCGAGGGCTACGTCGACTACATCCTCGACAGCGTCGGCACCGGGCTCATCGGCTCGTACGGCCCGCTCGCCGAGGCGCTCCGCCGGCGCCGGGTCGAGGCCAACGCGGGCGACCGGTTCGTCGAGCAGCTGTTCGGTCTCGAGCTGTCGCAGAAGCAATACGACCGCGGCGAGGCGTTCGTTCGCGGGATCGTCGAGCGTGCGGGCGAGGACGGGTTGGCGCGGTTGTGGAGCGAGCCCCGCCACCTGCCGACGCCCGCAGAGGTGGACGCGCCGGGCTTGTGGCTCGAGCGGATCAGCCTTCCGGACGACTGACCGGAAGCGGCACGATCTCCGCCGACACCACGCGGCCACCGTCGACGTCGAGCACGCCGTAGGTCGCAACCGGCTGCATGCGCTTGTCGGTGGGCGACCCGGGGTTGAACAAAAGCTGCCCGTCGGCGCCGCTGGTGCACACGGGGATGTGGCTGTGCCCGTAGACGACCACGTCGCAGTCGGGGAACCGGCGACGCATACGCGCCGGGCGCCCTTCTCGCGCACCGCTGTCGTGGATCATGCCGATGCGCACGCCGGCGAAGTCGTCGACCCGCGTCTCGGGGAGCATGCCGGCGAGCACGGCGTCGTCGTTGTTGCCCAGCACCGCGTGCACGGGCGCGAACCCCGACAGCTCGTGCACGAGGTCGGCGGTCACGATGTCGCCGGCGTGGAGGATCGCGTCCGCTGCGTCGACCGCGTCGTACACCGCGTCCGGGAGGCGCCGCTTCGACCCCGGCGCGAGGTGCGTGTCGGACAGCACCACAAGCCTCACGCTTCGGCCTTACCCAACCGTCGCTCGGCGACGACGTACGCGAACGCGCCGGCGAGGCCGGCGATGCCGAGCACGTCGTAGCCCTGGCGCAACGGGGTCGGCACGAGCACCGGTAGCAGCGCGCCGACGACCCAGACGAGCTGGAAGCCGGCCTCGAACCGAGCGAACGACCGACCCCTGACGGTGTCGTGCGCGTCGCGCTGCACGATGGCGTCGAACGCGAGCTTGCCGGCGGCCGCCGCGATGCCGACGACCGCGGCGACGACCGTCGCCCAGAGCGGGCCGCGCACGCGGGCCATGCCGATGCCGGCAACACCCACTGCGGCGAGGGCCACCGCCAGGATGCGCTCCTCGCGCAGTACGGCGCGGACCGCCGGCGCGACCGCGGCCCCGACGAGGCTCGCCGCCATCGACGCCGCGAGCACCGCGCCGAACCACCACGACGGCGCCCCCGCGCGCCGGAACCCGAATGCGACCAGGAAGGTGAGGAAGCCCACGACCGCGCGCAACAACGCCGTCGCCACCGCCGCCGCCGTCAACCGCAACGCCGGGTGGGCGACGCCGCTTGGCGCCAGATCCGTTTTGTGCACCGTTGGCCTCTCATT
>DASVEG010000269.1:0-6653 GCA_036380695.1 Acidimicrobiales bacterium
CGACGTCGACTGGTCGCGCGACGGCACGCGTTTCGCGGTGGTCGCCGAGAACTCGCTCGACGTGCTCTCATCGGACGGGTCCGGCAGGCGGACGGTTGCCGGCAGCGCGGGATGGGATGGCGGGATCGCGTGGTCGCCGGACGGCACCCGCATCGGGTACCTCAACTTCGACAAGGGCCCGTCGGTCGTGGAGGTGGAGACCGGCAACGTCGTCCCGCTCGTCGGGCTGCGCAACATGGCGTGGCGCATGTCGTGGGCGCCCGACAGTCGTGCGGTCGCGTTCGTCAACTACGAGAACATGGCCTCGAACGACATCGCGATCGGGCAAGCCGACGGGTCCGGCGTCCGCACCGTGATCGCGGGCGGTGTCGCCCCGTCGTTTTCTCCCGATGCCTCGCGCATCGCCTACCAGTCGAACCGCGATCCCGGCGCGGGTGGGCGGCTGGTGACCGAGCTGCATGTCGTCAATGCCGATGGGTCAGGCAACCGCCGGTTGACCACGAACGGGCGCACCGGTGCCGCCGACTATCCCTCGTGGTCACCCGACGGTTCGCTGATCGTGTTCGCCTACAACAAGGGCTGACGCCCCGGCACCTCGCACGAGCGCGAATCGGGTTGTTGCATTCGCGCGCCGCTCCTCATACATCGGGCGGAGTTCTCGCTCGGAGAACCCGAGAGGAGAATGATGCACCGGGTACCGAAACGATTCATTGCCTTTGCGTTGCTCACGGCCACGGTGATGGCGAGCGTCGGCATCGGCACTCCTGCGACCGCCACGTCCACGGCGAACCTCGACGCCGCGGTCGCGGACACCGGCCCCGTCGGGGTCGCCATCGTCGACGGCGTTCGCAAGGTCCTGAACGTCGGCGACGTGGTCGCCACGGGGCTCGTGCAGCCGGATGGCACGTGCCTCTACCCGTTCGTCATCCGCATCGGCGCGGAGAACGTGACGAGCGCCGGCTACAACACCCGCGTCCGGTCGACGGCCGAGTGCGACTTGGTCGCCATCGCCTCGAGGCCGGTGGAAGCGGTGCTGGACGCCGTCCGTGACCCGTCCGTCGGCCCGCCGGTGGGCGTCGACACCGACGACGACTACAGCGGGCTCGCGCCAGACCTGAGCGACATGGGCGGTTGCGGTGGAGGCGGCCTGGCCGACTGCGGCGAGCCCCGGACCTGGATCCGACGCGCGGTGCAGGTGAAGCACACGATCCTCGAGCAGTTCAACATCACCGCGTACGAGCGCACGGCGGTCACCAAGTACGAGCAGAACACCTACGACGGCTGGATGCGCGGCGCGACGGCGACCGGCACTTGCTACGTGTCGCCGTTCCCCGGCAACTACCACGAGGGCTGCTACGGCTACGTTACGAAGCGCTCGGGCGACTACGTCGAATCCGTCCGCTACGCGCGGTTCAACAACAAGCACATCGGGCCGGAGATGTACGTCCGTACCCGTGCCCTCGCGACGGCGACCGGCGGCCCCGCCGGATACTGCGAAGTCATCGAGGGCAGTTTCCCGCCGTTCTGGGAAGACGACTGCTCGATCACCGCGGTCAAGCCCTGACCCTGGCGACGAGCGGCCATTGACCAACGGGCCGTGGTCCGGCGCAAGCCGGACCACGGTCCGAGCCGCGGTCCGGCTCGGTTACATGCCGATCTGTTGCTCCCGTCCGCCCGTGTTCGTGTGCCACTGCGCCACGCCGGCTGCGTACATGACGAGGTTCCCGTCGTTCTGCATGACGAGGGCGTGGCCGCTGCCCGACGTGCCGGTCGACCAGATCGGCCCGACACCGGGCCAATAGATCACGAGATTGCCGTCGTGCTGCATGATCATCTGCGCTCCAGGGCGGTTCTGCGTTCCCGTCGCCCAGATCGGTCCGACCCCGACGTGGTACACGACGAAGTTGCCGTCGTTCTGCATGATGGCGGCGAAGCGGCCGTCCCTCGACACGAGGCTGTCCTCCTCGTGCAGCACCACCCGAGTCGGGAGCGTGTCGGACAGGCGAACCCACACGCCGAGCGCTTCGTCGTACAGGTCGGCGACGGAGAACACGTCGTTGTTGGCGCAGTCGCCGAAATGCGAACCGAAGGCGGTGGTCGCCGACGACCATCCACCGCCACTGTCGCCGTCGGTTCCGACGTCGCCGCCCATCCGGACGAGTCGATCCATCGACCCACAGGCGTACGAGACCTGCGCGACGGGGAGGCATTGGCGGCTGTTCGACGCGCGCCCGTACAGGCAAACCGACTCGTTCTCGGAGATCGCCGCCCGCGGCTCGAGCGCCACGGTCCGGCGTGTCTCACTCTGTGACGCGTAGAACCGCGCGGGCTCGCTGTGCGACGTCGTGTGCCACTCGACCTCGCCCCATGCCCCCGTGTGCTCGCCTTGCCTCGCGAGCGCCCACGCTACGGAGTTCGGCTCGAGGATCACGGTTTCGTTGCAGTGGTCGGCCAACGTGACGCCCGTGACCCCGGTGAAGGGACTGAAAACCGACCAACCACTCGTGCAACCCTGTGGCCCGGTCTGCATGCCTCCGAAGGCGTGCTCTTCCGACACGACGTCGTCGTCGGTGACGGTGAGCTCCAGGCCGGTGCGCAGCGACGGCGGCAGGGCGGCCACGATCGCGGCGCTCGCAGCCGGGAGGCCGACGACGCGGGTGACGGCCGCCGTGATCGCCCCGCGCCCACCGACGTTGAACCCGGTGACGACGTCGACGAAGCCGAGCCGCTGGAGCGCGTCGTGCACGGCGAGCTTTCTCGCGTCGAGCTCGTCGAACGAGTACGGCTGGTCGCCGACGACGCGGATCGGGACGGGCGACGATGCCGCCAGCGCGGCGATGTCGGGCGTGATCGCGCCCTTTACGTACAGCTCGGGCGTGCCTTCGGGGTCGAGCGAGACCACCGAGCCGACGAACGCGTCGGGCCGTGCGGCCGCGAGCTGCGCAGCGACGGTGCCAACCGCGTCGGCCGAGGCCTGGCTCGTTGCCGCCTGGTCGATCGTCCAACCTTGCGCCTCGGCGACGAGCGCCAAGTCCTGGGCGCGCGCTTCGGCCGGCGTTTGGACCGTCACGCCCGCCGTGGCGGCCGGCCCCGCAGCCCCGGGCGCCGGAGGCGGGCCGACGTCGCCATCCGCGTCCGCGCTCCGTGTCGTGAACTGCGTGACAGCGAGCGCCGCAGCCATGAACGCCAGGCCCCACGTCGTCCGATGCCTGCGGGTCACTCCGCCTCCTTGCGGCTCGTGCGTGCCAGGACCGGCCCTCGACCGGTTTGCCGCATTTACGCCGTTAGGGCGCAACGGTACCTTGCGATCTGGTGGGTCGCTCGGGGCGGTTACTCGCGCAGTTCGTCACCGGCCGAGTCGGCTGCCTGACGCGCCGTGATCGGGTCTGATGGTCACTGGCTCCGACCGTTCGTACTGTCGGGATGTGAGCGCCGTCCTGTCGACGCCGTGGGGGCCAAGCGGCGAGATCGTCTATCGCCGGAGCTACCGGCGCGCACGTGCGGACGGGTCGCCCGAGGAGTGGCCCGACACCGTCGAACGGGTGGTGGACGGCAACCTCGCCCTCGTCGACCGCCGGCACCACCTCCCCGACGAACGGCGGCAGCTGATCGAGCTCTTCCTGCAGTTCCGTGCGCTCCCGGCTGGCCGCCATCTCTGGTCGACCGGGATCCGCGACCGCCAGCACGTGTTCAACTGCCACGCCGCCGGATGGGAGAGCAACGACCTCGCAGCCCACTTCGGGTTCGTGCTCGACCAGCTCCTGCAGGGCGGCGGCGTCGGAACGAACTACTCCAACCGGTTCCTGCGGCGGCTGCCCGCCATCGCGTCCGCACCCACCTTGACCCTCGTGTGCGGAGATGCCCACCCCGATCGAGCGGCGCTCGACAGGTGGAACGTCACCAGCACGCCCGCGACGCACGGCGAACGTCACGTCGTCGCGGACTCGCGTGAGGGGTGGCGAGACGCACTCGTACGGCTCATCCGCGCCCATCAACTCCCGGGAACACAGACGCTCGAATTCGACCTCGGAGGGGTCCGGCCGAAGGGAGCCGTCATCGCCCGGCATGGTGGTTTCGCGGCGGGGCCAGCCGCGCTCGCCAAGCTTCTCCGGCTCACCTCCGACATGTTGCGCGTGCTCGTCGGCTCGCAGCTCGACAGCCTCGACGCGATGGCGCTCGACCACCTGATCGCGGAGACGGCCGCAGCCGGTGGCATGCGCCGCGCGGCGCGGATGTCGATCAAGCACTGGGCGGACGACGACGTCTTCGCGTTCATCGACGCGAAGCGTCACGGCGATGGCCAGTGGTCGACGAACCTCTCCGTCGAGATCGACGACGACTTCATCGACCTCGTGGAGCGCGGTCACGACCGTGCCGTTGCCGTGCTGCGCCGGGTGGTCGACGGCATGCTCACCAACGGCGAGCCGGGCCTCTGGAACTGGTCGCTGGCCAATGCGGACGAGCCATCTGAGGTCACGACTCCGAACCCTTGCGGGGAGATCTCCCTTCAGCCCTGGGAGTCCTGCACGATCGGCCACGTCAACCTTGGTGCGTTCGAGGACGACATCGATGCGATCGCCGACGCACACCGGCTGATGGCGCGCTTCCTGCTCAGGTCCACGTTCGCGACGATCACCGATGCGCGACAGCGCGGGGTGGTGGGGCGGAACCGTCGCATCGGCGTCGGCCACTTCGGCTACCACGCGTGGGTACTGGGCCGCGGCGTTCGGTACTCCGACAGCCATCGCGACCCGTCGATTCGTTCGACCCTTCGGCATCTCCACGCCGTGACCCGGCAGGCGGCAGACGAGTACGCCGCAGAGCTCGGTGTGCCGAGCCCGGTCAAGGTGACGACGGTCGCGCCAACGGGCACCGTCGCCAAGCTCGCCGGCGCGAGCGAGGGCATCCAGCCGATCTACGCACGCCATTACCTCCGCCGCATTCGGCTCGCAGCGGGCAGTGAGGAAGCGACCGCACTGCAGGAGCGAGGGTTCGCGGTCGAGGACGATGCGGTCGTCGCGAACACGGTCGTCGCCACCATCCCGACGAGGGACACCCTTGTCGCCGACGTCCGTCACCGCTGGGGTGCCCGAGCCGACGGCCTGGTCGAGTCCGCCGATGAGGTCAGCCTCCGGGACTTCCTCGGGGTCCAGGCGATGTACCAGGAGTGCTACGCCGACAACGGCGTGTCCGCGACGGCGCACGTCCCGGAAGGGGCGTGGACGGTACAGGAGCTGGCGGCGGCGCTCGGCGCGTTCCTCCGCCGGCTGAAGGGGACGACCATCCTCGTGGAGGGTCGCTGGGTGCAGGCGCCATACGAGCGGATCTCCGAGGCGGCGTACCTGTCGTTCGCGGCCAGGACCGAGGGCTCGGGCGTCGCGACGTGCGGCGACGTGTCGACGAGACGCTGCGGTCAGCGCCGCTCGTAGTTGAGCGGGCACGTGCAGACGGCATCGCCGCACTTGTGGCAGCGCAGGCCACCCCGCACCTTGTCGCCCTGAAACTCCAGCCAGATCCAGGTCGACAGCTTCGGGGGGTCGGGGTAGCGGCTCGCGGTGTAGTCGTCCATCCGCGCTTTCGACTCGATCGCGTCGTCGACCGCCTTGGCGCGGAGCAGGTAGCCGACGATGTGGAGGTAGGTCGACGACACCCACGAGAAGACGTCGGCGAGCTCGGCCTCCCAGTCGATGGGCTTCGTCCGCGCGAGATCACCGGACGCGACGCGGTCGGCGTTACGTAGCTCGACCTCGAGCTCGCCGATCTCCTCCCAGAGGTGGAGCATCTTCTCCGACGCCCGTCGGGAGCGGTTCACGCGGCCGTAGATCTGCTCGAACATGTCGACCCACTCGTCGAACGAGCGGGGCCGGCGGCCGGTCCGTCGCGCCTCGGCGAGACGTTCGGCGTTCGCCTCTTGCTTTTCGAGGCGTTCCTCTTCCGACAGGTCGTCGGTTACCCACGTCACGCAGATGCACCTCGGTTCCGCGCAGAGCGAGCACAAGCCCGGGTACTTGTGCCAGATCACCTCGGACAGCAGGGCACCATGGGGGCTCAGGTCGGGAAATGAGCCGACCGTCGTCGAGCTCAGGCTGAAGACCCAACTCATCACACGAGGGAGGAATCCAAGCGCCTCGACGTAGTTTTCCTTGCGAATGGCCTCGGACAGGCGCGTGGCGTCGACGGTGAGTTGAAGCATCATGTCGTGCAATTTGAGGTTCGTGTCCTGCAGGCCGTACACGTCCCAGAACGCGGCTTGCCAGTCGTCCATCGACGCAGACGAGTACGACGACGCAGTCAGCTGCTGCCGGCGCTCCCGGAAGATCTCGCGGCTCGGGAACGTCGTCGTCGCTGATGGTTCGAAGAGCGTCCCTTGGTCGTCGTCGAGAAAGCGCGCGGCGTAATCGGTGACCGGCTCGTCGACGCCCTCCTCCTCGAAGATGATCTCGAGCTGCTCGGTGACCGCCTCGAAGAGCCGCCTCCGGTTGGCGACATTCGTCGGCATCGGCTGGCCGGCAAGCATGTTGTGGACGTGTGCGACGGTCATGTGCAACTTGGGCGCGACGCGATGGGCGAGCGTCTTCTTGCTGATCGTCTCCCGGACCGACGCCCTCTCCAGGTCCGCCCGTACGGCCTCGCTGAATTCCTTTTCCTGGCCA
>DASVEG010000270.1:0-2201 GCA_036380695.1 Acidimicrobiales bacterium
GTGGTGACGGATACCGAGGATCGCGATGCGGTCGTGCCGTCCGCGTTGCTCGCCGCGCGCCACGCTCGTCGCCGTCATCCCACTTCGCGGCAGGCCCGGTAAAGGTCACCCCATCCCTTGCGCTCGCGAACGACCGTCTCGAGGTACTCCTGCCAAACGACGCGGTCCTGCACCGGGTCCTTCACGACGGCACCGCTCAAGCTCGACGCGATGTCGCTCGCCCGGACCACGCCGTCACCGAAGTGCGCGGCCAGCGACAGGCCGTTCGTGACGACGGAGATCGCCTCGGCGGTCGACAGCGTGCTGCTCGGCGACTTGATCTTCGTTCGCCCGTCGGCGGTGACGCCGCTGCGCAGCTCACGAAACACCGTGACGACGCGGCGGATCTCGTCGACCGCCTCGAGCTCAGCCGGGAGCTGCAGCGCCTTGCCGAGCTGCGTGACGCGCTGCCGCACGATGCCGACTTCCTCCTCCGCGTCCGCAGGGAGCGGGAGCACCACGACGTTGAACCGTCGCTTCAACGCCGCGGACAGCTCGTTGACGCCACGGTCGCGGTCGTTGGACGTGGCGATCACGTTGAACCCTTGGCGTGCCTGCACTTCCGAATCGAGCTCGGGGATGGGCAGGGTCTTCTCGCTCAACACCGTGATGAGCGCGTCCTGCACGTCCGACGGGATCCGCGTCAGCTCCTCGACGCGGGCGATGCCGCCGACTTCCATCGAGCGCATGATCGGGCTCGGCACCAGCGCGGCCCTCGACGGTCCCTCCGAGAGCAGGCGCGCGTAGTTCCACCCGTACCGGATCGCCTCTTCCGGCGTGCCGGACGTGCCCTGCACGAGCTGGGTCGAGTCGCCGGACACGGCCGCGGCGAGGTGCTCGCTCACCCACGTCTTGGCGGTGCCGGGCACGCCGAGCAAGAGCAGGGCGCGGTCGGTTGCCAACGTCGCGATCGCGACCTCGATCAAGCGCCGCTGACCGACGTACTTCGGCGTGACCTCCGTGCCGTCCGGGAGCTTCCCGCCAAGGATGTAGGTCGCGACGGCCCACGGCGACAACCGCCACGAGGGAGGGCGAGGTCGGTCGTCCACGGCCGCCAACGCCTCGAGCTCGTGGGCGAACTGCTGCTCGGCGTGGGCGCGGAGGATGTCGGTCATCGGAACTCCTCGGCGATCGTCTGTCGAAGCGTCAAAGCATGGTGGAGGGTCCGGACCTGGCGGCGCGAGTACTCGTCGTCCGCGAGGTCGCCGATCCATCGCTCGACGTCCGCGGCGGCACCGGGGTGCAGCTGCGCGGCGAGCGCGTGGACGATCGTCGGCAGCATCGGCGCCTTGGTGCCGAGCTTCCGGTAGCGCGCCACGACCATCGTGCTGAACTCGAGCGTCCACGGCCCGGCCGTGGAGCCGACGACCGGGGCGAGCGCGTTGTCGCCGATCGATCTCCACACGCCCGCGACCGCGCGCTGCGCGGTGCTGGCGTCGAGAACGCGAAGGAGGTCGACCGAAGGCTGGTGCGCGAACAACGATTCGATCCACGCGACGTCGCGCTGGGCGACCGCGGCGAGCCGCCACCCGATGAGCAGTTCCGGCGGTGCGCCGCGCCCCAGGAGATCGCGTGGCGGGGCACCGAGCAACGCGGGCCACACGTCGAGCGCCGTGCCCCGGACGAGTTGGGCGAACCACCAGGCGCGCTGGCCGAGCCCGGAGGGCTTGCCATCGTCGACGACGCCGTCGCGGCGCGCCGCGGCGTCCAGCTCGTCCGGCAGCGCGACGGCGATGCGCTTGCGCAGCCGGCCTTCCATCGAGACGAGCGGCCGTACGCGTTCGGCCATACGTTCTGCCCGGCGCGAGCGGGGCACGGAGTCGAGCAGCGCGCTCGCCACCGCGCGTACCGACTTGGCCCGGTCGTCGAGCGCCGCATCGAGGAAGGGCTCGTCGTCGTCGGTCAACGCGCCGGCGAGGGCCTCGAGGAACGACGCGCGGTCGGCCGCCGCTTCGGTCGTCCACGTCGAGTCGAGGAGCTGGCGAGCCGTCGGAGGGTCGGCCGCGTGCAACGTGCGCAGCATCCGCAGGCGCTCGTCGCGGGATGCCGTCGCCCACACCTGCTCCGTCACCGCGCCGTCGCCCGTGGCCGCGGCGTCCGCGCCGGTCACCCCGACGGCCCAACCCCAATCCGGGTTCAGCGCGCCGAGCCAGGCAGCGAGC
>DASVEG010000271.1:0-2362 GCA_036380695.1 Acidimicrobiales bacterium
CGCCCGCTCGAACCGCGCCGCGGTGACAGCGGCCGGCCTGGCTGCAGCCGAAAAGTCCGACGTCCCTGTGACCAGATCATGACGAGACTCTGGAACGACCCGGCCGACTTCGCCGACGAGATGATCGACGGCTTCGTCGCCGCGAACGAGCGCTACGTGCGTCGGGTTGCGGGCGGTGTGGTGCGCAGCACTGTCGTCCCCGACGGGCAGGTCGCGGTCGTCGTGGGTGGCGGCTCGGGTCACTACCCCGCGTTCGGCGGGCTCGTCGGCCAGGGCCTCGCACACGGTGCGGCGATGGGCAACCTGTTCGCGTCGCCCTCGACGCAGCAGATCCACGCGGTGGCGTCGGCGGCGAACCGCGGTGGCGGCGTCTTCTTCTCGTACGGCAACTACGCCGGCGACGTGCTGAACTTCGACGCTGCGCAGGAGCGCCTTCGCTCGGACGGCATCGAGTGCGAGACCGTTGCCGTCACCGACGACATCTTCAGCGCCTCCCCCGCCGAGCGGCACAAGCGTCGTGGCATCGCCGGCGACCTCACCGTCTTCCGGGTCGCCGCGGCCGCCGCCGAGGCGGGGTACGACCTCGCCGGCGTCACCCAGGTCGCGCGTCTCGCGAACGACCGCACGCGCTCGTTCGGCGTCGCCTTCACCGGCTGCACCCTGCCCGGTGCCGAGCAGCCGCTGTTCTCGGTGCCCGAGGGGCGCATGGCGATCGGTCTCGGCATCCACGGCGAACCCGGGATCGACGAGACCGGTATCCCCACCGCCGACGGGCTCGCCGAGCTGCTCGTCTCGCGACTGCTCGAAGAGGTACCGGAGGGTATCGAGGTCGCCGGAGCACGGCTGGTGCCGATCCTCAACGGACTCGGCTCGCTCAAGTACGAGGAGATGTTCGTCGTCTACCGCCGCGTCGCCGAACTCCTGCGCGACGCCGGCATCGAGATCGTCGACCCGCACGTGGGCGAATACTGCACGAGCTTCGACATGGCCGGCACCTCGCTCACGCTGTTCTGGCTGGACGAAGAACTGGCCCAGCTCTGGGACACCCCCGTCGACACTCCGGCGTACCGCCGCGGCTCCGTCGCTCCGGTGGCGCAGGCAGATGCCACCGCTGACGTCTCGGCTGACGAACAAGCCGTTCCACCGTCCGACGAAGCCTCGCGCGCGGTTGCCGCGACCGTCGCGGAGGCTGTGGAGACGATCGCCGCCACCATCGACGCGCACGTCGACGAGCTCGGCCGCCTGGACTCGATCGCCGGGGACGGCGACCACGGCATCGGCATGCAGCGCGGATCGCACGCCGCCCGCGATGCGGCGATCATCGCGCGGGATGCCGGCGCCGGAGCGCAGACCGTGCTCGCCCGCGCCGCGGACGCGTGGTCGGACCGCGCCGGCGGAACCTCCGGAGCGTTGTGGGGGCTCATCCTCGGCAGCCTCGCCGGCAAGCTCGACGATGAAGGCTCGCCGTCCGCCGCCGATGTCGCCGCGGGCGTGGCCGCCGGGGTGCAGAGCGTCATGACCTACGGGAAGGCCGAGGTCGGCGACAAGACCCTGGTCGACGCGCTCGTGCCCTTCAGCGGCGAACTGACCCGCGCGATCGACGCGGGCTCATCGCTGCCGGCCGCCTGGGCGACCGCCGCGGATGCCGCCACCCGGGCTGCGGCATCCACCGCCGATCTGCTCCCCCGCATGGGCCGCGCCCGCGCGCACGGACAGAACAGCGTCGGCACCGCCGACCCCGGAGCGCACTCGCTCGCACTCATCGCGACGGCCGTCGGTGCCGTCCTGGAAAGGAATCTCTCATGACCGAAGCACTGCGGATCGTGATCGGCAGCGACGACGCCGGATTCGACTACAAGGAGATCGTCAAGAAGGACCTCGAGGCCAACGCCGGTGTCGCGTCGCTCGTGGACGTAGGGGTGGATGCCGAGGGCCACACGGCCTATCCGCGCGTCGCGATCGCCGCCGCCGAACTCGTCGCGTCGGGTGAGGCAGACCGCGCGCTGCTATTCTGCGGCACGGGCCTCGGTGTCGCGATCGCCGCGAACAAGGTCGCCGGCATCCGCGCCGTGACCGCACACGACAGCTTCTCGGTCGAGCGGGGCGTGCTCTCCAACGACGCACAGGTGCTCACGATGGGCCAGCGCGTGATCGGCATCGAGCTCGCGCGCCGCCTCGTGCGCGAGTGGCTCACCTACCGTTTCGACCCCACGTCGGCATCCGCCGAGAAGGTCGCCGTGATCGGCGAGTACGAGAGCACCGGCAGCTGCTGATGGCCGAGGTCACGGTAGGTGTCAGCCTCAAGATGTACTTCGGTCATCGCGAGGCCCGCGAGTGGTTCGCGCGCGTCGCGGAACTCGCG
>DASVEG010000272.1:0-2278 GCA_036380695.1 Acidimicrobiales bacterium
CCCCTCCCACTCCTCCCACCAGGCGTCGGTGCGGTTGACCATGCCGGGGACGGCGTCGCGCACCCGCTCGTGCACCGACCGCGCCGCGAGAAGATCCGTCGCCGTCTCCGCGAAGCGCACGTCGACCCCTTCGACGGGTGCCACACGCGGCGCGGGGCGTTCGACGGAGATGCGCTGGCCGAACGTCGCGATCCCGTACCCGTAGCGTGGATAGATGGCGGCCGCGGTCGTCCAGAGGCCAGCGAGCGGCTCGCCCCGCTCGTGAGCGTCGTCGAGTTGGGCGCGCATGAGCGCGGTGAGCACGCCGCGCCTGCGGTGCGTCGGCAGCACGCCGACGCCTCGCACGCCGGCGAAGGGGACGCGGGCGCCGCCCGGAACGCTCACGTCGAGCGTCACCGTCTCGGTCACGCCAAGGATGCGGCCGCCCTCGACGGCGGCGAGCGCACGGGCCGGCTCGAAGGTTGCAGACGGCTCGGCGTCTTCGGGACTACGACCCATCGCCAGGGCGTTGACCCTGGCGAAGGATCGGTGCTCGTCGGGTGCAACCGGTCGTACGGCGATCATCTAGGACAGTCTCGCCTTGTGATCGCGAGCACGAAGTGCGAGATGTCGCGAACGGCCTCTGACCTGGGCAAACGCGGGAGTAGAAGCGTTGACAGAAACGTAATTACGATGGTGTAATAACCACCGCATCTCGTAGGCGCCCGTCCGCACACCACAACATCTTGTGGTCGGATAGGCCAGACGAGGTTGCCGCAGCCGCTACGAAGACCTGAACCGAGAGGACCGCAACCCATGGCCATTGCTCCGGAACGGATGGGGATCGGCATCCGCCGCCACTTCACCACCGAGGGGATCCACCCCTACGACGAGGTGACGTGGGAGCGGCGCGATGCGCGCATCACCAACTACCGCGACGGCTCGGTTGCCTTCGAGCAGCTCGGCGTCGAGGTCCCGTCCACCTGGAGCGTCAACGCCACGAACATCCTCGCCCAGAAGTACTTCAGGGGCACCCTCGGCACGCCAGAGCGGGAGTGGTCGCTCAAGCAGGTCGCCGACCGCGTCGTCGACACGATCACCGAGTGGGGGATCAAGGACGGCTACTTCGTCGACGCGTCCGAGGCCGAGGCGTTCAACGCCGAGCTGAAGCACCTCATCGTCACGCAGAAGGCGGCGTTCAACTCGCCGGTGTGGTTCAACATCGGCGTGAAGGGTGTGCCGCAGCAGGCGAGCGCGTGCTTCATCCTCGCGGTCGACGACACGATGGACGCGATCCTCAACTGGTACAAGGAAGAGGGCACGATCTTCAAGGGCGGCTCCGGCGCGGGCATCAACCTGTCCCGCATCCGTTCGTCGGTCGAGGCGCTCGAGGGCGGCGGCACCGCGTCCGGCCCGGTGAGCTTCATGCGCGGCGCGGACGCGTCGGCGGGCACGATCAAGTCGGGTGGCAAGACGCGGCGCGCCGCGAAGATGGTCATCCTCAACGCGGACCACCCCGACATCGAGGACTTCGTCTGGTGCAAGGCCATCGAGGAGCGCAAGGCGCGGGCGCTGCGCGACGCCGGGTTCGACATGGACCTCGACGGCAAGGACAGCCACTCGATCCAGTACCAGAACGCGAACAACTCGGTGCGGGTCACCGACGAGTTCATGCAAGCGGTGATCGACGATCGCGAGTGGCACCTGCGTGCCGTCACGTCGGGCGAGCCGGTGCGCACCGTGCGGGCACGCGACCTGTTCCGGCAGATCTCGAAGGCGGCCTGGGAGTGCGCCGACCCCGGCATGCAGTTCGACACGACGATCAACCGTTGGCACACCGCGCACACGACCGGGCGCATCAATGGCTCGAACCCGTGCAGCGAGTACATGCACCTCGACAACTCGGCGTGCAACCTCGCGTCGCTCAACCTGCTCGCGTTCCTCGACAAGAGCGAGGAGTCGAACACCACGGCGGGCACGTTCGACGTCGACGGCTTCCGCGCGGCCACCGAGGTCGTGTTCACGGCGCAGGAGATCCTCGTCGGCAACGCCGACTACCCGACCGCGAAGATCGCCGAGACGTCGCGCCGGTTCCGCCAGCTCGGCATCGGCTACGCCAACCTCGGCGCGCTGCTGATGGCGATGGGCCTGCCCTACGACTCCGACGGCGGCCGGGCCTGGGCCGGGGCGATCACCGCCCTCATGACCGGCCACGCCTACGCCACGTCGGCCCGCACGGCGAGCCGGATGGGCCCCTTCGGCGGGTTCGCCGAGAACGAGGAGCCGATGCTGCGGGTGC
>DASVEG010000273.1:0-18774 GCA_036380695.1 Acidimicrobiales bacterium
GACATCGAGACGACCGGCACCGTCGGCTCCGTCACGCTCGTCGACGGCGTCGTCACCTACAACCCGAACGGCCAGTTCAACTCGCTCGCCGTGGGTGAGCAGGGCACCGACACCTTCACCTACACCGTCAGCGACGGCACGGACACCGACACCGCCACCGTGACGATCACCATCGAGGGTGCGAACGACCAGCCCAACGCCGACGCCGACGCGCAGTCGTTCAGCGAGGACGGGCCGAGCGCAGTGATCGACGTGCTCGCCAACGACGAGGACCCCGACACGACGGACGTACTCGAGGTCAGCGCGATCGGAACAACCGGCACCGTCGGCACGGCCACGATCACCGCCGGGGACGGGAGTGTTACCTACAACCCGAACGGCCAGTTCGAACATCTGAACGCAGGCCAGACCGCGGAGACCACGTTCACGTACACAGTCAGCGACGGCGAGGGCGGCACCGACACGGCCACCGTGACGATCACGATCAACGGCGTGAACGACGCGCCGATCGCGGTGGCCGACAGCTTCACCGGGGCCAACGGCGCGATCGGTAACACCAAGTTCGCCGTCGGCCTCACCGTTACCGGAGAGCCGGTCGTGAACGTGACCGGCAACCTCCTGACCAACGACACCGATGTCGACAACACCCACGCCAGCCTGACTGCGGCGTTCAACAGCGCTCCGGTCGGAGCGCAGGTGACCGTGAACTCCAACGGCACGTTCACCTACGTCGCGCCGCCAGGGTTCGAGGGCAACGGCGTGAGCGCCGGCACGTTCACCTACAAGGTCATCGACCCCGGCGGGGCGTTCACCGTTGCCACGGTGAGCATCGACGTGGAGGACGTGGTCTGGTACGTCAACAGCAGCGCGGCCGCAGGCGGCAACGGCACCTCGACGCTGCCGTACCAGGGCGTCGGCCCGCTGTCGGCAGGCGGCGAGCTCGACGAACCGAACGACTACGTCTTCATCTACACGGGCACGGGCGCTGCGTATGGCGGCGGTCTCCCGCTCGAGGCGAACCAGCGCCTGTACGGCCAACCCTTCGGCCTCGTCGTGCAGACGAAGACGCTGGTGAGTCCTGGCGGAACCAACCCCAACATCGGCAACGCGGGCGGCGCTGGCATCACGCTGGCCGACGGCGTCGTGATCGAGCGCGTCAACGTCAACGGCACGGCCGGTGACGGCATCACCGGCGGGACGTCGGTCAACACGGCGACGATCGGCACGAACACCGTGGTGAACAACACCTCGGGTGCCGCGTTCAAGCTCAATGGCGGCAGCGGCCCGGTCAGCATGGGGGCAACCATCACCAACTCGGCGGGCAGATCGGTCGACATCCAGAACCGAACCGGCGGCACGGTGACGATCTCGCAACTCGTGACCGGCACCGGCTCGAGCGGCGGCATCTTCCTCAACGCCAACTCGGGGACCTCGCGCACCGACTTCGCGGGCATGGTGTTGAGCACGGGCCCGAACCCCGGGTTCCACGCGGTCAACGCCGGTACCGTGACCGTCGGAGGTGCGAACAACACCATCACGACCACGACGGGTGTCGCGTTGCGGATCGAGAACACCACGATCGCCAGCGGCAACGTGCTGTTCGACTCCATCAGCTCCAATGGAGCGGCGAGCGGCATCATCCTCGAGAACACCGGCAACGTGGGCGGGCTCCAGGTCACGGGCACCGGCTCGAACCTGGCGGGATCCGGCGGCACGATCGTGAACTCGACGAACGACGGCATCCGCCTCGGGAGCACGCGCAACACCGTCTTGCAGTGGATGAACGTCACCACGTCGGCGACGGGCACGGCCTCCGCGGAAGCGGTGTGCGGGCTGGCTACCGCGGGCAACTGCGCATCGGGCATCGACCTCCACACCGCGACCAACATCACGTTGCATCGCATGAACGTGGTGGGGAGCACCGAGCAGGGCATCACCGCCCATGCCACCAACGGCCTCACGCTCACGAACTCGCTCGTGGACAACATCGGCAACGAGAACGAGGAGTTCGGACTCCTCATGTCGCAGCTCTCGGGGACCGTCCTGATCCAGGACACCACGATCGAGGACATCTACGAGACCGCCTTCCGCCTCGACAACAGCAGCGGCACCTTGGCGTTGACCCTGCGGCGAGTGACGATGCAGCGGAACCTCGATACCGACGGCGGCCTGGGCGAAGCCGGTTTCCAGGCGTTCTTCGACGGCGGGACCGCCACGATCCTGATCGATGACTGCGTCTTCACCGAGCTCGAGCGGGACGGCATCGACATCCAGGCGGCGAACGACCTCGCGCTCGGTACCTCGGCGACGGTCAACGTCACGATCAAGGACTCCGACGTCACGGAAGGCGAGGGCCTCGGCATCGACCTCGTCGCTTCGAACACCGCGACCATGCGGTCGACGGTGAACAACAACGTCTTGCGCGACCTTCGCTCGCACGCGGTCAACGTGTTCGGCAACAACACGTCCCAGGTGTTCTCGACGATCACCAACAACGTGATCAGCCACCCGTCGCCGCCGAAGCCGAACATCGGCATGGGCATCCGGGCCGCGCAGAGCAAGGACGGCGACATGACGGTCGACATCCAGAACAACCAGGTGTCCGGCCAGGCCGACGAGGGGATCCTCGTAATCGGAGCGGAGGCGTCCAACCAGGGCCCCGGTGACGTCGGCACGCAGCACGCCGAGGTGAGGAACAACACGGTCGGCATGCCGTCTTCCTCCGCCGGTGCAACAGGCATCCTGATCCAGGCCGCGACGCCCGAGAACCACGTCTGCTTCCTCATCACCGGCAACAACGCGACCGGGAAGAACGTGAGCGGCCAGGCCGGCATCATCACGTGGCAGGACTCCGGCGTCATGAACATCGAGGGCCCGTCGCCCACCGGACCGAAGACCGAAGCGGAGGTGTCGAACTACCTCAACGCCAACAACACCAGTACACCCTTGGCGTTCGCGTTCGGATCTCACACCGCGGTGGCGGCAGGCACGTGCCGCCAGATCACGACGGCGACGCCACTGCCGTAGCGGGCTCGCCCGCGGATTGGTGAACGCGAAACGGCCCCGCCTCCTCAGGAGGCGGGGCCGTTTGCGTACACCCTTGCGGGCGCCTGGTCCGGGGACCGTCGGCGCCCGCAAACCTTCCGGAACCGATCAGGTGGTGACGGGCTCGAACCCGTTCTCGAGGCCACCGAGGGAGAGCTCCATCTCGATGCCGTCGAGCAGCTCGGCTACCTCGCGGCCCTCGAACAGCGAACGCTCACGGGTGAGGGCCAGCCACTTCTCGACCTCGGACTTGACGGGAAACTCCCGCAGCACGCCGTAGAGGTCGAGCAGGCGGTCCTGAACCTGCTGCGCGCTCTGCAGTGGCTTCTCGGCCGTGAGGGCCCTCCACTGCTCGAGCTGGTCTCGGACGTCGGTTTCCATTGTGAACTCACTCCTCCCCACCGGGGACAATGCTTGAAACGTCGGCAGGCGTCTACATCTTCCCAAGGATCAAGCCACTAATGGCACCACCGGGCTACTTCTTCAGGTGCCGACCGGTGCAAACGAGGACGATCCGGTAGGACTTGCGCGCTACACCCCACCCTCCACCCCCGCGACGAAGAAGAAGGCAGCCGGAACCCTCCCGCGCGGGAGCCGAACCCGTCGCCAGCCGAGCCGGCCCGCGACGAAGCCGAACGCGCCGCAGCGGGGTCCGGGGGTTCCGTAAGCGAAGCCCTTGCGCCGAAGGCCCGAGCCGAAGGCGAGGTCAGCATGCGAGCGTCGGAACCCCCAGACCCCGCTCCCGGGCACCGCGGACCCCGCCCCGCCCACCGCGCGCGGCGTCCGGGGGAAGGGTAGGCACCCGGGGATTGTTACTATCTACGTAGGAGAAATCCCGACTGCCTTCTCCTGAGGAGCCTTCTCATGACCACCGTCGCCAGCGGCCTCGACCTCGGCCGGTACAAGCTCGGGTGGAGCGACACCGTCGACTACGTCTTCAAGCCCAAGAAGGGCCTGTCCGAGGACGTTGTCAAGGAGATCTCGTGGTGGAAGGGCGAGCCGAAGTGGATGACCGACTTCCGGCTGCGGGCCCTCCGCCACTTCGACCGCAAGCCGATGGCCCCGTGGTTCGCGGTCAACATGCCCGACCTCGACTTCCAGGACATCTACTACTACATCAAGCCCACCGACCATCAGGTGTCGGAGTGGGACGAGCTGCCCGCGCAGATGAAGGCGACCTACGAGAAGCTCGGCATCCCCGAGGCCGAGCGCAACTACCTCGCAGGCGTCACCGCGCAGTACGAGAGCGAGGTCGTCTACCACCGCAACCGGGAAGACCTCGAGCGGCGCGGGATCCTCTTCACCGACATGGACACGGCCGTCCGTGAGCACCCGGAGATCGTCAAGCGCTTCTTCGGCACGATCATCCCGCCGGGCGACAACAAGTTCGCCGCGCTGAACTCCGCGGTGTGGTCGGGCGGGTCGTTCATCTACGTGCCGCCGGGCCTCGACGTCGAGATGCCGCTGCAGGCGTACTTCCGGATCAACTCCGAGAACGCCGGCCAGTTCGAGCGCACGCTGATCATCGCCGACGAGGGTGCGACGGTGCACTACATCGAGGGCTGCTCCGCGCCGGTGTACTCGTCCGACTCGTTGCACTCCGCGGTGGTCGAGCTCGTCGCGATGCCGAGCGCGCGCATCACGTACACGACGATCCAGAACTGGTCGCCCAACGTGTACAACCTCGTCACCAAGCGGGCGAAGGCGATGGAGGAAGCGCACGTCGAGTGGATCGACGGCAACATCGGGTCGCGCCTGACGATGAAGTACCCGTCGGTCGTGCTCGCCGGTCGCAAGGCCTCGGGCGAGGTGCTGTCGGTTGCCTACGCAGGCGCGGGTCAGCACCAGGACGCGGGCGCCAAGATGATCCACGCCGCGCCGGAGACGACGTCGACCATCGTGTCGAAGTCGATCTCGAAGGACGGCGGCCGCACGTCGTACCGTGGCCTCGTCCGGGTCGAGGAGGGTGCGTACGGCGCCCGCTCGCACGTTCGCTGCGACGCGCTGTTGCTCGACGACGTCTCGCGCACCGACACGTACCCCCGCCAGGAGATCGAGGAGCGCGACGCCCGCATCGAGCACGAGGCGACCGTGTCGAAGGTCTCCGAAGATCAGCTCTTCTACCTGATGAGTCGCGGGCTCTCGGAGGAGCAGGCCGTCGGCATGATCGTGAACGGGTTCATCGAGCCCGTCACCCGCACGCTCCCGATGGAGTACGCCGTCGAGTGGAGCCGCCTGATCGAGCTGCAGATGGAGGGCTCGGTCGGCTGACGTCGCGAAAAACGGCCGCGATTGATCGGGGCTCGCGCGCTGCACTAACGCTGTATGGGCATGGGGGACGAGCCGGTCGACGAGCGTGACCTGCTCGTTCGCGCCGCGGCAGGCGACCAAGGGGCGGTGCGCCGCCTCGTCGACGAGGTGGGGCCGATCGTGTTCGGCTACGTCTTCGCGCGCGTGGCCGGCGACCGCCCCGCAGCCGACGACGTCGTCCAGGACACGTTCCTCGAGGCGTTGCGCGGGGCGACGACCTATCGGGGCGACGCACGGCTGGCCACATGGATGTGCGGGATCGCGCGCCATCGCGTCCTCCGCCACTTCGAGGCCGAACGCCGCCAGACCGCCGCCCTCGAGGTCGTCAGCGCCGAGGTCGCCGACCCGTCGCCACTCGACGTCGGCGCCATGGTCGACGACCGCGACGAAGTCGTCCGCGCGCTCGGCCGGCTGCCGCTGCTGCACCGCCAAGTCCTCGTCCTGAAGTACCTCGACGGCGAGCCCGTCGTCGCGATCGCGCACGAGCTCGACCGCACGCCCGTGCAAGTGCAATCGCTCCTGCAGCGCGCCCGCGTCGCGCTTCGCCGCGAGTTGGAGGTGGGTGTCTGATGAGCGCCGACGACCTCGACCGGTTCGACGAGTTCGAGGGCCTCGACGCCCCGCGGCCCCTGCCCGACGACCTCCGCACCGCACTGCTCGGGGCGCGAAGCGACCTCGACGCCGCGGCCGCGCTCGAAGCGTGCGCGTCCGCTCAGCCGCTCCCCGGCGACCTCCACGACCGGCTCGTCGCCGTCGCCGCCCAGGGCATGCCCCGCAGCCTGCGCCGCCGCCTGCTCCGCCGCGCCGGCGTCGTCCCCATCGTGCACGGGCCCGCCTGGATGCAGGCGGCCGCCGTCTTCGTGGTGGTGCTCCTCGTCGCGGGCGGTGTGGCGCTTGCGAACGAGGGGCGCCACCCGGCCAAGGCGCCCGACGTCGCCGCCCCGCCGACGAGCACCACGATGCCCCCGACGACCACGACGCCGCTGCTGGTCGACGTGCCAACGACGTCCACGCCGCCGACGACCGCGAAGCCTCGGCCGGCGAAGCCCCGCCCGAAGCCCCCGGAGGCGCTGCTCGCGGTCGCCACGTGCGACGAGCTGCTCAACACGATCAAGGCCGCCGCGCTCGAGCGGGTCAGCGCCTTCGGCATCGGCGGCGGGGGCGGGGCGGCGGGCCGCGCAGGCGTCGGTTCGACGCCGGCCCCCGCGACCTCGCCGACCACCGCGGCGCCCGCGCCTCCTCCGTCCGGTTCGGACGCGCCGCCTGCCGCGAGCGAGGAGCCGGCTGCAGATGCCGCATTCACGCCGGCGTCCCCGACGGAAGAGTTCTCCGAGACCAACGTGCAGGAGGCGGGCGTCGACGAGCCCGACATCGTGAAGACGGACGGCAAGCGTGTGTTCGCGCTCGTCGCCGACCCGAAGGGCCCTTCGAGGACGCTGCGCACGCTGCGCGTCGACGCCGACGGGCCGAAGCCCGTCGGGTCGACGGCGATCCCCGCCGGCGACTTCTCGATGCTGCTCGCCGGGAACCGGCTCGTGCTGGTCGGCCGCGACTATGGCGGCCCGACGTCGCTCGGCGCATCGCGCGCCGGGTCGTACTGGACGTCGGTCCTGACGTACGACGTCACCGACCTCGCCAAGCCCGCGCTGCTCCACGCCCGCTTCCTCGAAGGGCACTACGTGGCGGCCCGCTATGCGAGCGGCGTCGTGCGCCTCGTCGTGCACAGCTTCCAGGTGGCGCCGAGTTTCGTGCGGCCCGCCGACAGCACGCCCGAGGCCGCCCAGCGCGCGCTCGAAGCGAACCGCGAGATCGTCCGCACCTCGAAGATCGACGACTGGGTGCCGCGCATGGTGTCGGAGCACAGGGGCGGGTCGTCGAAGCCGGCCGCGACGACGCGGTTGTGCGAATGCGACGACACCCTGCGGCCGCCTGCGTTCGGGGAATTCTCCAGCCTGAGCGTCGTCACGGTCGACCCGATGGACGTCGACACCGCGAGCGTCGCAGCGGTGCAAGGTGGGGGGAGCACCGTCTACGCGTCGCCGTCGGGTCTGTACGTCTTCACGGCGTCGATGCAGAGCGCCCGCAACGCGATCCAGTCGGGCCAACCCGCGGCGCCGGCGAGCGCGATCCATCGCTTCGACATCACGGGCCGCGCGCCCGCGGTGTACGAGGCCTCGGGTCCCGTGCGCGGGCACGTCCTCAACCCGTTCTCCATGTCGGAGCACGACGGACACCTCCGCATCGCGACGACGGGGGCGTCGGACGAGGGGATGTCCGAGAGCTTTGTCAGCGTGCTGAAGCGGGACGGCCCCGCGATGGTGACGGTCGGCCAGGTCGGAGGCCTCGGACGCGGCGAGCAGATCCATGGCGTGCGGTTCATCGGCACGCGCGGATACGTGGTGACGTTCCGCCAGACCGACCCGCTGTACGTGGTCGACCTGTCCGTGCCCGCGCAGCCGAAGGTGCTCGGCGAGCTCAAGATCACCGGCTACTCCGCGTACCTCCATCCGATCGACGAGGGGCATCTCATCGGCGTCGGGCAGGAGGCGACGCAGTTCGGCTCCCGCCAGGGCACGCAGGTGTCGGTGTTCGACGTCACCGACCCGGCGAACCCGCGGCGCACCCACCAGGAACTGCTCGGCCAGGGTTCGCAGTCGACCGCGGAGTTCGACCACCACGCCTTCCTCTACTGGGCCCGCACGGGGGCCACGGTCATCCCCGTGGCCGACCAGCGGGCGGACCGGGCCGACGTCGGGTACGGCCCGACGTATCGCGTCGCCGTGTTCGACGCGGGGCCCGACCGGCTCAGCGTGAAGGGGACGCTCACGCACGACGACAACGTCGACAGCGACTACTCGGTGCAGATCCTGCGTTCGTGGGTGATCGGGGGCTCGCTGTACACGCTCTCGGCGCACGGCGTGATGGCGAACGACCTGGGATCGCTCGACCAGAAGGCGTGGGTGCAGTTCTGATACGCGGCGCGCTCGGGCATCATGGTGCGGTCATGCCGATGCGCGAGGACTGCAAGCACTTCCAGAGCCGGACGTATGCCTCGGGCGAGTCGGCCCGGTTCTGCGTGCTCGACCTCGCGCCAGAGGCCCCCTGGCGGTGCCCCGACGATTGCCCCCGCTACACCCGGCGGCTGGCCGACGTCGGCTGGGTCGTCGGGTCGGTGCGCCGGCCGGGGGCGCCGGAGGAGCCGGAGATCATCGAGCTGAACGACGACGCCGCCGCGCTGCTCGACGAGGCCGAGGACATCCTCAACCAGGTCGGCCCGGAGATCCTCGCCGAGCACAAGCGAGCGCAGGCCAAGCGCGACGCGGCGGAGAACTCGCTGCTCGGCAAGCTCAAGAGGCGCTTCCGCCGCTGACGCCGCTGACGCCGTTCTGAACGGCCGGGTTACTCGCCGGTGAACTGGGGCGGGCGCTTCTCCATGAACGCGGCGATCGCCTCCTGCACGTCGCCGCGGGGGAGCTGCGAGGAGTTCCAGAGGGCGACGTAGTCGAGGCCGTCGTTCACCGAGTGGTCGGCGGCGTGGCGGAGGACGTGCTTCGTCCCCTGAACCGCGGACGGCGACAGCGCGGCGATCTCGCCGGCGAGCTCGCGGGCGCCCTTGAGTACCGCTTCGGCGTCGGGATATACGTCGTTGACCAGGCCGATGCGCGCCGCACGGTCGGCGTCGATGTCCTTGCCGGTGAGCGCGAGCTCGGCGACGTGGCCGGCGGCGACGATGCGCGGCAGCCGTTGCAGCGTGCCAACGTCGGCAACGATCGCCAGCTTCGTCTCCCGCACGGAGAACTTGGCATCCGACGAGCAGACGCGGATGTCGCACGCGGTGATCAGGTCGACGCCGGCGCCCACGCACCAACCGTGGACCGCGGCGATCGTCGGCTTCGAACACTCGGCCACCGCGGTGATCGCGTGCTGCAGGCGCTTGATGTTGCGGAGCCCCTTGAACATGCCCGTCTCCGGTGCGAGCGACCCGACACCACCGCCGAGGAACGCGACGTCGATGCCCGCGGAGAAGCACACGCCGCGCCCCGCGATCACGATGGCGCGCACGTCGTCGTCGTCTTCGAGCTCGTCGATCACGCCCGGCATGTCGCGCCAGAACGGCAGCCCGAGCGCGTTTCGCTTGTCGGGGTTGTCGAGCCAGAGCGTCGCGACGTGGCCGTCGCGCTCGACGGTGAGAACGGAGTCCGGTGCGGTCGCCATGTCCCCGAAGCTACTCGTGACCCAAGCCAGAATTCGCCGTCGCCTCGACGGCCATCGGCGCCGCTCGCGGCGTTCTCGGCCCTTGCCGTAGGGCAAGGCTACGGCTGCTGGCCTGCGGCCTTGCGAGCAACGCCGGTGGCTCGCCGAGACGCTCGCCGGCTTCTGACTCGGATCACTCTGTGAAGATGCGGCGATGGTCGAGCTGCCGTACCGCATCGTCGACGTGTTCACCGACCGCCCGCTGGCCGGCAACGCGCTGTGCGTCGTGCTCGCCCCGGCGCCGGAGGCGATCATGCCGGCGATCGCCCGCGAGGTGAACCTGAGCGAGACGACGTTCGTGACGCAGACCGGCGACTCGTCCTACGACGTTCGCATCTTCACGCCAACGGCCGAGCTGCCGTTCGCCGGCCACCCCACGCTCGGCACCGCGTGGGCCCTCGGCCCCGGCACGTGGACGCAACGCTCACCCGGCGCGACCGTCACGGTGGAGGTGGACGAGCGGGGCGGCACGATGAGCCAGCCCGACCCCACCGTCACCGAGGTCTACCCGGAAGACGCGGCGCGCGGCCTCGGCCTGCCGCCCGCGAACGCGCGGCACGCGTTCGTCGTCGAGGTCGGCGGGACCAGGCACGTGCTCGTCGCGACCGACCATCCTCTCGAGCGCTTGCGGTTCGAACACGCGGCGCTGGCGACGGCGGCGCGGGCCGTCGGCGCGACGGGCGTCGGGGCGATGCGGTTGGTCGGCGAGGCCGAGGTGCACGTCCGCCTGGTGGTGCCGGGCGAGTCCTCGACGTTCGAGGACCCGGGCACCGGTTCGGCCGCCGGCCCCGTCGGGATGCTGGCGAGGCGCCTGTGGGGCGTCGGCCCAGACGTGCGCGTCCGGCAGGGCGACGAGATCGGGCGCCCGTGCCGCATCGACGTGCACGCGGAGGCCGGCGCGGTGCGCGTCGGCGGCGCCGTGACCGCGTGCGCGGAAGGGGTATTTCGGCTGTAGCCGCTGTAGGATCGGCGCCGTCGGGGGGCCGCTACACGGCCCCTTTTCCGCGACTGGAGCACGCACTGACCGCCTTCACGCCCGAGCAATCCGCACGCCTCGGCGGCCCCTCGTGGCTGCGGGCGCGGCGCGAGGAGGCCGCAGCGCGGGTGGCGTCGGGAACGCTACCGAGCGCGTCTGCGGAGAGCTGGCGGTACAGCCCTATCGGCGAGCTCGACCTCGACCGTTACGCACCGGCGTCCCCCTCGACGGCTCCTCCTCGGGCGGGTACCGGCGCAAACGCGCCGACGGCTTCCGTGCTCGACCTCGGCGCGGTCGCGGCGACCGTGTCGATCGTCGACGGGCGGCTGGCCGACGTCGCCCTCGACCCCGCTATCGCGTCGCTCGGCGTGTCTGTCGCGGTGGCGACCGACAGCGAAGAGGTCGCGTTGCTCGCCTATCCCGAACCCGACGGGCTTACCGATCTCCACGACGCGTTCGTCGCGGACGTGGTCGTGGTCGACGTGCCCGCTGGTGTCGCCGTCGAGCAACCAATCCTCGTCGCGGTGTCGGCGAGCGAGGTAGGCGCGGCGACGTTCCCGCACCTCGTCGTCCGCACCGGCGAGTCGGGCGAAGCCACCGTCGTCGTGCAGTCGGTCTCGCCGGACGGCAACGTGCTCGTCGTTCCCGTGGTCGAGCTGCACCTCGCGCCGGCATCGAACCTGCGCTACCTCGACCTGCAGACCCTGGGCAGCGACGCGTGGCAGGCGAGCCACGTGCTCGCGACGATAGGGCGCGACGCCACGCTGCGGGCATGGGTGGCCGCCGCAGGCGGCGAGTACGCGCGCACCTACGTCGCCGTCTCCCTTCCCGGCCAAGGCGCGTCCGCGAAGGTCTCCGGCGTGTACTTCGGCGACCGCGGGCAAGTGCTCGACTTCCGCTCGCTGCAGGATCACATCGGCACCCGATCGGTGAGCGACTTCCAGCTCAAGGGCGCGGTCGTCGACGAGGCGCACGGCATCTACACGGGCCTCATTCGCGTGCGTGAGGGTGCGAAGGCGACCGAGTCGTTCCTCGGCAACCGCAACCTCGTGCTCGCCGAGGGCGCCCACGTCGACTCCGTCCCCAACCTCGAGATCACGAACGAGAACGACATCCGCAGTTGCGGCCACGCGGCGGCGACGGGCCCCGTCGACGAGGAGCACGTCTTCTACCTGGAGAGCCGGGGCGTGCCGACGGTCGCGGCAGAGCGGCTGATCGTGAACGGGTTCTTCGAAGACGTGCTTGGCGACGTGCCCATCCCTGCGGTTGCGGCCGCGGTTCGCGCCGCATTCGCCCGCAAGCTCGAGAAGGTCGGCGCCCATGGTTGAGGTCGGCGGGCACCCCATCCGCCTTTGCGGCGCGGACGAGATCGTGCCCGGCGAGTCGCGCCGCTTCGACGTCGAGGGCCTGCGCGTGTGCGTCGTCCGGATCGACGACGACTTCTACGCGATAGGCGACCGGTGCAGCCACGAGGACTACTCGCTGGCCGAAGGCGAGGTCTTCGTCGACGACGCGGAGATCGAGTGCTGGAAGCACGGCAGCACGTTCTCGTTGCGCACGGGCGAGCCGCAGTCGTTGCCGGCGACGAAGCCCGTGCCCGTGTACGACGTGCGGGTCGACGGCGCCGACCTCGTGCTCTCCGCTCGTGTCGAGGAGGGTGACCGCACGTGAGCGAGTTGGTCATCCGCGGCCTGTGCGCGGGCGTCGCCGGGCGGGAGATCCTCAACGGGATCGACCTCACCGTGCGCAGCGGCGAGGTGCACGCGGTCATGGGGCCGAACGGCTCGGGCAAGAGCACCCTCTCGCACGTCGTCATGGGCCGCCCCGGCTACGACGTGACCGCCGGTTCGGTCACGCTCGACGGCGTCGAGCTGCTCGGCACGCCGACGTGGGAGCGGGCGCAGGCGGGGCTGTTCCTCGCGTTGCAGTACCCCACAGAGGTGCCCGGCGTGAGCCTGTACGACGCGCTGGAGGAGGCGTTCGCCGCCGGCGGTCGCGACCGCGGCGACGTGCTCGACCTCGTGGGCGCGGAGGCGGCGCGCATCGGGTTCGACGAGCGGTTCCTCTCGAGAGCACTCAACGTCGACATGTCGGGCGGCGAGAAGAAGCGCAACGAGACCGTGCAGCTCGGCGTGTTGCGGCCGAAGATCGCGATCCTCGACGAGCTCGACTCCGGCCTCGACGTCGACGCGCTTCGAGACGTCAGCCGACGCATCGAAGCGGCCACGCACGAGGACGGGCTCGGCGTGCTCGCCATCACCCACTACACCCGGCTGCTGCACGAGCTGAAGCCGGACGTCGTCCACGTGTTGTCCCGCGGCCGAATCCAGCGCACGGGCGGCCCCGAGCTGGCCGACGAGCTCGAGGAGACCGGCTACGCCCCCTACGGCGTCGCCGACACGGCCGCGAGACCGGCCGAAGACGACCCGTTCGCCTGACGACCGCTCGAGTCTGGGTGCAACAGACTCGTTCAGCGGGCGTTGCACCGGAACGGACGCCTGCACCAAAACTCGTGGGCTGCACCAACAAGGTGCCAGTGCGCTACGGACAGCCCGCTACGGCGCGTCCGGAGGGTAGTCGGAGGTCTGGGACTCTAGTCGTGACTCGTAGTGATCGACCTGGAACACGGTCATGGAAAGCGCCATGCCAAGCGCAGTCGCCACCACGATCGCAACGGCAAGTGATCGAAGCGCGGCGTTGCCGTAGCGGTGACCGATGAGCCGGCAGGCGAGCGACGCCGCGACGCACACAGCCACTCCGACCGGTCCGCCGAACATGGCAATGAGAAGACACGGGATCGCGACGAGGGAGGCGACGACTGCGCGCTCCCCTTCGTATCCGCGTGCTTCGAGTGGAGTCGTCATCCGCCGGTGTCCCATTCGAACGCGCCAGGGCCGGTGACGCTCAGTTGCACCCACGGGGTCGCGGTCTGAGGGCAACCCCAGTCCTTGATGAGGCAGTACTTGAACTTGCCTTGCGCGAAGTGCCGCCACACTCGATCCTCGGGGCCCATGTGGTTGTCGTTCGCTTGATGGCCGACGAAGTCCCACAAGAGTGAGCGTACGTCAGCGAATGGGCTCGCGCTGTGGTCCGTGACCCGCGTGCCGTTCACGCACCAGTAGGCGCGGGTGGCGTACTCCCACAGGACGCGCCTCCACTTGTTGCGTGCAATCCGGACCACCGTCTCTTGGTCGCAGGCGTCCATCGCGGCGTCCGTCGCGGCGGTGGAGGTCCTTGATGCGCTCGCGCCGGTCATCCCGACCCCACCGGACGCTTCGGCAGTGTGCACGTCCTCGTCGTGGATCGTCAGGCACCCGTCTTCAGGCGTTTCGCACACCCCGTCGAGGTCAAGGGGGTCGACCGACGTGACGGTGACGACAGACGCAATCTGTACGCCCGCTTCTGCAAGGGCTCGCTCTTCGTCGGTCCAGGTTGACCAGAGAGCCGCGCGGTCTTCCTCGGGGGTGTCTGCGAGTTTTTCGAGCAGCGCGTCCGACCGTTCCGCTTCCGTGGCGGACGCCGCAGCGGGTTGCAGCGAGGTAGCTACCAGCACGACTGCCAGCGATCCGAACATCGCGACACGTCGCGTGACGTGCCTGCCCCAACGACCCATTCCTAAGCCCCCAGCTTTCGGTAGCGCCACGCTGCGCTCAGTGGCAGATAACCACATACAACGCAATTCGTCTAGATGCGCTGAGTCTCGTTGACTCAGAAGATGCGATCAGAGGGGTGCATGGTTCCGCCGAAGCGACACTTCGCTGCCGGTGTCTTCTTTGGGAGAGGGGCGCATAGAAGGACGCAGGGCGCGACGAGAGATCGCGCCCGTCTCATCGAACGGCAACTGACTTGAGTCACCGATGCGCGGGTGGATCCGATTCGAGCTTCACCCGGACGTCTTCGCAGTCGTTGCGTAGCTTCATCGGCGTGATAACGGACCCAAGGTGTTCGCGCGCGCTTCGGGTAGCCGACGTTTGTGTCGGTCGTTGGAAGAACCTCTGCTTGCGCAGTCCGCTTCGTCCTGGGACAGCGGTGCGCAGTTCGTCCAGCACGCCAGGTGTGAGCCGCTGATAGACGATGTTGTTCGTCGGATAGCCGAAGTACTGCGGTCGCTTGGCGCTCGCGCTGTCGTAGTCGAGGTCGCGTAGGCGGGAACAACTCGCGCAAGAGGAAGGCGTCGTAACCACTTGCTCGCCCGCCATGCGGCTGGGCGAAGGTGATCTTGCTCGCTCACCGCGCAGACGAACGAGGTCCTCGGAACGTTCGTTGCCAACAACCGGTGCGTGCCAATCCAGAGCTTCCACGAGCTAGGCATCGACCCGAAACTCGCCGCCGCGGCGGGGTCTGATGCAAAGCCGCCAGAGCGCGGCCTTTCGACCCAGAACGAGCCGTTAGGGCGTTGGCGGCGGCGGGGTCGTGGTGGTCGTCGTGGTTTCCGGCGGTGACGTGGTGGTCGTCTCCGGCGGTGCGGTCGTCGGCGGAGGGGCCGCCGTCGTGGGCGGGGCCGGCGGCGCGGTGGTCGTCGACGACTGGTCGCCTGCACCTTCCGCCGGCGCCTGCTCGTTGAACGGCACCGGAGCGCTCTTGCCGCCGACGACGTAGACCGGCGTGCCCTTGCCGACCGTGTCGTGGAACCACAGCGACGTGTGCATGGGGATGCGCACGCACCCGTGGGAGGCCGGGTAGCCCGGCACCGACGGCGCACCGTGGATCGCGATGCCGCCGTTGAAGTACAGCGGGTTGTAGAGCTTGCCGAGCCGGCTCACGCGCAGCCCGCGGATCTTGCGGTTCACGCGGAACGAGCCGCCCGGGGTCACCGCGGTCGCGCACGAGCCGTCGACGCAGTAGCGCTTGTTGTTGCCGGTCGACACCGGGAGGATCCGGTGGAGCGCGCCGTCCTTCCAGAAGAACAGCACCTGGCGCTTGAGGTCGACCTCGACCCTCGTCGCCCCGCCCGCCGCGAGCATCGGTTCGGGGTCGCCAGCGGCCTCGAGCCGTGCGAGCACGTCGGGGGTGGCGCGGCTCGTGCGCTCCATACCGTGCACCTTCTGGAACGCCATCACCGCGTGGCCGGTCGCCGAGTCGAACACCCCGTCGACCTTGCCCGGGTCGTACTTGCGGTCGGCGAGGCGCTGCTCGAGCACCCGCACCTCTTCGCCGCTCGCGCCAGGGCCGTACCCAGGGGGCGGAGGGGGCGGGGGCGGAGCGGTGGTCGTGGGCGGGAGGGTCGTCGACGTCGTGGTGGTCGACGTCGTCGTGGTCGCCTCTACCTCCGCGGCCCGACGGGCGGCCGCCGACTCCACGTCGGACGGCGGTGTGCACGCGGTCGCGCCCGCGACGGCGACGACCGCGGTCGTCGCGAGGAGTCGGGTGAGGAGGGGCTGCGCGCGCACTGGGGGAGACGGGGGAAGTTCGGTCGAACCGCCGTGTTCGACGTCACCAGTATGAACATTCGTTCCGCGAAGTGGCGAATCCTCGTCGTCCCTGCTCACGGGGGCCGTGCGGCGTCCTGTGGCAGCATCCCGGCGTGACGACGCGCACACCCGACGAGGCCCTCGACGTCCTCCTCTCCGCCGAGCTCGAACCCATCGTCGAGATGGTCCTCCGCGCGCACGGCGCGGACGAGTACGAAGCGCTCGCGCACGACGGCCGGGTGCGCTTCCGGCGGTCGCTCGACGGCAACGGTTGGGCCTTCCACGTGGAAGCCGTCGAGGGGCGAGACCCGCTCGGCGACCAGGGCGTCGACCGCTTCGCCGGTGTCGATGTCGAGCGGTCCAACCGGTTCCCACGACGCACCGAGAACAGCTACCCGAACGGCTACGAGCAAGTCGCGCAGCTCTTCGACTCGCCGTACGCGCCCGACCTTTGTGTGATCCACACCGCGGCGCACAACTGGGAAGACCAAGGCGGGCACCGCGGCGAGCACGGGTCGATCGACGTCGTCCAGGCGCGGGCGCCGTTCATCCTGGCGGGCAAGGGCGTGAGGCCCGAAGGCATGGTCGACCGCGCGTGCCGGCTGATCGACGTCGCACCGACAGCGCTCGCACTGCTCGGCGCGGAACCGGGTGACGGAACGTCGCTCAACGGCGGTCGCCGAGCCGACGCGTTCCTTGCGCGCCAGGACGGCGAGGTGTTGCACGCGCTCCTCGACGGTGAGCACGCGGCACACGTGGTCGGGTTCCTCCTCGACGGATGCAACCCGAACGTCCTCTACGAGATGGCGGCTGCGGGCGAGGCGCCCAATGTCGCTCGGCTGATGGCCATGGGCACGTCGTTCCGCTACGGCGCGTTGTCCGGCCTGCCGACCGTGACGCTCGCCAACCACACCGCGACCCTGACGGGTTGCTATCCCGGCCATCACGGGATCGTGCACAACGCGTGGTGGGACAGGAAGACCGCGGAGCAGGTCATCACCAACTCACCGGCGACGTGGCCGTGGGCGATGCAGCGGCTGTCGCCCGACGTCGAGACGATCCACGAGGCCGTCCGGCGACACTTCCCTGGCGCGCTCACCATCTCCGTCGACGAGCCGACCGACCGCGGCGCGTCGTGGTCGACGTTCGACGCCATCCGCGAAGGACGGATGCCGGAGCGCTTCCCGGTCGACGAGCTCGAGCACGCGACCGAACGGTTCGTGCGGCCGTCGAAGGACTACAGGCGGATGTCGATCATCGACCACCTCGGGGCGCAGGAGTGCGTTGCTGCGTGGACCGACGGCACGCCGAAGTTCACGTGGATGAACTTCACCCTCACCGACTCCGCGTTCCACGAGGGCGGTCCGCACTCGGAGATCGCGTACGCGAGCGTGCGCGACACCGACGCTCGCGTCGGCCAGGTGATCGACGCGGTCGAGCGGGCGGGCGTGCTCGACCAGACCGCGTTCTTCCTCGTCGCCGATCACGGGATGGAGGAGACCAACCCCGAGGTGCGCGGCGATTGGGGCGTGACGCTACGGGACGACGGTTTCTCGTTCCGCGACGAGGCCTTCGGCTTCCTCTACTTCCTGTAGCTCGTCCTCGGGGTCGTCGAGCGCGGCGAGCAGTTGCGGCCGCGCGGCGCGGAACACGGCGACGACGACCAGCAATGCGCCGGCGCCTGCGAGCGTCGCGGTGCGCACGCCGAACGACCGCGCGATGACGCCTTGGGCGAACGCGCCGACGGGGAAGACGATTGAGAGCACCGCCCAGTACAGGCTGATGGCACGCGCTCGGAAGAGCACGGGCGCGCGCATCTGGATCACCGCGCCAAGCCCGGACAGGACCGCGATGTAGATCGCGCCCGTGAGCGCGAGCCCGGGAAGCGCGAGAGCGACGCTCGGTGCGATCGCGTACGGGACGAGTGCGAGCGCGGTCCCGACGAGCGCGAGCGCGATCACGCGCCTGCGGCCGAACCGCTCCACGAGCGACGGCAGCGCGATCGCGCCGAGCACCGCGCCGACGCCTTGCGCCGTCGTGAGCGCGCCGGTGGCGCCTGCGATGTCCTTCGGCCCTCCGGACACGAGCTCCTCCGCCATCGCCGGGATCAACGCCATGAACGGCGCGGCCAACCCTGCGGCGGCGGCGATGAGGATCAGCGCGGTGCGGCAACCGGGTTCTGCCCGGACGGTTCGCAGGCCGTCGCGCATCTGCGCGACCACGCCCGGCCATTCGCCCTCGGCCTTCGGCGTCGGCACCCGCACGACGACGTAGGCGATCACGACGGCGAGAAAGGAGATCGCGTTCAACGTGAACGCGAGGCTGAACGACCCCGCGACGATGACCACGCCGGCGAGCGCGGGCCCCACGACCCGACCGAGGTTCCACTGCGCGGTGCCGAGGCTGACCGCGCCGACGATGTCTTCCCGCGGCACGAGGTCGGGGAGCATCGCCTGCTGGAACGGCATGCGGATGGCGGAGACGCACCCGGCGAGCAACACGATGAGGTTGATGAGCACGGGCGACGTGTGTCCTGCGGCGACGAGCGCGGCGAGCGTGGCCGCGAGCACCGCTTCGACCAAGGTGGCCGCGATCGTCACGCGCCGGCGGTCGAACCGGTCGGCCAGCGCGCCGCCGACGGGTGCCAGCAACCCGTTTGGCAGGAACGCGGCGACATAGGAGACCGCGGTCCAGATCGGGTTGCGGGTGATGCCGGTGACGAGGGAGCCGACCGCGACGGTCTGCAACCACGTGCCGATGTTCGACACCATCCCCGCC
>DASVEG010000274.1:0-16149 GCA_036380695.1 Acidimicrobiales bacterium
AAGGCGCGGAGATCGCGTTCGACGTCGACGAAGGGGTGCGCGTTGGCGGTGAAGTGCGGGAAGCGCTCGTCCGGATCGTCCGAGAAGCTGTCGCAAACGCGGCCAGACATGGTCAAGCCGGTGTCATCACGGTCGATTTGAAGGTTGTGCGCGACGGCCTGCACCTCAAGGTCACCGACGACGGCCGCGGCTTCGCGGTCGACGCCCCTGTCGGTTCTGGCCGCGTCGGGTTGCGGTCGATGCGCGAACGCGCGGCAGCCGTCGGTGCAACGCTCTCGGTCGACTCGATCCCCGGGCGCGGCACGTGCGTGGAGGTGGCGCTCTCATCGCTGAAGTAGCCGAAGCAGCGGCGACGTCGGAGCTGAAGACCGTGGTCGTCGCCGACGACCATCCGTCGGCGCGAGCCGGCATTCGCGACAGCCTCGAGGGCAACGGGTTCGCCGTGCTCGCCGAGGTCGGCGATGCCGCGTCCGCGGTCGACGCGGTGATGCAGCACCGGCCGGACGTCGCGCTCCTCGACGTCTACATGCCTGGCGGCGGGATCGGCGCCGCGAGCCGCATTCACGAGCTCGCGCCCGACGTCGCGGTCGTGATGCTGACCGTCGCCGCGGACGACGAGACCTTGTTCGCAGCCCTGCGCGCAGGCGCGTCCGGCTACCTGCTGAAGGACACCGACCCGGCCCGGCTCCCCGTCGCCCTCGCCGGCGTGCTGCGGGGCGAGGCCGCTCTGCCTCGGTCGCTCGTCGCGCGCGTCGTCGCGGAATTCCAGGGCCGGTCGCGGCGCCGCCTCCCGCTCGCGGGCAAGCGCGGCGGCGTCTCGCTGACGGCGCGGGAGTGGGAAGTGCTGGAGCTGCTGAAGTCCGGGAAGACGACCGCGCAGGCCGCCGTGGCCCTCGGGATGGCTCCGGTGACGGTGCGGACCCACGTCGCCGCGATCCTGCGAAAGCTGCAGGTTCCCGATCGCGAGGCGGCGTTCAAGCTGCTCGACGAGGACATGGCGCCGGGCGACTGAGGCAATCGCCTGCCGCGGTAGCCCGTTCGGGCCATGCCGCATGACGCGAACGGGCCACGACACGCGAATGCGTCTCAACGAATCACCCCATTCGCGTCGACCAATTGGCATGACCGCCCGCCCGACCGTCGCCAAGATCCTCGTCGTCGAGGACGAGGGCGAGATCCGCGACCTCGTCGCGTTCACCTTGGAGGTCGAGGGCTACGAGGTCCTCACCGCCGCCAACGCGATGGAGGCGTTCGAACGGGTCGCCAAGGACTCGCCCGACCTGGTCATCCTCGACGTGATGATGCCCGCGATCAGCGGGCTCGAGGTGCTCGAAGACCTCCGCCAGCGCAGCGAGGTGGGCATCCTCATCCTCTCCGCGCTCGGCAGCGAGGAGAACCGCGTGCGCGGCCTCCGTCTCGGCGCCGACGACTACATGGTGAAGCCGTTCTCGCCCCGTGAGCTGGCGGCGCGCGTGCAGGCGCTGCTGCGCCGCACCTCGTCGGCCTCGGCGGCCAGGGCGACCATCGCGTACGACGGCCTGACGATCGACCTCGAGTCGCGTGAGGTGTGGGTGCACGGTCGGCTGGTGGAGACGACGGCCAAGGAGTTCGACCTCCTCGCCTTCCTCGCCGCCAACCCCGGCCGGGTGTACACGCGCCATCAGCTGCTGCGCGAGGTCTGGCACTCCTCGTCGGAGTGGCAGCAGGAGGGCACGGTCACCGAGCACGTGCGCCGCCTGCGTGTGAAGGTCGAGGACGACGCCGAGCGCCCCCGCTGGCTGCAAACCGTTCGCGGCGTCGGCTACCGCTTCGAGCGCCGCCGCCGCGACGTGGAGATCGCACCCTCCACCTCCGCCCCGCGCGTGGTCGCGACGCTTCCGGGGTCGGACGTCGAGGAAGACGTCGCCTGATCGTTCGCTAGCGTCGGCGCCCGTGGCCGGGCCCGAACCAGCGACACCGGCTCCTGCGGGAGATCCTGCGGGTGATGGAGCGGCGGTGTCGGCCAAGGACCTCCTTCGCTGGAGCGAGGCCTTGTCCGGCATCGCACGCACCGGGCTCGGGTTCACCGAGAGCCTGTACGAACGCGAGCGGTTCGAGGAAGTGCTCAAGGTCGCGGCCGACATGCGCGTCGCCGCCGGGCACGAGCTCGAAGGCGAGGTGCTCGTCGAGGAATGGCTGCGCATCGTCGGCGACGGCGTGGCCGGCTACGTCACCCCGAAGATCGCGGTCGGCGCGGTCGTCGGCGACGAAGAGGGGCGCATCCTGCTCGTCCAACGCGCCGACTCGGGCGTGTGGTTGTACCCGACCGGGTGGGCCGACGTCGGCTACTCGGCGTCGGAGGTCGCGGTGAAGGAGGTCGCGGAGGAGACCGGCATCGAGTGCGAACCCCTCCGCGTCGTCGCCGTGCTCGACGGACTCCGCCTCGGCTTCACGCGCATCCCGCTGTACTCGCTCGTGTTCCACTGCCGGAAGACGGGCGGCTCGCTCCGACGCCACGAGCTCGAGACCGCCGACGTCGGGTGGTTCTCAGAGGACGCGCTGCCGTCACCGCTCGCCGGTTACGACCGCTGGGGGCCGGCCGCGTTCGCGGCGATCCGCGGCGAGGCCGTCGACGTCGCGTTCGACGCGCCCCGCACGCCCATCTGGCGCGGCGACGCGTAGTACACGCACGCGGCACCGACCGCGATGCACGCGAGCACCGTCACCCAGCGGATGAGGTCGGCCGAACCGTCGCCCCAATAGGGGTTGTTGACGCCGCCGATGTCCCACGGGATGCCGCGGTGGAGCGTGAAGCCGATCGCGACGGCGCCGCCTGCGACGCGAGCGAGCGGGCCGGCGAGCCAGTGGTTGACGGCGGTCGCGACGAACGCGGCGGTGGCCGCGCCGACGCCCGCGAGGCCGAGCGGGTCGTACAGCACGCCGGGGAAGGTGGCGTCGTCGGCATAGCGGAGGACGTCGAGCAGGTGCCACACCTGCAGGGCAACGAGCGTGCCCGTGGCAACGAGTAAACGCTGGTTCCTCATGCCCGAGGTCTAGCTCAGGCGGCGCGGAGCCGGACGCGCATTACGGTGCCGGCCCCGTCGTCCGCGGGGGCATCGGCACGCACCTCGCCGCCGTAGGCGACGACGAGGCCCTGCACGATCGACAAGCCCAAGCCGATGCCGGGGATCTGGCGGTTGACGTCGAGGCGGGTGAAACGCTCGAACACCCGCTCGCGATCGTCGGCGGGGATGCCGGGACCGTGGTCGCGCACCTCGACCTCGACGTGATCGTCGTCCGTCGTGATCGCGACGGTCACGGGCGCGCCGCCGTGCTTGAACGCGTTGTCGAGCAGATTGGTGAGGATGCGGCGGAGGCCGTCGGCCTGGGCGAGGACGACGACGGTCGCCGGCACCGTGGCCGTGAACGGCCGGCCCGCGACGTGGTACTCGGTCGCGAGTTCACGGATGAGCGCGGCGAGGTCGACGGGATCGGCGACGGGCGGCTTCTCGGCCTCGAGGCGTGCGGCGGTGAGGAGGTCGTCGATCATCGAGCTGAGGCGGAGCGCCTGGCGGTCGACCATCGACGCCAGCTCGAGGCGCTGGCTGTCGGTGAGGCCGTCGCGCTGCAGCATCTTCGTGCAGCCGATGAGCGAGGTGAGGGGGGTCTTGAGGTCGTGGGAGACGGCGGCGAGGAACTCGCTCTTGCGCATCTCGCTCTCGACGAGCTCGGCGACGTGCTGGCGCTCGATCTCGTACAAGCGGGCGTTGGCGATTGCGGCTGCGGCCTGCTCGGCGAAGAGCGACAGCGCGCGGAGGTCGTACTCGGAGAACGTGCGGTCCTTGCCGCCGTTGAGGTTGAGGACGCCGAGGAACTGGCTGCGGTGGAGGAGGGGGACGCACAGGGCCGACTCCACGGGCTTCTGGCGGCCGCCGAGGTTGCCGGTGATGAGCAGCGGTTCCCAACTGCGGGCCACTCGGCCGGAGATGTTCTCGTCGTAGCTGACCGTGGCGCCGAGGGCGGCGTCGTTGCCGTGGACGCAGACCGCGTGGAGCTCCTCGCGCTCGGGCGCCGCGAGCATGATCGAGCCGCCGGACGCCTGCAGGAGGCTGGTCGCGCTGTTGAGGATGATGTGCAGCACCGCGTCGAGCTCGAGGACCGAGTTGATCGCCTTGCCCGCCTCGAGGAGCGCGGACACCTCCGCGAGCCGGTTCGACAGTGCGGCGGTGAGGACTCGCTCGTCGACGAGCAGGCGGGTGAGGCGGCGGAGGCTGCGCTCCTTTTCGTAGACGTACCCGCTGAAGCCGAGGGTGAGCGTGAGCATGAGGATGCGGAACTGGCTGCCCGCGAACCACGAGCGCTCGACGCCGACGTCTTCGAACCAGTCGGGAAAGATCGACCCGGCGGTGACGATCGCGCTGATGCCGAGGAGGATGACGATGGAGAGGAGCCACAGTTGGATGCGGCGGCGTTCGACGGCTTCCAGCGTCGGCGTGCGGAACTGGCGCAGGCCGACGAGCCGCGCTTCCGCGCGCAGGCGATCCCTGTCGAACAGGGACTCGCCGGCCTCGCCGGGCTTCCGTCCGGCGTCGTCTCGCATGGGCGCGTCGGTACGCACCGCAGGGCTCACCCTGGGGGTATCGACCCCGGTGCCCATGACCCCTAATAGCCCGACCGGACTATTCCGCGTCATGCCCGCAGTCTCCAGACTTGCGCGCCTCAGCCGCGGTACTCGCCGTCTCCGTTACACAGACTCCGCGCGCGGGGGTGCCGCCGTCAGTTGTGCGAGCAGGCGGTCGACGACGCTGATGCCGCCCGTCGTGCGCTCCCACTCGTCGCCGATGACGTCGTGGTCGACCTTTCCGGTCGCGTCGGGCTCGCGGTCAAGGGCTGCGGCGGTGGCGGCGGCGAGCGTTTTCGGATCTACCGACGCGGCCTCGTCGTCGTAGGCCGGGAACGCCTCGAGCCCGTCCCACAGCGTCGCCGGTTCGAGCCGGCCGTCCGCTGCGTGGCGGAAGACGGCGTGGGTCTCGGTGTTCGGTGGGCGTTCGTAGTTCGCCACCGGATGGAGCCGCCACTCGATCGTGATCTCGTCCGGACCGTTCTCGATGAGCCAGGTCTGGGAGCCGTTCACGTAGGCGTCTACGGGATCGCCGAAGCGCTCGTCCAGGGCGGCGATGAGCTCGGGCGAGATGCGCCACACGCACGCAGGCGTCTTCATGATCGGGTCAACGGTCGCGTACGGCTTGGAGTTGGCGCACGTCGAAGTTGTCGATGATGGCGGTGCTGGTGAGGTTGTCGGTGATGATGCCGGTCGTGTCGGCGATGCGCCAGGTTGCGGTCCAGGCGATGCTGACGACGACGTCGTAGGTGCCGGTGTTGGTGTAGGTGTGCGCGATGGTGCCCGCGGGCCAGGGGGCGCCTTCGGTGGGGTGGGTTTCGATGGGGGTGCCGTCGCCCCAGTCGATGCGGTAGGTGCCGGTGAAAGTGACGTCGATGTCGCCGAGCGGGGTTGGTCGTCTCTCTGGTGTGGGGGTGAGGTTGCCGTTGGTTTCGAGGTAGGCGGGTTTGCCGGTGATGGCGTAGCCGGGGTCGATCTCGGGGCGGGGTGGTGGGGGGAGGAATTCTTCGACGACTTCCCGTGCGATTGCCCGCGGGCTTGCGGGTGGTCGTTGGACGCCGGGGCAGGGGTCGTAGTCGTGAAGGAGGTCGAGCATGCGGTCTTCGGCTTCTTCGAAGCGTTGGCTGTCGGCTGCGCCTTCGAAGGTCTCGCGCCGGAAGGTGAGGCAGAAGCCCTCGTCGCGGTGCACCAGCTCCGGCCACCACAACACGTCGGCGAATGGGTTCTCCGCGGTTGTTCGCTTGAGCGGCGGTACCGCACGGCGCGGCGACGTTACATCGGCGATGCGGCACTGCACGGTGCCGCTCCGTAGGTGCCGACAGGTCTCCGTTGCCTGTGCGACCGTGAACGACCCGGCCAAGACCACGGTCACGAGCGCATGGATCAACATGCGTCGTGGGGCGGCGGCGCCGTGGTGTTCGTAACCGCTGCCGCGACCATCCATGGGGTTGCGTTCAACGAGCGGCGGTCTTGGGATCCGTTCTTCGGGAGCAGCGTCATGAAACTGAGCGCGGATTTGTCCGCGTCCCGAGCGACGTCCGAGAAGTCGCGATCGACTTCGACCTGGATACATCCAGGCTTCGCGACAAGCACTCGCGTGACGGTCGATCGCACATCGCCGGGCGGAGCGAGGTACTCCTCGAGCCCATCGCGGACGTCGTCCGTCCACAGGCGTAGCTGCTCGTCGAGTTCTGGCTGCAGGTATACGGCCGCCACATGCGTCGCGGCGTCCTCGGTGAAGCGGCCCTCACTAACGACGATCCGAGTAGCCGCGCCGTCGATGCGATCGAGTTCGTTCACCACCTTCTGCGCGTACGCCTCATCGATTACCGCGGGGATGGCGTACGGGTCGGCGTGGGCTGTCGTCGTCGTCGACGCGGTCGGGACCGTCGTCGTCCGCTCGCTGCCGCCCTCGCCGTCGTCGCCATTGCAGCCGCCGAACGCGAGAAGCAGCGCGAGCAATACCCCCAGCGCTCGCGACACGGCCGAACGTTACGCGGCCGTCACCTGCCCTTCAAGAGCACCTGTCCTCGATAATTTGGGCGCGAAAATGCCGGTATATCGGCACTGTCGCGCCCAAAAAACCGCGGCCAACCACACCCACCGACGGCCGACGGCCGACGGCCGAGCACCACCAACGGGTCAAGAAGACCCCGGCGTGGCGCGGCGGGTGATGTACAGCATGGCGGCGGACGCCAATGCGGCGGCGGCGAGCACGACGAGCACGACGGCCAACACGGAAACACCACCGCCGTCACCGGCGCCCTCACCGCGAGCGTCTACCGCGTTGGCCGTCGGCCGGGCCCGGACGGCGGGCGCGTCGTCGACGTCGGCACCACCGGGGATCGGCACCAGCAACCCGACGACGCCGCCGGCGGTCCGCACCAAATGGGGGACGCCGCCTCCCCCGAACAGCGGGATGAGCTCGACGCCGATGTCCCAGGCCACGGCGGGCCGGATGCCGTACAGCACACGCGGCTGCTGCGACACGAACACGGGCACGACGGGCGTCGAGTCCGCAGCCGCCAACCCCTCCGTCTCGAGCCGGTAGGGCTCTCCGAACGGCGTGGCCGCCACGAAGGACCGCTCGCCCGTCGAGAACGCCTCGCCCTCGTACGTCGCGACCACAGCGGCGAGGTCGCTCGTCGGCGCGCTCAGCTCGCCCGCGCCGTCGACCGCCCGCGCCAGCGATCGCAGTTGCCCGTTGGCCACGAGGTCGAGCACGGTCAGGGAGAAGTTCACGCTCGAGGGGTCGGGCGGCGGCGTCCCCACGGGGTCGAGCGCAGGAGCGCCTTTGACCGACGTCTGCGGCGGCAACGGCGAGTCGGCCGCGGGCTCCACCCATCGCACGCCGTACTCCGCCGCCGGCAGCAGCCGCAGGGGCGAGTCCTCGTCACCGCATGGCCCGGCCATGGGCAGGCACGCGGCGAAGCCCGCGTCCACGAACGGCAGGAACAGTCCCTCCTCCGGCATGCCATCGGCGACGAGTGCCGACACCGGCACGAACGCTGCGCCCGTTGGCCCTGCGGTCGTCGCCGGAGCGACCGTCGTCGGCACCTGCACCGGCACCGGCGCGCTCGTGGTCGGTGCCACCGTCGTCGCAACCGGCGCGGTCGTCGCGACCGAAGACGACGTCGTCGACGACGCAGTACCGGGCGCCGCGGTGCTCGTCGTGGTCGTCGTGGTCGGCGGGGGCGGCCGCACGTTCACGACGAACGCTCGCGACCCGCCGTCGCGCTCGTCGGTCACGGTGACGACGTGGTCACCGGGTGGCGTGCTCGCGCTCGTCGACACCGTCAACGTGACGGAGAACGCCGGCCCGCGGCACGACGTGTCGCTCAACGACGCACGGATGCCGACGTCGTCCGGGAACGACACGCTCGGGCACGACAAGCCCGTCGCGGCGTCGTAGTCGACCCGCGCCGACGCGCTCTGCCCCGCCAGCACCGACCGGCCGGGCGGCGTCACGCCCGACACCGCGGCACCCGATGGCACAGGCCGCATCCCCGCGGTGACGAGCACCGACAGCAGAAGGAATGCTGCGGTCGCGGCGACGGGCCGAACCCCCCGTGGCCCTCCGCCGCGGTTCATCGACCGTTCGCTACGCCTGGCGAACCGTCGAGAAGTCCTCTACCAACAGACCAGCGACCATGATGCGGTCGACGTCGACCGTCCCCGCAGTGGTGTACAGCAGGTCGATCGCCGTCACCCGCGCTCCTGAGGGGACGCCCGCTGCGACGTCGGTGAAGGTCTTCTCTCCTGGCCCCGAGCACGTGAGGTCCTTCCGCGCATCCCCCACCCGATCTTGGTTCGTGTCGTACCAGATCGCGAAGCGCAGGTTGCCGCACGTCCCGGCGTCGAGGGTGAAGCCCATCGTGCCCAGCTGCGTCACGTCGAGCCCCTCGAACCCGTAGACCCGCGCGCCCGCGGGCGTCTCGCGCCCTGCCGTGTACGTCAGGCGCAGCTGCCAGTCGGAGCCGACCTGCGTCCACGTCGAACCGTGCGACGGGCCGAAGGCGTCGACCTTCATTGCGAGCCGCGGTCGCACGGCCATGCCGAGGACCGGCCGGTTGAGTGGCTGGCCGCCGCGCGACCCGAAGAAGGTCGAGTCGCCGTAGTTGAAGATGCCGCCATCGGTGGCCACGAACTGGTAGCCGCGACCCGACGGCGACAAGGCCATGCCGACGACCGGAGCGTTGAGGTGCTCGCCGCCACGAGACCCGCGAAACACGGCGTCGCCGTGCGTGAAGATGCCACCGTCCGACGCGACCAGGTAGTAGCCGGCGCCACTCGGCGTCGCGGCCATCCCCGTGACGGGCTTGTTGAGCGGGCGCGCGCCCTGGCTGCCGTGGAACGTTGCATCGCCGTGCGTGAAGATGCCGCCATCGGTCGCGACCAACCAGTACCCCTTGCCGGTGGGCGTCGCGGCCATGCCGACGATCGGCCGGTTGAGCGGCGTCCCGCCTTCGCTCCCGTAGAACACGGCGTCGCCGAACGTGAAGATGCCGCCGTCCGCGGCTACGAGCCAGTAGCCCAAGCCCGTCGGTGTCGACGCCATCCCGACGATCGGCGAGTTCAGCGGCTTGTCGCCCGTCGAACCGAAGAATCCTGCGGACCCGAAGGAGAACACGCCGCCGTCGCTGGCGACGAGCCAGTACCCCTCCAGGAAGGGGTGCGCGACCATCCCGACGACCGGCCGCGACAGCGGCGTGCCGCCCATCGAGCCGAAGAACTGCGCGTCGCCGAAGCTGAACATGCCGCCGTCGGTCGCGGCGAGCCAGTAGCCGTCACCGAGCGGATATGCACCCGCGGGCGACACCGAGGGCGCCGGGCCCACGCCCAGGACGAGGCCCGTCGTCAGGACCAAAAGGGCGACGAGAAAACTCGCGATCCGGCGTGTCATGCGACCGTGCTTACCATCGGTATGAGACACCATCAACGGCGGCCACCCTCGGTGCCAGCCGAACCTCCGATAGCGGCCCACGTTGACCAACCCCCAAAGGAGGGGAAGGATGGTCGATATCGGCGGCGGAGAGGGGCAGTTGCTCGTGAGGTTGAGCGTGTGCAGGACGGTGCTTGCAGCATTGCTGACGGTTGTCGCCGTCGCGCTCGTGCCGGCGGCAGCGCTCGCGCAGACCGCGTCGCCGTGCCCGCCCGGGCAGCCGCCTGGTCGCCCGCCGGGCGTGCCGCCGGGCCCGCCGGCAGGCACGCCGCCGTCGGGCCGGGGCCAGTACCCGCCCGGTGAGTGCAACCTGCGCCTGTCGCAGAGCGCCGCGCAGCGGGGTCAAACGGTCGGGACGTCCGGCTCCGGGTTCGTGCCAGGAGAAGTCGTGGCCATGAGCCTGCAACCAGGCGGTCAATCGCTGGGCACCACAACAGCCAACGCGCAGGGCGAGATAGCGCACGACGTCGTCATCCCCGCCGACGCACCGCTCGGGGAGAACCGAGTGCTGGCCGCGAGCGCGACCCGCGAGCTGTCGGCGTCGCTCGAAGTCGTCGCCACCCCGGCGACCAGCCGGTCGAACCGCGCGAGCGCGCCCACCTCGACGGCTGGCGGGTCGCTCGCGAGAACCGGCGTCGCGATCGCCGGGACGGTGACGCTCGGGTCGGTCTTGGTGATGGCCGGCGTGTTGATCCTGGGCGCGGCGCGAAGGCGCACGGAGGCGAAACCTTAAGACGAACGGCCCTCACCGCCGATGCAGTCTGTACACTGACGTTTGCCGTCGGCGGACGAAAGGTTGGCATCCGTCACATGAAGCGCGTACTCGCCCTCACCGCAGTGCTCCTCGCGTCGATGACGTTCCTCGTCGTCGGTGGCACCGTCGCGGAGGCGCAGACCGCCTCGCCGTGCGCGCCCGGTGGTCCTTCGAACCCCGCCAACCCGAACAACCCGTATCCCCCGTCGGCCTGTGGCCTGCGCCTCGGCAAGACGCAGGCGGCGCCCGGTGAAGCGGTCCCCGTCTCGGGCGAGGGCTGCGCGCCGAACTCCACCGTGACGGTCCGGTTCGGCTCCACGGTCCTCACCACGCTGCAATCGAACGCCGCCGGCGCGTTCTCCACCACCGTCTCCGTGCCGTCCACCGCGCCGCTCGGCCGCAGCACGATCTCCGTGGCATGTACCGCGGTCAACGGCAGGCCGATGGAGCTCGCCGCCGACCTCACGGTCGTCGCTGCCGCCGGCGCCGAGCGTTCGCGTGCGCCTCAGGCAGCCGGGTCGAACCTGCCGCGCACCGGTGCGGCCATCGGCCTCACCGCGCTCGCAGGACTCGCGCTCGTCGCGCTTGGTGCCTTCGTCGTGGCCGCCGTGCGCCGCCGCGACACCGCCAGCGTCTGAACCGCTTCGTTCGTCGGTAGCCTGACCTCACATGGGCCGGTGCTACGAGTTCGGCGTCTCGATCGCAGCCGGTTGCGACCACGCGATGGTCGTCGTCGAAGAGGGCGGTGCGTGCCGCTGCGTGAGTTGCGCAACGATCTGTAGAGGTCGCTTCGCCGGCTGCGTGCGCGTCCTGTCGACACCTGGATACGTACCCGTGCTCGCACCCCGGCGCGCGTTGGTGCCCAGGCAGTCCGCGTCGGTGCCCGCCGACCCGCTCCCCGCGCAAGAGGTCAACGGCCACTCGTCCGACTTGCGGATGCCCGGCCCGGCCGCACCGCCAGCGCCCGCTCCGCCCACAGCAGCGGAGATCGAGCGGCGCGCGTTGGAGCGCGCACTGCTCGACGAGCTGCGCGCCAGCGGCACTGTGGTTGGCGATCTGCGGAAGTCGATCCAGGAGCTCGCCATCCGGATCAACGACCTCGAGGTGGCGCTCGGCCGCGTCGAGACGACGGGTAACCGGGACCTGTTGCGGTAGTGACCGCCGGGCGTTCCGCAGCCCCGGCGGGTCGCGCATGAACGACGCGCTCCTGCTGATCGTCGTCGCGCCCGGCGCGTTCGCGCTGGCCGCGGTGCTCGTCTGGGCGTCGCCTGCCGTCGTCGCCACGGTGCCCACGCGTTACCGCCTGGCCGTCGCCCTCGTTTCCGGCCTACTAGCCGTGCCAGCGTCGGCCGCGCCGACCGAGTTGGCGGGACTCGACGTAGCGCTGCGCGCCGTCTTCGCGTTCGTCGTCACGTTCGTCGCCTCGCGGTCGCGGTCGCGGCCCGCGCTGATCGCGGCTGGTGTCGCGGCGGTCGCGGCGTGGCACTCGCCGCTCCATGCGGTCGCGCTTGCGGCTGCCGGCGTCATGGTCGCGGTCACGCTGACGAACCGCAGGCGTTCCATCGCGGTCGCGGTCGTCGCCGTCGCGCTCGTGCAAGTCGCGCTGCGGCTCGAGTGGCCGTCGTCGCCGCACGGCGCGACGGCGATGTCGGCCGCCGTGGTGCTCGTGCCCGTCGTCGTCTCCGGGCTGCGCGCGGCGGGTTCTCGCCGCGGTCGCCGAGAGCAGCGTTTGCTTCGCCGCGGCGCGGCCTTCGTTGTGGCGGCCGGCGCGGGATTGTCCCTCGTCGCCGCGTTCGCTGCGGTGACGGCCCGGCCTGCGCTCGAGGCAGGCGCTCGCCAGGCGAAAGCGGGGATAGCGGCGGCGCGCAAGCCCGATCCCGCGACCGCGAACCGGCGGCTCGAGGAGGCCGACGCGTCGTTCCGCGCCGCGGCCCGATCGATCGACTCGTGGTGGGTGCGTCCAGCATGGGCGCTGCCCGTCGTTGGGCAGCACCTGCGGTCGCTGCGGTCGGTGGCGCAGGCGGGGCAGGACCTCAGCGCGTCGGGAAGCAAGGTGTCCACCGCGGCGTCTGTCGAGGGGCTCCGCATCGAGGAGGGACAGGTGCCCGTCGACCGGATCGCCGCGGTCACCCCCGCGGTTGGCGACGCCGTCGACGCGCTCGAACGCGCGATCACCAAGCTGCGCGGCGCCGACTCGCCGTGGCTGCTGCCGATGTTCGACCGCAGGGTCGCCGCCGAGACCGATCGGCTCGACGATGCGCTAGGCACGGCGACCCGTACGCACCAGGCCCTGCAGGTCCTCCCGTCGCTGTTGGGCGCGGGCGAACCCAGGCGGTACTTCCTCCTCGTGCAGACGCCGGCCGAGCTGCGCGGGACCGGCGGCTTCATGGGCAACTTCGGCGAGATCACCGCGGTCAACGGGAAGCTCGAGCTCGTCCGCTTCGGCCGCACGCGCGAGCTCAACGCCGCCGGCGACCCGACGCAGAAGCGCATCAGCGGCCCTCCTGACTACGTCGCTCGCTACGAGCGCTTCGAGCCGGCCACGACCTGGCAGAACGTCACGATGTCGCCCGACTTCCCGACCGTCGCCCGCGTCGTAGGTGAGCTCTACCCGCAGTCGGGCGGGACGACGGTCGACGGCGTGCTCGCGCTCGACCCCGCGGGGCTCGCCGCGCTGCTTCGCGTGACCGGGCCGGTGCGCGTGCAGGGCTGGCCGGAACCGCTGTCCGCCAAAAACGCCGAGAAGATCCTGTTGCACGACCAGTACGTGGAATATGCGTCGAGCGGTGACCGCGTCGACTTTCTCGGCGACGCGGCGCGCTCGGTCTGGCAGCGGCTGACGTCCGGCTCGCTGCCCCAACTCGATCGCGTCGCCCGCAGCCTCGGGCCCGCGGTGGCTCAGAAGCGCATCATGTTCGCGTCGCTCCGGCCAGGCGAGGCCGGCGTGCTGGAGTCGCTCGGCGTCGCGGGCGAGATGGCCGACGTCGACGGCGACTTCCTCGCCGTGGTCGCGCAGAACGCGAGCGCGAGCAAGATCGACTGGTTCCTCCGCCGATCCGTCCAGTACGAGGTCGAGGTCGACGACAGGGGCGCGCTCACCGCAACGGCGACGATCGCGCTGCGCAACGAAGCGCCGCCGTCCGGTCTGCCTCCCGTGATCATCGGTTCGTCGACCTCGCCGCCGCTCCCGATGGGCACGAACCGGTTGTACGTGTCGCTGTACTCGCCGTGGGGCCTGACGGGTGCGACGCTCAACGGCGAAGCAATCCCAATGGAGTCCGAGCGCGAGCTGGGCCGCAGGGTGTACTCGACCTACGTCGACGTGCCGCCCGGCTCGAGCGGCGCGTTGGTGGTGCGCCTCGGCGGTAGGTTCGAGGGGGTCGCGCCGTATGCGCTGACGGTGCACCGGCAGCCGACGGTGGCGGCCGACGAGGTAACGGTGCGAGCACGATTGGGTAGCGCGAGGGTGGTCGACTTCGACGGTCGGCTGGTGGAGGACGAGCGAGTGGACGGAGCCGGTGGCGATGACTGACGGCAAGCCCCAGAAGGTCGTCGTCGTCGGCCAGGGGTACGTCGGGCTTCCGCTCGCGATGCGTGCGGTCGAAGTCGGCTATCGCGTCGTCGGCTTCGACGTCGACGAGAACCGCGTGAAGCGGCTGGCGGCTGGCGAGTCCTTCGTCGAGGACGTCTCGAACGACGAACTGCAGGCCGCGCTGGCGTCTGGCCGGTACACCGCATCCACCGAGGCGAAGTCCGTCGGCGGTTTCGACATCGCCGTCATCACCGTGCCCACGCCGCTGCGAGAAGGCGTCCCCGACCTCTCCTACATCGAGATCGCCGGGCGCACGTTGAGCAAGTACCTCCGCGAGGGCGCAGTCGTCATCCTTGAATCGACCACGTACCCGGGCACGACCCAGGAGCTGCTCGCTCCCATCCTCGAGGAAGGCTCGGGTCTCAGCGCCGGGTCGGACTTCGCCCTCGGCTACAGCCCCGAGCGCATCGATCCCGGCAACAACACGTGGACGTTCGTGACGACGCCCAAGGTCGTCTCCGGCATCGACGCCGCATCGCTCGCCACGGTGCAGGGCTTCTACGACACGCTCGTCGCGGAGACGGTGCCGGTGTCGACGCCGAAGGAAGCCGAGCTCGCCAAGCTGCTCGAGAACACCTTCCGGCACGTGAACATCGCGCTCGTGAACGAGATGGCGGTGTTCGCACATGAGCTCGGCATCGACATCTGGGAGGCGATCGACGCTGCGTCGAGCAAGCCGTTCGGCTTCATGCGCTTCACGCCGGGGCCGGGCGTCGGCGGCCACTGCCTGCCGATCGATCCGTCGTACTTGTCGTGGCGAGTGAAGCGCACCACCGGTCGCTCGTTCCGCTTCGTCGAGCTCGCCAATGACATCAACGACCACATGCCTGACTACGTCGTGCAGCGGTTGATCGCCGCGCTCAACCGCCAGAAGAAGCCCGTCAACGGGTCGCGCATCTTGTTGCTCGGGCTTGCGTACAAGAAGAACACCGGCGACGCGCGCGAGTCACCCGCGCTCGTCGTGGCCGACCGGCTCCTCGCGTTGGGAGCGGAGGTGCGCGCTGCCGATCCGCACGTCGTCGAGGGCCACGTCGACAATCGCGTCGTGAGGGTCGAGGCGACGGCGGAGGAAGCGGCTGCGGCCGACGCCGTCGTCGTGCTGACGGACCACGACGCGTACGATTGGGGTCTCGTTGCTCACCACAGTCGGTACCTGCTCGACGCGCGCAACCAATTGTCGATTTCTCGCGCTGAGAAGCTGTGACGCGTCGCACCACGGCCAGGCGGACCGCAACACGTGTAACGACGCAGTTGTTTAGCGACTTCGCGGATGGTGCTGTGCTCAACCTTGGGGCAGGGTCGGCGACCGCCGCACCCAACGGCAAGGTCGTTATCAACGTCGACCATGTCAGGCACGAGCGAGGTGATGATCAGCCGTTTGTTGTTGCGGACGCCTTGCGCCTTCCGTTCCGAAGGCATTCCTTCGCGGGCGCCGTGCTCAAGGACATCATCGAGCACGTCGATGACCCGATCGGCGTCCTGCTCGAGACTGGCCGCGTTGCGCCATGCATCGTTGTAACGACTCCGCGGGCGATTCCAAGAGCGGTCTGGAACGATCCGACCCACATCCGCGGGTTCACCCGGCGCGCCCTAATCGAGGCGCTGACCCGCGCGGGATTTCACGTGACGTCGGGGCCGAATCGAATCGGCGCGGTTCCAATGGCCGGCCGGCTGCGGCTTGAGAACTACCTTGAGGTCGTCCTCCGCATTCCAGGGTTTGGGCATCGGTTTGGAACGAACTGGATCGTTCGCGCAGCACGCTGAGTGTCGCCGCTCAGGGCTCCGATCGGGGTTTGCAGTGTTAATGCGGCTTGGAGCAGAGCGGCGCGCTGCGCCTGATGTCAACCAATCGCGCGGATCTTCCCCGCAGCGGTGCGCGGAAGCGCAGTCACCACACGGACGGCAACGTCGTAATTGCTGTTTCGGTGTCGTAGGCTCTCAGCGACTCGATCCTCGAGTTGCGTGTGAGCGCCAAGCGCGGCCTCAGTTGTCGGCACTATCTCTGCGACGATGGCCCCGTCATCGAACAACAACCGCGCCTCCCGCACATTCGGGATGCCCTTAAACACCTGGTTGGCTGGACCGAATAGACTTCCATCCGGAAGCTTCAGAAAGTCCGAGGCTCGCCCGTCCACCGAGCGCACAGCTCGGCCACGCCGGCCGCAATCGCAGCCAGCGCCTACACTCACGAGATCGCCAGTGTCATACCGGATGAAAGGAAATCGAGGGTTGATGAGTGCGGTCCCCACAACCCGAAACTG
>DASVEG010000275.1:0-3591 GCA_036380695.1 Acidimicrobiales bacterium
CTCGTCCTCGCGGGGCGGCGGCTGACGTGGAGGGCGATCGCCGTGGCCGGCGCCGTCACCGTGGCCGCGGTCGCGATGGCCACGGCGATCGACCTCAGCCGGCCCGCCGACAGCCGCACCCACCTGGGCCGCCTCGTCACCGACGTGCGCGCCGACGGCTTGCCCGCGTTCGTCGCCACCGTCGACCGCAAGGTGGAGAAGAACCTCGAGACGATGCTCGCGCCCTGGAGCTGGCCGGTGGTCGCCATCGGTTTGGCGTTGCTGTACGCGCTCGTTCGCGCTCGCGCATGGAAGGGCGTGCTCCCGTACGGGTCCGCGCTCCGCGCCGGTGTCGTCGCCGCCGTCGCGGCCGGCCTCGTCGGCTACGCGGTCAACGACTCCGGCGTCGTCGTCACCGCGCTCGTGTTCGTGTACCTCGGGCCCTTCCTCGTGCTCCTCGCCCTCCGCAACGAGGCGGGAGAAGTGGCCCGCATCGACCCGATCGGTCTCCGGGCGCGCCGGCCGAACGCGGCGAGCGGATGAGGACGGGCGCGTGACCGTCGCGATCGCGGTCGTCGTCGGGTTCCTGGCCGCGCGGCTCGTGTGGATGATGCTGCGGCCCGTCTTCGCGGCGGACGTGTTCCAGCGCGAGAACTTCCGCGGTCGCGCCGTGCCCACGGCCGCAGGCCTGGTGCTGGCGCTCGCCGTCGTCCTCGTGGAAGGCGCGCGAACGGTCGCCGCCGCGGCCGCGGGGGACGCGAGCCGGCTCTCCGGCGGTCGGGTCGGCGTGCTGGTGCTCGCGACCGGGCTCGCGCTGTTCGGGTTCGTCGACGATCTCGCCGGCGCGGGGGACCGCCGCGGGTTCCGCGGCCATCTCGGCGCCCTCGCGTCGGGCAGGCTCACCACGGGCGCCCTGAAGCTCGGCGGTGGCGCGGCGGTCGCGATCCTCGCGGTCGCGGCGAGCCGGCCAGACGACGGGCTGCTCGAGCTGCTCACCGACGCCGCGCTCGTCGCGCTCGCCGCCAACCTCGGCAACCTGTTCGACCTCGCTCCAGGGCGGGCGATCAAGACCGCGGGCCTTGGCTTCGCGATCCTGGCCATCGCCACGCTCGCCGACGCCCGCCTCGCGCCCGCAGCGGTGGTGGTCGGCGCCGCGCTCGGCCTGCTGTTCGACGACCTGCGCGAGCGCCTCATGCTCGGCGACACGGGCGCCAACCTCCTCGGCGGCGCGCTCGGCCTTGCCGTCGTCGTCACCGGCTCGCCCGTCACGCGCCTCGCGGTGCTCGGCGTCCTCGCCATCCTCAACGGCGCGTCCGAGTGGGTGTCGTTCACGAAGGTGATCGATAGGGTCGCCCCGCTCCGCGTGCTCGACCGCGCCGGCCGCAAGCCATGAGCCCCCGCCGGGGCGCGCAGATGGGTCCCTGCACCGTCCGCCTCCGCCCCCCGACCTCGCGGTAGGCTGAAAACCCGTGACGAAGCACGTGTTCGTGACGGGTGGCGTGGCCAGCTCCCTCGGTAAGGGGCTCACGGCATCCGCCCTCGGTCGGCTCCTCAAGTCGAGAGGGCTGCGGGTGACGATGCAGAAGCTCGACCCGTACATCAACGTCGACCCCGGCACGATGAACCCGTTCGAGCACGGCGAGGTGTTCGTCACGGAGGACGGCGGCGAGACCGACCTCGACCTCGGCCACTACGAGCGGTTCATCGACGAGAACCTGCTCCGCGACTCGAACGCCACGACGGGCGCGATCTACTCGACCGTCCTGTCGAAGGAGCGCAAGGGCGAGTTCCTCGGCAAGACCGTGCAGGTCGTCCCCCACATCACGAACGAGATCAAGGACCGCATCCTGCGCCTGGTCAACGACGACGTCGACGTCGTCATCACCGAGGTGGGCGGCACCGTCGGCGACATCGAGATCCTCCCGTTCCTCGAGGCGATCCGGCAGTTCCGGAACGACGTGGGGCGGGAGAACGTCTGCTACATCCACCTGACCCTGGTGCCGCTCATCGGGCCGACGGGGGAGCACAAGACCAAGCCGACCCAGCACTCGGTGGCCGACCTGCGCAGCATGGGCATCCAGCCGGACGTCATCGTCTGCCGCTCGACGACGGCGATCTCCGAGGGGCACAAGCGCAAGATCTCGAACCTGTGCGACGTGCCCGTCGAGGCAGTCGTGAACGCGATCGACGCGCGCAACATCTACGAGATCCCGCTCGTCCTCCACAAGGAGGGCCTCGACGACTACGTGTGCAGGGTGCTCGACCTCGCAGGCGAGCCCGACCTGTCGACGTGGGAGGCGCTCGTCGACCGCATCGACCAGGCCACGAAGCCCGTGCGCGTCGGGATCGTCGGGAAGTACGTCGTGCTCCACGACGCCTACCTGTCGGTGGCGGAGGCGCTGCGGCACGCCGGGTTCCACAACGGGGCGAAGGTCGAGATCGAGTGGATCGACTCGGAGGAGGTCACCGACCTCCTCGCCCCGGCGCAGCTCGGCCACCTCGACGGCATCGTGCTACCGGGCGGCTTCGGGTCGCGCGGCATCGAGGGCAAGATCGCGGCCGCCTCCTACGCGAGGCAGAACGAGCTGCCGACGCTCGGGCTGTGCCTCGGTCTGCAGATGATGGTGGTCGAGGTCGCCCGCAACCTCGCGGGGCTCGAACGGGCGAACTCCCGCGAGATCGACCCAGAGACCCCGCACGCGGTGATCGACCTCATGGACGAGCAGCGCAACGTCGTCGACATGGGCGGCACGATGCGCCTCGGGTCGTACGTCGCCAAGTTGCTGCCGGGCTCGCAGGTGGAAAAGGCCTACGGCGATTCGGTCGTGTTCGAACGCCACCGCCACCGCTACGAGGTGAACCCGAAGTACCGCCACCGGCTCGAGGAGGCGGGGCTGTCGTGCTCGGGCGCGTCGCCAGACGGCCGGCTCGTGGAGTTCGTCGAGCTGCCCACCCACCCGTTCTGGGTCGGCACCCAGGCCCACCCCGAGTTCAAGTCGCGGCCCGACCGCCCCCACCCGCTCTTCTTCGAGTTCGTGGGGGCCGCCCTCGACCGCGCCGAGAGCCGCATCCCCCACCTCCCCAACCTCTGAGCCCATTTTGTGTGCGAATGGCGCACGTTGATGCGCCATTCGCACACAAAAGCCGTAGGGTGCCCGGCCGTGTTCAAGAAGTTGGGCGAGCGGGAGATCTACAAGGGGGCGCGGATCACCGTGGTGTCCGCGTCGTTCGAGTCGCCGGACGGCGAGCGGTTCGAGCGCGACGTCGTCCACCACCCCGGAGCCGTCGGGATCGTGCCCGTCGTCGACGAGGGCACCGCGGTCCTCCTCGTCCGCCAGTTCCGCGCGCCCGTCGACCGCGAGCTTCTGGAGATCCCGGCTGGGCTGCGCGATCGGGCGGACGAGCCAACCATCGAGACGGCGAGGCGCGAGCTGGTCGAGGAGGTCGGCATGAGGGCCGGACGGCTCGAGCGCCTGTGCGAGTTCGTCAACTCGCCGGGGTTCTGCGACGAGGTCGTGCAGGTGTTCCTGGCCACCGGCCTGCGAGACGTGCCCGACGACCGCCAGGGCATCGAGGAGCGGGCCATGGTGGTGGTGCGGGTCCCGCTCGAGC
>DASVEG010000276.1:0-3635 GCA_036380695.1 Acidimicrobiales bacterium
GCGGGAGTGCGGGTGCGGAGCGCGAGGTCGCCGTCACGCGCCGGCGCGATGCACGCTCGAGCGCAACGCGTCGACGAGCTGGGTCACGTCCCCGCTCTTGAGGAGCAACGTCACGCCGAGCCGCTCCATCTCGTGACGGACGAACTCGCCAGCCGTCGCGGTGTAGGCGACCACGCCGACGTCCGGAAGCTCGCGCTGGAGTTTCTCGATCGCCTCGATCCCCATCATCTTCGGCATCAGGAGATCCATGACGACGGCCCGCGGGCGCACGCGGCGGCACACGTCGAGCACCTCGACGCCGTCGCCGGCCTCGCCGACGACGGTCACGCCGTCCACGCCGTCGAGTTGGAGGCGGAGGAGCAGCCGGACGTCTGGCTCGTCGTCGGCCACGACGACCGTCAGCTCTCCGTTGTTCGCCGGGTCGCCGTTCGTGGTCGGGTCGCTCATGCCGCCGCCAACTCCACCGTCGCCACCAGGCCGCCTCCGTCGCGCGCCTCCACCCGCAGCGACCCGCCCGCGTGCTCGGCCAGCGCCCTGGCGACCGTCAGGCCGACGCCGAGCCCGGCCGACTGCATCACGGCGCCCTCGCCCCGGAAGAACGGCTCGGCGAGGATGTCGACGTCGCCGATGGCCGCGCCGGGCGAGTCGACCGTGATCACCACGCGGCGTCCGTCGCCGCGAACGCGGACCGCAGGCGGGCCTTCGCCGTACTTGGCCGCGTTGTCGAGGAGGTGCAAGAGGATCTTCGCGAGCGACGTGGGCGGCGCGAGCACCGTCGCCTCGGTCCCGTCGCGCTCGTCTCGCTCGTCGCGCTCGACCTCGACCTCGACCTGGACCTGCACGTCGAGCGGGCGCGGGTCGGCCGTGCGCTCCCACGCCTCGTGCACCGCTGGCACGACCGCCGTCGGCTGCGGCTCGCCCGTCGGCAACGTGGTCGTCAAGCCGGCGGCGAGCAGCATGTCGTCGAGCAGGTTCTCGGCCTGGGCCGCGAGCCGCCGCAGCGCGGGGCCGATCTGCGTGCGGATCTCCTCCTCGTTCGCGTGCTCGAGTGCCTCGGCGAGCCCACGGAACGTCGTGATCGGCGTGCGGAGCGCGTGCGGGATCACGTTGAGCACACGCCTCCGGAGCGCATCCACCTCGTTCAGCCGGCGCTCGATCTCGTCGGGCGCCGGGGATGCCTCGACCCCTGGCACGGGGTCACCGTACTCCAGGCGTACCTCCGGACCGGACCTACCATGGAGAGGTGAAGGTCTCGACGCGCGGTGACTACGCGAGCCGCGCGCTCCTCTCGCTGGCGCTCAACACGGCGGAGAGCGGGCCGACGTCGGTGCGCGACATCGCCGAGCGAACGGGGCTCCCCCAGCCGTACCTCGAGCAGATCCTCCTCGCCCTCAAGGGCGCCGGTCTGGTGCGGTCGAAGCGGGGCGTCGGCGGCGGCTACGTCCTCGCGCGCGACCCGGCGGAGATCACCCTCGGGCAGATCGTCAGCGCCGTCGACGGGCCGATCGTCGCAGGCGACTTCGGCGAGCCGCACCAGAACGGTGCGTGCGACCACGAGGGCCAGTGCGTCCTGCTCGCGGTCTGGGCCGAGGTCGGCCGCCACATGCGCGACCACCTCGACTCCTTCACCCTCGCGGACATGGTCGCCCAAGCCCGCGACCTCCGCACCCCCGTCGTCCCCCTGCACGGGAACATCCTCCAGTAGGAACGGTTTTGTGTGCGAATGACGCAGCATGATGCGCCATTCGCACACAAAAGCACCCGGGCTCAGCGCGCGGGGCGCTCCGGCGGGTCGCCGACGGTGACGGTCTCCTCCGGGCGGAGGCCGGAGACGCGGTCGAGGGCGGGGGGCGAGGGTGAGCCGGCGGGGTCGACGAGGCGCACCTCGGGGCGGCGCGCGAGCGCGCGCAACGTCGGCGCGGGCCCGACGACGACGGCGCCAAAGACGACGGGCCCCGCCGCGTCGGCCGCGGCGAGCACCCGCAACCGCTCGATGTCGGCCCGGTACTGCTCGACGAAGGCCGCGTCCTGCGTCGTCGGGATCAGGCGTTCGAGCTCGGCGATCTCCGCGAGCGCGCCTTCCCGTTCGGCCGCCGCCCAGGCCTCGACGCCGCCGGGCCCCACCGGCCCCGGCGCACCGCCGGGCGCGGCCACCAGCAACGCCCGGACCGACACGTCCGCGAGCAAGTCGCCGGCCGCGTCCGCCGTGACGTAGCGCCCGAACGACACCACCGCGGCCTGCGGGCCGCCAGAGCCGAGCGCGTCGAGCGCGCCCGCGCGGCGATCGACGTACGACGCCACGGCCGTGCCCCGTGCCGGCTCGCCGCCCCGCTCGGCGGCGACACCCGCCGCGCCCTCGCCGCCGGCGTCGTCCTCCACCCGCGTGGCGACGGCGACGACCGCGGCCGCGACGACCAACGCGATGACCGCACCGAGGAAGCGGATGACGACCGCGGCCAGTTCCGCGTCACGCGGCTCTGCGGCCGCGCCGTCAGGTGAAGAGGCCACGAACCCGGACGAGGTCGGCCGGGAGCGCCGATCCGAAGCGCACCACGTCGCCCGTCCGCGGGTGCACGAACGCCAGCGCCTCGGCGTGCAGGAAGGGGCGGTCGAGCGGGATGGCCGGGCGGGCTCCGTGGTAGCGCTCGTCGCCGACGACGGGGTGCCCGATGGCCGACAGGTGGACGCGGATCTGGTGCGTCCTGCCGGTCTCGAGCTTGCACGTGAGCTCGGACGCGGCGACGGGGTTGGTGAGCGCGGCGACAACGTCGTACGACGTACGCGCCTCCCGACCACCGGACACCACGGCCATGCGCGTGGGATCGCCCGTCGACCGCCCTATCGGCGCGTCGATCAGCCCTGCAGCGGGCTCGACGTGGCCGAGCACGAGGGCGCGGTACACCCGCTCGACGGTCCGGGCGGACAACTGCGCGACGAGGGAGTCGTACGACTCGTTCGTGCGGGCGACGACGAGAAGCCCGCTCGTGCCGGCGTCGAGCCGGTGGACGACACCGGGTCGGGTCGGGTCGCCAGTGTCCAGCGCCGCGAGGTCGGGGAAGCGAGCGAGCAGCGCGTGCACGAGCGTTCCCTCGCGGTTGCCCGCACCCGGATGCACGACCAGCCCTGCCTGCTTGTCGACGACGATCACCTCTTCGTCCGCGTACACGATCTCGAGCGCGATCGACGCGTCCGGCTGCGGCGGCTGGGCGACACGAGGGTCGGGGACGTCGACCTCGACGATGTCGCCGAGCGTCAACCTCCGGCTCGGCTTGACGACGGCGGTACCGCCGATGCGCACCGCGCCCGCGTCGACGAGCTCGGCAACCTCGCCCCGCGTCAGCCCGGTCAACAGCGCGACGACGCGGTCGACGCGTTCGCCTGCGAGCGCGGCGGGGATCTCCTCGCGTACGAGCTCAGGCATGCTCCGCCGCCGCCGCGTCCGGCGTTTGCTCGCGCCACCCGACGACGACGAGCAAGACCGCGCCGACCGAGATCGCGATGTCGGCGACGTTGAAGACCGGCCACCACTGCAGGTCGACGAAGTCGACGACCGCGCCGCCGTGGTCGCGGAACAGCCTGTCGGCGAGGTTGCCGACGGCGCCACCGAGGACGAGACCGAGCCCGGCAGCCATCCA
>DASVEG010000277.1:0-16137 GCA_036380695.1 Acidimicrobiales bacterium
TTCACGCCCGAGCGCACCCTCGGTCGCCGTACGCGAGCAACCTGCGAACGGCGCCGCGCCCGGGTCAGTAGAACCGTAGGGAAGGAGACCCCACACGTGGCAGTCGTCACGATGAAGCAGTTGCTGGAGGCTGGCGTCCACTTCGGGCACCAGACCCGCCGCTGGAACCCGAAGATGCGCAGGTACATCTTCGGCGAGCGCGCCGGCATCTACATCATCGACCTCCGTAAGACCCTGAGCGGCATCGAGCAGGCCTACGTCTACGTCCGCGACCTGGTCGCCGACGGTGGCTCGATCCTGTTCGTCGGCACCAAGAAGCAGACGCAGGACCCGGTCGCGCGCTACGCCGCCGAGTGCGGGATGCCCTACGTCAACCAGCGCTGGCTGGGCGGGATGCTCACGAACTTCACCACCATGAGCGGCCGCGTGAAGAAGATGCAAGAGCTCGAGCGCATGCTCGCCGTCGGCGACTTCGAGGCCATGCCGAAGAAGGAAGCGCTGATGCACGCCCGCGAGCTCGAGAAGCTCCAGCGCAACCTCGGCGGCATCCGCGGCGTGAACCGCCTGCCCGACGCGATCTTCGTCATCGACACGAAGAAGGAGCACATCGCGGTCACCGAGGCGAACAAGCTCGGGCTGCCGATCGTCGCGGTCGTCGACACGAACTGCGACCCCGACCTGATCCAGTACGTCATCCCCGGCAACGACGACGCGATCCGCGCCGGCAGCCTGCTGTGCCGCGTCATCGCCGACGCGGTCGCGGAGGGTCGCCACATCGCGTCCCGCCGGGGCAACGCCGCGGCCGCGGCCCGCCCGCCCGCGCTCACTCCGGAGCAGGAAGCCGCTCGCGCCGAGCACCAGGCCGAGGCCAGGCGCCAGGCGGCCATCGCCCAGCGCGAGCGCGAAGCCCGCCTGGCCGAGCTCGCCGCGCAGAAGGGCGAAGGCAGCGACACCGGCGCCGGCACCGCAGAAGGCGCCGACGCCAGCACCAACACCGGCGAAGCAGGCGTGGGCGCGGACGCGCCCGGTGCCGGAGCCACGCCCGAGGAACCGTCCACCACGGTGCCGACCGCGACGGTCGAGGACACGACCGACGCCGCACCGGCGGACTCGCCGAGCCAAGAGCGCCCGAGCGAGCCGCAGGCGAGCACATCCCCGGCCGCGCAGGAGATCGCCGACGCGACCGACGCCCCGCACACCCAGCAAGAGAACGAGAGCTAGAGAGCAGCGATGCCGGACTTCACCGCCCAAGACGTGAAGCGCCTCCGTGACATCACGGGGGCCGGGATGATGGACGCCAAGAAGGCGCTCGTCGAGAACGACGGCGACTTCGAGACGGCGAAGAAGTGGCTCCGCGAGAAAGGCCTCAGCAAGCTCACCGAGCGCGCCGGCCGTGACAACGTCCAGGGCGCAGTCGCCCTGGCGAAGATCGACAACGCCGCCGCGCTCGTGCAGCTCAAGTGCGAGACCGACTTCGTCGCCAAGAACTCCGACTTCGTGAACACGGCGAACGACATCGCCGAGCTCGTGGCCAAGGAGGGCGAAGGGGCGACGGATCAGAAGTCCGATGCCATCGCCGACCTCGGCATCATGCTGAAGGAGAACATCCAGCTCGGCCGCGTCGTCCGCATCGAGGCGAAGGACGGCCAGGTGATCGACACCTACATCCACAACCAGGACGGCCGCGGCGTCAACGGCGTCATCGTGCTGCTCGAGGGTGGCACGCAGGAGCTGGCCCACGACATCGCGGTGCACATCGGGTTCGGCAAGCCGCAGTTCCTCGCTCGCGACGAGGTCCCGGCCGACGAGGTCGAGGCCGAGCGGGCGACGCTCGAGGCGCAGACGCGCAACGAGGGCAAGCCCGAGGCGGCGTTGCCGAAGATCGTGGAGGGCAAGCTCACCGCGTACTTCCGCGACCGGGTCCTCCTCGACCAGCCGTACGTCAAGGACGACAAGCAGACCGTCAAGCAGTTCCTCGGGGACGCCAGAGTCGTCCAGTTCGCCCAGGTCCTCCTCGGCGCCTGATGCCCCGCTGGTCGCGGGTCGTCCTCAAGATCTCCGGCGAGGCGTTCGCCGGCCGCGACGCGGGTGACGACGTCGAAGGCGCGCCTCGCGAGACGATCGACGCGCCAACGGTCAAGCGCCTCGCCCGCGAGATCTCGGACGCCCGCGGCGAGCTCGGCGTGCAGCTCGCCGTCGTCGTCGGCGGCGGCAACATCTGGCGGGGCGCTACAGCCGAAGGCCTCGGGATGGACCGTGCGACCGCGGACCACATGGGCATGCTCGCGACCGTCATCAACGCGCTCGCGCTGCAGGACGCCCTCGAACACGAAGGCCAGCCGACGCGGGTGCAGACGGCCATCGCGATGCAGGAGATCGCGGAGCCGTTCATCCGGCGACGCGCCATCCGCCACCTGGAGAAGGACCGCGTGGTCATCTTCGCCGCTGGCATGGGCAACCCGTTCTTCACCACCGACACCCCGGCTGCGTTGCGCGCCATCGAGATTGGCGCGGACGTGCTGATGAAGGGCACGCACGGCGGCGTCGACGGCGTCTACACCGCCGACCCGCGCAAGGACGACACGGCCACGAAGCTCACCGAGGCGTCGTACCAGGACGTCATCGCGAACGAGCTACGGGTCATGGATCTGACCGCCTTCACGCTCTGCAAGGAGAACGAGCTGCCCCTGCTCGTGTTCGACGTCAGCACCGAAGGCAACCTCCGTCGCGCCCTGGCGGGGGAGCCGATAGGTACGCTCATCCGATGATGGACGACGACACGCTCATCGGTGCGGTCTTCGCGGACTCCCGCGAGAAGATGGCCAAGGCCGTGTCGCACCTGCAGAACGAGTTCCAGGGCATCCGCACCGGCCGGGCCACGCCCGCGCTCGTCGAGCACCTCAAGGTCGACTACTACGGCAGCGACGTGCCGATGCAGCAGATCGCAGGGTTCCACGTGCCCGAACCGCGCCTGCTCGTGATCACGCCGTACGACAAGTCCGCGCTGCGCAACATCGAGAAGGCCATCCAGAACAGCGACCTCGGCGTGAACCCGTCGAACGACGGCAACGTCATCCGCCTCGCCTTCCCCGCGCTCACCGAGGAGCGGCGCAAGGAGTTCGTCAAGGTCGCGAAGCACAAGGCAGAAGAAGCGCGTGTGTCGGTGCGCAACGTCCGCCGCCACGCCCGCCACGACCTCGAGGCGCTCGAGAAAGACGGCGACATCACGAGCGACGAGCTCGAACGGGCGGAGAAGGAGTTCGAGAAGGTCACGCACGATTACGTGGCCGAGATCGATCGCATGCTGCACCACAAGGAGCAGGAGCTGCTCGAGGTCTGAGCTGCCCGGTCGCCGACGCAGGGAGTCGCCATGGCCTACGACGACGAGGATGACGAGCGCCCGGCACCGCCGCGCGCCCCTGGCGAGGGCGTGCGCATCATCGGCGCGCAAGAAGCCGCGCAGCGCGAAGCCGAGCTGCAGAGCGGGCGCCTGCCGGACGACGCGCCCCGGTACGGCGACGTCCCCCCGCAGCCGAGCGGCCCGCGGCCCGCGGTGCGCTTCCCCCTCCCGGAGGACGCCGATCCTCCTGCCTCCACCCCGGCGACGGGCGCGCACGACCTGCCGCACTGGAGCGAGCCGCCCACCGGCGAAGTGCCGCGCGTGCTCGTGGGCGACGACGCGGACGACGAGGACGACCTCGAGGCGTGGGCCGCGTTGCGCCGCCAGCCTCGGTGGCGCGAGGGCAGCGACTGGGAGGAGGCCGACTTCGCCGAAGACGAGCTCCTCGACGACGGCGTGCGCGTCGGCGCGCTCGACGACACGCCCCGCTCGCCCGAGTTCAGCTTCGACGACGAGCTCGACGAGGAGCCCGAGCAGGAAGAGCGCGCCGTGCGCACCCGCACGGCCCGCCAGGCGACGGGAGCGATGCACCGCGTGAGCTCGCGCCCGACGGAGCCGTACGACTATTCCGAGAAGCGCGGCGGCGAACGCGACCTGCCGATGGCCGTCGCCGCGGGCGTCGGCCTGCTCGGCCTCGCCCTCTTCTGTTACTGGCGCGGGCCTGGGTGGCTCGCGGCGCTCGCCACCGTCGTGGTGCTCCTCGCCGCGGTCGAGGTGTTCGACAACTTCCGCCGCGCCGGCCTCAAGCCCGCCACGCTCCTCGGCCTCGCGGGCACGGCGGCGATGATGATCGGCGCGTACACCAAGGGCGAGCGCGCCATCCCGCTCGTCCTCGCCCTCGCGGTGATGTTCTCGATGCTCTGGTACGTCGTCGGCGTCGTCCGCGCGCGGGTCACCGCGAACCTCGGCGTCACCCTGCTTGGCATCGCGTGGGTCGGCTTCCTCGGTTCGTTCGCGTCGCTCATGCTCCGGCACCCCGACGGCGACGGGAAGGCGTTCCTCCTCGGCACGATCCTCGCGGTGGTCGCCAACGACGTAGGTGCGCTGTTCGCCGGCCGCAGCTTCGGCAACACCCCGCTGGCGCCGGAGATCAGCCCGAACAAGACGGTCGAAGGGTTCTTCGGAGGGTTCCTCCTGACGCTGATCGTGTGCCTCGCCGTCGTCGGGCGCATCGATCCCTGGGACTTCGGCAGCACGTTCTGGCTCGCGGTCGTGGTGTCGCTGGTCGGCCCCGCGGGCGATCTCGCCGAGTCCCTCGTCAAGCGTGACCTCGGCGTGAAGGACATGGGCACGGTGCTCCCGGGTCACGGCGGCGTGCTCGACCGGTTCGACGCGATGCTGTTCGCCCTTCCCGCGGTGTACTACCTCGTCGAGCTGCTGAACCTCCCAGGGCAGTAGTGCCGACGACGGTCGCGGTCGTCGGGTCGACGGGGTCTATCGGGACACAGACGCTCGACGTCGTCCGCGCCGAAGGCGAACGCTACGAGGTCACGGCCATCGGCGCGAACAGCAACGTCGACGCGCTCGCCGAGCAGGCCGAGGCGTTCCACCCGAAGGTGGTCGCCCTCGCCGACGACCGCCGCGCGCGCGATCTGGAAGACCGCCTTCCGGTGGGGACCGAGCTGCGCGCCGGGCACGGCGCGCTCGCGAGCCTGGCGACCGAAGCCGACGTCGTGGTCAACGGCGTCGTCGGGTTCGCGGGGCTCGACGTCACCGTCGCGACGCTGCAGGCAGGCCGGCGCCTCGCGCTCGCGAACAAGGAGTCGTTGATTGCCGGCGGGCCCGTCGTCCAAGCGGTGCGCGCCACGCCTGGCGCCGAGATCGTGCCCGTCGACTCCGAGCACGCCGCGGTGCACCAGTGCCTGCGGGGCAACCCACCAGAACGCGTGGCGCGGATCGTCCTGACCGCGAGCGGGGGTCCCTTCCGCGGCAAACGCAAGGACGAGCTCGCGAACGTCACCGTCGACGACGCCCTCGCCCATCCAACGTGGCGAATGGGTCCGAAGATCACGGTCGACTCGTCGACGCTCATGAACAAGGGGCTGGAGGTGATCGAGGCGCACGAGCTGTTCGGGGTGGGATACGACCGCATCGAGGTCGTCGTCCACCCCCAGTCGGTCGTGCACTCGATGGTCGAGTTCACCGACGGCGCCACCATGGCGCAGCTGTCGATGCCCGACATGCGGCTCCCTATCGGGTACGCGTTGGCGTGGCCGGACCGCAGCACGGTGGCGTTCGGCGCGATCGACTGGACGCAGATCGAGCGGCTCGAGTTCGAGCGCCCGGACGCCGGCGCGTTCCCGTGCCTCGGCCTGGCGTTCGAGGCGGGGCGGGCGGGTGGGTCGGTGCCCGCGTGGCTCAACGCGGCCAACGAGGTCGCCGTCGCGGCATTTCTCGACGGCCGTATCCCTTGGCTCGCGATCGCCGACGTCATACAAGACACCGTGCGCGGTCACAATGGAAGCGCACCGACCTCCGTCGAGGAGGTCGTCGAGGCCGACCGGGACGCACGCGAGGCGGCGACCCGGGCGGTGGAACGGAGATCGTGAACGCATGACCGACACGCTGCGACCGACCGAGCCGGGCCAGCCGGAGCCGGCACCGGCCACCGCGCCCCGCGGCGGCCCTCCCATGGCGTCGGAGGAGCAGCGGGGTGCGTTCGTGCGCCTCGTCATCGCGATCGCGCTCGGCCTCGCGCTGGCGGCGCGTTACGGCGCGCTGAAGACCGTGCTGGTCGTCATGGCCTTGCTGGTGATGATCATGCTGCACGAGCTCGGTCACTTCCTCACGGCCAAGTGGGGCGGCATGAAGGTCACCGAGTTCTTCGTCGGGTTCGGCCCCCGGCTGTGGTCCGTCCGCAAGGGCGAGACCGAGTACGGCGTCAAGGCGTTGCCCGTCGGGGGCTACGTGAAGATCATCGGGATGCACAACCTCGACCGCATCGAGGACCCTGCCGACGAGCCGCGGACGTACCGCCAGAAGCCCTTCCCGCAACGGTTCGCGGTCGCCGTCGCCGGCTCGACGATGCACTTCCTCATCGCCCTCGTGCTGTTCGTGGCGATCAACGTGTTCGTCGGCATCCCCGGTCCGTCGCTCGAGATCGCCGACATCTCCAAGGTCGAGGGCGAACGCAGCCCCGCGGAGGAGGCAGGGTTCGAGGTCGGCGACCGGATCGTGTCGGTCGACGGGCGCCGCGTCACCGACTGGGACGACATCCCTCCCTACATCAGAGCCCGTCCGGAGACCGACATCACGTTCGTCGTCGACCGCGACGGGGCCGAGGTCGCCCTCGTCGCTCGCCCTCTCGACCTGCGCACGGTCGAGGGCGAGGACGGCAAGCCGGTCGTCGCGAAGCCGCGCGGGTTCATCGGCATCGGGCCGCTCGCCAGGTTCGAGACGCAGGGTGCGGGCAGCGTGCCGATGGCGTTCGGGCAGTTCTTGGGGGGCGACTTCGGCGACGACCCCAACCAGGTCGCACCCGGCCTCCTCGACAACGCGAAGGCGCTCGGCAGCGTGTTCAGCCCGAGCGGGCTGGCGAGCTACTGGGACAACCTGACCGGCAGCACCGACGGCACGGCTTCGGCGGACGACGAGAGCACGCGGTTCCTGTCGCCCGTCGGCTTCGTCGGCGTGGCGAAGCAAGCGGCGGACACGGGCATCTTCGAGGTGCTGGTGCTCCTCATCGCGATCAACCTGTTCGTCGGTCTGTTCAACCTGCTGCCGTTCCTCCCGCTCGACGGCGGCCACGTCGCGGTGGCCGTGTACGAGCTCGTCCGGTCCACGCTGCGGGGCGGCAAGCGGTACTTCGTCGACGTGGCGAAGCTCCTGCCGCTGACGTACGTGGTCGTGTTGCTGCTCGTGTTCCTCGGCCTGTCGTCGCTGTACCTCGACATCACCGACCCGCTGAAGTTCGAGTAGTGCAGTTCTCCGAGAGCCGCTATCCGAGGCGGAAGACCCGCCAGATCCGGGTCGGTTCGGTGCTGGTCGGCGGCGACGCACCCGTGAGCGTCCAGTCGATGACGATCACGAAGACGGCCGACGTCGAAGGCACGCTGCAGCAGATCTACGCCCTCGCCGCCGCGGGCGCCGACATCGTCCGCTGCACGTGCAACGAGGTCGAGGCGGCCGAGGGGCTCGCGCAGATCGTGCCGCGGTCGCCGGTGCCTATCGTCGCCGACATCCACCATCAGTACCGGATGGCGCTCGCCGCCCTCGACGCCGGTGTCCACTGCCTGCGCTTGAACCCCGGCAACATCCGGCGGCCCGAGCACATCAAGGCCGTCGCGCAGGAGGCGAAGGATCGCGGCGTGCCGATCCGCATCGGCGTCAACGGCGGGTCGCTCGACCCGAAGCTCTACGAGAAGTACGGCGGCCGCGTCACGCCAGAGGCGATGGTGGAGTCCGCGCAGCTCGAGCTCGCGTACTTCGAGGAGGTCGGGTTCGACGACGTCAAGATCTCGGTCAAGGCATCGAACGTGCCGCTGATGATCGAGGCGTACCGCCAGTTGTCCGAGGCGACCGATCACCCGTTGCACCTCGGCGTGACCGAAGCCGGCCCCCCGCCCGCGGGCATCGTGAAGGCGACCGCGGGGATGGCGACGCTGCTGGCAGAGGGGATCGGCGACACGATCCGCTACTCGCTGACCGCCGACCCGGTCGAGGAGGCGCGGGCCGGTCGGCAGCTGCTCGAGGCGATGGGGTTGCGGGAGCGGAAGAACGTCGACCTCATCGCGTGCCCGTCGTGCGGCAGGGCCGAGGTCGACGTCATCGACGTGGCCAAGCGGGCGATGGAGGCGTTCGGCGATCGCGAGATCCCGTTGCAGGTCGCGGTCATGGGCTGCGTGGTGAACGGGCCGGGCGAGGCGCGCGACGCCGACATCGGGATCGCGGCTGGCCGCAAGAAGGGCCACCTGTTCATCAAGGGCCGCAACGTGGCCGTCGTGCCCGAGGACGAGATGGTCGAGACGCTGGTGCGCTACGCCGAGCGGATCATGGAGGAGGGCATCGACGCGGTGCTCGCGTCGGCGGACACCGACCGCGCCCGCAAGGAGGCCGAGTCCGACCGCGCCGCGTTGCTCGGCGAGCAGGGTGCGGACGCCAACGACTCCGCCACCCGCGTGGCCCTCATCCGCAAGCGCACCACCGGCGCCTGACACGCTGACGCCCGTGCCCGTCCCGTCGGTTCTTCGTTCCGGAGGCAATAGAGGCGGTACCACCGCCTCTATTGCCTCCACAACGCGTCGGCGGGCGGGGCGGCCGGGGCGGCGGGTGCGGAGCGCGGCGGTGGCGGGGGCGTTCGTGGCGTTCATGACGGGGGCGCCCGCGGCGTTCGCGCAGTCCGTTCCGACGACGCCGCCGACCACCGCGACCCCCACCACCGCGGCGCCGACCACGGTCGCGCCCACGACAGCGGCGCCGACCACCGAGGCGCCGGCGACGACGGGCGCCCCCGCGTCGACCGCGGCGCCCACCACCGGCCCGGCGACGACGAAGCGCACGACCACCACCAAGCCGCCGACCACGACGACGCCCGACCAACTCCCGACGCTGCCCGTTCCCCAGACGGCTGCGCCCGTCGGGGGCGCGACGACCTCGACGACGACCGACCTCGACACCGTGTCGCAGGACGCATCGGTGAACCCGCTGTTCCCCACGCTGTCGGTCGTGGGCTTCGTGACGGCGGTGCTCATCGTGGCGGTGCAGTGGTTCCTCACCCGAAGGCCCGGGCGCCCGACGCTCTAGCGCCATAACCTCGCCCGCATGGGCAACGTCGACCTTCACGAACAGGCACGCGGTGAGTTCAGGCGCATCCTCTCTGGCGTCACCGACGATCAACTGAGCAGCGCCACTCCGTGCACCGACTGGGACGTGCGCGCCTTGATCGGCCATGTCATCAACGGCAACTACCAGTTCGCGGCGATCTCGAGAGGCGAGCAGCCGGAGTACCCGTCGGGAACGTACGACGTCGTCGCCACGTACGACGCGTCGGCGAAGGAAGCCGAGGCCGCGTTCGGCGCCGACGGCGTCACCGAGCGGATCTTCGACCTGCCGTTCGGCCAGATCCCCGGCGAGATCGCCATCGGCATCCACGCGACCGACATCGTCACCCACTCGTGGGACCTCGCGAAGGCGACCGGCCAGAAGGCCGACCTTCCCGACGACCTCGTCGCGCCGCTGTTGCAACTGGCGCGCATGTTCCCCGACAGCCCGGAGTTGCGCGGCCCCGGCGGGCCGTTCGCACCGAGGGTCGAGTGCAGCGACGGCGCGCCGCTGCTCGAGCAGCTGGTCGCGCAACTCGGCCGCCAGCCGTGACCACCCGCGAGGTGCGGCCGGTCACGGAGGAGGAGTGGCCTGCCTTCGTTCGGACCGACCAGACCGCGTTCGGGTCGCTGCCGAGCGAGGAGGACGTCGCCGCCGACCGCCGCCCGTTCGACATCGACCGGTCGGTCGCGGTGTTCGAGGACGGGCGGGTCGTCGGCGCGGCCGCCGCGTTCGACTTCGACCTCACCCTGCCAGGGCTGACGACGTCGGCCGCGGCCGGCGTCACCTGGGTCGGCGTGCTGCCGACCCACCGGCGCAAGGGCGTGTTGTCGGCGTTGATGCGCCATCAGCTCGACGACGTGCGCGAGCGGGGCGAGCCCCTCGCCATCCTCCTCGCGAGCGAGAGCGTCATCTACGGACGCTTCGGCTACGGCCTCGCGACGATGCAGGCGGAGTACGAGCTGCCGCGGCAGTACCGCGCCCTGGCCCGCCCCCACGAGCCCGCGGGCCGCGTCGTGCTCGTCGACGAGGACGAGGCGCGCAAGGTGCTTCCCGACGTGCACGAGCGCGTCCGCCGCCTGCAACCCGGCGACGTCAGCCGCCCCGACGGCTGGTGGAACCAGTTCTTCCGCAACTCGAAGCGCAGCGGCACGGCCGGCGCGCGCTTCTACGTCGTCTACGAGGGCGCGAGCGGCGAGGTCGAGGGCTACGCGTACTACCGGGTCGGCACGGGCGGGCAGTCGATCGGCAGCACGGAGTGGACGGCCATGGTGCAGGGGCTGGGCGCGACGACGCACGACGCGTACCTCTCGCTGTGGATGTACGTCACCGACATCGACCTCACGTACAAGACGACGACGCTGTCGCGTCCCATCGACGAGCCGCTCCGCTACCTGCTCGCCGACCCGAGGCGCTTGCGGGCCACGAACGTGTCCGACTTCCTGTGGTGCCGCATCGTCGACCTGCCCTCGGCGATGAGCGCGCGCCGCTACTCGACAGCGGACCGGTTCGTGCTCGACGTCGCGGACCCGTTCTGCCCCTGGAACGAGGGGCGGTGGGTGGTCGAGGGCAACGCCGACGGTGCGTCGTGCACCGCTGCCTCGTCGACGGACGATCCCGACCTCGTGCTCGGCGCCAACGACCTGGGCGCCGTGTACCTCGGCGGCACCCGCCTCGCGTCGCTCGTCCGCGCCGGCCGCGTCGAGGAGCGAACGCCGGGCGCCGCCCACCGCGGCGACCTGTTCTTCCAGGGCTCGACCCAGCCCTACTGCCAGACCTTCTTCTGACCCGTGACGTTCCGGAGGCAATAGAGGCGGTACAGCCGCCTCTATTGCCTCCGGAACGAAGGCTTGGGCGCTCCCGTCAGTCGAAGACGATCACCGAGCGGGCGACCTCGCCGGTCTTCATGGCCTCGAAGCCGTCGCCGATGTTCTCGATGGGGATACGGGCCGACACCAGCTCGTCGAGCTTGAGCCGGCCCTGCAGGTAGAGGTCGACGTAGCGGGGGATGTCGACGCGGAAGCGGTTCGAGCCCATGGCCGAGCCCTGGATCTTCTTCTCCGACAGGAACGCGACCCCTGGCAGCTCGACGTTCTGGCCGATAGGGATCATCCCGATGACGGTGGCCGTGCCGCCTTGGCGGAGCATCCCGAACGCCTGCTCCGCGGCGATCTTCAACCCGATGGCCTCGAAGCTGTAGTGCACACCCCCGCCGGTCATGTCGATCACCTGCGCGACGGGATCGCCCGTGCTCGCGTTCACCGTGTCGGTCGCGCCGAACTGGCGCGCGAGCTCGAGCTTGGAGTCGAGCATGTCGACCGCGACGATCCTGGCCGCGCCCGCGAGGTACGCGCCCTGCACCGCGTTGAGGCCGATGCCGCCGCATCCGATGACCGCGACGGTCGAACCCGGCTCGACGCGGGCCGTGTTCATGACCGCACCGAGGCCTGTGGTCGCGCCGCACCCGAGCAGGGCGGCGCGGTCGAGCGGCATCGCTTCGTCGATCTTCACGACGGCCCGTTCGTGCACGAGCATCTGCTCCGCGAACGAGCCGAGGTTGATGAACTGGTGGACGCGCTCGCCGTTCCTGGTGAGGCGCGGACCGTCCTCCTTCGCCCGCTGGGTGGACGGGCTGCGGCAGATCGACATGTGCCCGGTCAGGCAGTCTTCGCACTCGCCGCAGAACACCGACAGGCACGTGATCACGTGATCGCCGGGCTTGACGTAGGTGACCTGTTCGCCGACCGCCTCCACGACGCCGGCCGACTCGTGGCCCATGACGACGGGGCAACGCGCCGGGTACTTCGCCTCGAGGAAGTGGAGGTCGCTGTGGCAGAGCCCGGCCGCCGCGGTGCGGATCAACACCTCGCGCGGGCCCGGCGTGTCGACCTCGATGTCCTCGATCTCGAGGTCGCCGGGGCAGGAGTTCAGGACGGCAGCCTTCATGGGGCGACCGTAGGTCGCCGTAGCATCGGCCGCCATGGCCAAGCCGCCCGTGCTCACCCCGCGCGCCGACGACTTCCCGCGCTGGTACCAGGACGTCGTCGCGAAGGCAGAGCTCGCGGACAACGGCCCCGTCCGCGGGACGATGGTGATCCGCCCGTATGGCTATGCGATCTGGGAACGCGTGCAGGCCGAGCTTGACCGCCGCATCAAGGACGCTGGCGCGCAGAACGCGTACTTCCCGCTCTTCATCCCCGAGAGCTTCCTGCGCAAGGAAGCCGAGCACGTCGAGGGTTTCAGCCCCGAGCTCGCGGTCGTCACCCACGGCGGCGGCAAGGAGCTGGAGGAGCCGGTCGTCGTGCGGCCCACGAGCGAGACGATCATCAACTCGTTCTTCGCCAAGTGGGTGCAGAGCTACCGCGACCTCCCGTTGCTCGTGAACCAGTGGGCGAACGTCGTGCGCTGGGAGCTGCGGCCGCGCCTGTTCCTGCGCACGACCGAGTTCCTTTGGCAGGAGGGGCACACGTGTCACGTGACGGAGGCCGACGCCCGCGCGTACGCCGTCCGCATCCTTCTCGACGTGTACGAGGCGACGATGCTCGACGCCATGGCGATCCCGACCTACGTCGGGCGCAAGACGGCGCGTGAGCGGTTCGCCGGCGCGACGACGAGCTGGACGACCGAGGGCGTGATGGGCGACGGCAAGGCGCTGCAGATGTCGACCAGCCACGAGCTCGGCCAGAACTTCTCGAAGGTGTTCGGCACCGAGTTCTCGACCGAAGCGGGCGGGCGCGACTTCGCGTGGCAGACGTCGTGGGGCGCGTCCACCCGCCTGATGGGCGCGCTCATCATGAGCCACGGGGACGACGACGGGCTGCGCCTGCCACCCGTGCTCGCGCCCACACAGGTCGTCGTGCTCGTCGTGCGCGACGAGGGCGACGTCCGCAGCCGCGCCCAGGCGATCGTCGACGAGCTGCGCGCCGGCGGGGTCCGCGCCGACCTCGACGCCCGCGTCGACACGTCGTTCGGTCGCCGCGCGACCGACTGGGAGCTAAAGGGCGTACCGGTTCGGGTCGAGGTCGGGCCGCGTGACCTCGCGGAAGGCAACGTCACCGTCGTCCGACGCGACACCAAGGACAAGGCGCCGGCACCGGTCGACGGGGTGGCGCGCCGCGTCGGCGACCTGCTCGTCGAGGTCCAGGCCGCGCTCCTCGACGAGGCGCGGGCCAGGCGCGACGCGCGCACGGTCGACGTCACGACGCTCGACGAAGCCGAAGAGGCCGCGCAGACCGGCTTCGCTCGCGTGCCGTGGGACGTCGTCGGCGAGGACGGCGAGCTGCGCCTCAACGGCAAGGGCGTGACCGTCCGTTGCCTCCAGCGCCAAGACGGGTCGTTGCCCGACCCTGGCGAGGACGCCGGCCTCGTCGCCTACGTCGCCCGCTCGTACTGACGTCGTCTCCTGAGCCCGTCCTCGGTTTTTGGGCGCGCTCAGCGCCATATATGGCACTGAGCGCGCCCAAAAAACAGTGAGCCGCCGCGTCGCGGCCACGTAGCGTCGTCCGATGCGGTTCTCGCGCTTGCTGCTGAAGACGCTGCGCGACGCGCCTTCGGATGCGGAGGCCGTCTCGCACAAGTTGCTCGTGCGCGCGGGCTACATCCGCCGGCACGCGTCCGGCATCTACACGTGGCTCCCGCTCGGATGGCGCCTGCTCCAGCGCGTCGAGCAGCTCATCCGCGAGGAGATGGACGCGGCGGGAGCGCAGGAGCTCCTTCTCCCCGTGTTGCAGTCGGTGGAGCCGTGGCAGGCGACCGGCCGCCTGGCGACGATGGAAGACATCCTCTTCCGCCTCGAAGGAAGGGGCGGTGACTTCGTCCTCGGCCCGACGCACGAGGAGATCGTCACCGGCACGGTCGCCGCGGAGGTCGACAGCTATCGCGACCTGCCGGTGAACGTGTACCAGATCCAGCTGAAGTACCGCGACGAGGCGCGCCCGCGTTTCGGGCTCCTCCGCGGTCGTGAGTTCGTGATGAAGGACGCGTACTCGTTCGACGCGTCGCCCGCCGGCATGCAGGAGTCATACCGGCAGATGTACGAGACCTACGAGCGCATCTTCGAGCGCTGCGAGCTCGACGTCGTGCCGGTCGAAGCGGACTCGGGCGCGATCGGCGGCGAGATCAACCACGAGTTCATGGTCGTGTCCGCCATCGGGGAGGACACGATCGTGCGCTGCCCCAAGGGCGACTACTCGGCGAACATCGAGGCAGCCGTCGCAGGGGCTCGGTGGTTCGACCGCGCCGCCGTTCCCGAAGCGATGGCCGAGCACCACACGCCGGACCGGCCCGGCATCGACCTCGTCGTCGAGCACTTCCGCGCCGCGGGCCGCGACCTCGGAGCGAGCGGGATGCTCAAGTGCATCGCGCTGCTCGACGATGCGGACCGCCCCGTGGTCGCGCTCGTGCCCGGCGACCGCGAGGTGCGGGTGCCAAGGAACCATCGCGTGTTCGAGGCGGAAGACTTCGATCGGTTCCCGTTCCTGCACAAGGGCTACATCGGGCCGATGGGGTTGCAGGCGAACGGCGTCCGGGTCGTCGCCGACCCGCTGGTGAAGGCGCCCGCCTCGTGGGTGACCGGCGCGAACAAGCCCGACCATCACGTCAGTGGTTGCATGCTCGACCGCGACTTCACCGTCGACGCGTGGCAGCCGATCGCGACGGTCGTGGCCGGCGACCCGTGCCCACGCTGCGGCACGCCGATGGAGGTCGGCCGCGCGGTGGAGGCCGGCCATACGTTCCAGCTCGGGCTCACGTACTCGCTCAAGATCCCGGGCGCGACCTTCCTCGACGAGGACGGGCACGACCAGCCGTTCTGGATGGGGTGCTACGGGATCGGTGTGTCGCGCCTCCCCGCCGTCATCGCGGAGCAGCACGCAGACGACGCGGGGCTCGTGTGGCCCAAGGCCGTCGCGCCGTTCGACGTCCACCTCGTGTCGTTGGGCGCCGGTCGCTCGGCCGAGGTCGTCACCGCGGCCGGCGAGATCTACGCGGAGCTGACGGCTGCCGGAGTGCGCGTGCTGTACGACGATCGGCCCGACGTGTCCCCAGGCGTGAAGTTCGCCGACGCCGACCTGCTCGGCATGCCAACGCAGCTGATCGTCGGGGCGCGCGGGCTCGAACGAGGCGTCGTCGAGCGCAAGGACCGCCGCACCGGCGCGCGCGACGAACTCGACCTCGGTACCGTCGTGGCGGCGTTGACCGCCTAGGAGGCGGACGCCGGGGGAGGGGTCATGGCGGACGAGCAGGTACGAGCGCAGGCGCGCGACAACGAGAGCGGCAGCGACGAACCGCTGCTCCGGCTCCCACCCGTCGAGCTGCCACCCGCGGCTGCGACCGGCGAGACGAAGGCCGCCGGCCTCGCCGGGCGCGCGCTGCTCTCGATCGTGTTGCTGCTCGGCGTCATCGTGCTCGCCGTCGGCGTCGTTGTGGGCCTCGTCGCCCTCAACGTCGGGCTCGCCCGCCTCGGCCGCGTCCACATCGGCGTGATCCTCCTCACCTTCGCCGTCGTCGCGGCCCTCGGGAGGTCGACGCTCGCGATGCTCCGGAAGCCCCCGGAGCCAGCTGACGAGGTCGAGGTCCCGCCCGACGCGGAGCCCGAGCTGCATGCCGAGGTCCGCCGCCTCGCGCAGATCGCGGGGACCGAGCCACCCGATCGCATCGCAGTGGTCGCCGATGTGAACGCGTACGTCCGCGAGTTCGGCCCGCTGCTCGGCATGGTGCGGGGCAAACGCACGCTCGCGATCGGCGTTCCGTTGCTGGACGTGCTCGACGTGTCCGAGCTACGGGCAGTGCTCGCCCACGAGATGGGTCACTTCGCCGGCGGCGACACGCGCCTCGGGCCGATCGCCTACCGGACCGAGCTCGCGCTCCACAAGCTCGTCGAGTCGCTCGCCGGCAACTGGGTCGCCTCGATCTTCTACGCGTACTGGAAGTTCCAGCACCGCGTGAGTGCACGCGTCGTGCGCGGGCAGGAGTTGGTG
>DASVEG010000278.1:0-2979 GCA_036380695.1 Acidimicrobiales bacterium
CAGCACGCCGTTCTCGATGAACGCGACCTCGCGGCCGTCCGGCGACCACCGCGGCCGGAACTGCGACGCGCCAACGACCCGATCGCCCGAGCCGTCGAGACCGACGACGCGGACCTGGTTGTCGCGCATGTAGACGACGCGCTTGCCGTCCGGCGAGAACGACGGGAAGTGCGGGATACCGGCGACCACCAATCGCAGCCCGCCACCGTCGGGCTGCACGACATAGAGCCCCGACACCGTGACCTTGCCGGAAGGCGCGGGAGGTGCCGTGGCGACCCCAGGCCGCGGAGCGGAAGCCACGGGCGCCGTCGCCACGGGCGCCGATGCCGGCACGGGAGCGGACACGGCCGGTGCCGCTGTCGTCGGAGGCGCCGGTGCGGACGTGCTCGTCGTCGTACCGGCGAGGTCGTCGTCGACGACCGACGTGGTCGACCCACCACCCGACTCCGCGGCGACGGCGCGATCGCCGGGGGACGAATCGTGCGTGGCGAGCGCGGCGACGCCGGCCACCAACGCGACGGCGACGGCACCGGCCACGACCCGCCGCAGCACCGCGTCGGGGAGCGCAGCCCGCCTGGCCTTCGCGGGTTCGAGCTCGTGCAGTTCGCCGCCGTCCACACCGCGAGGGTACGGGACGTCGAATCGTCCCAGTACCGGCGCGGCATTTCGGTATTTCGCGGTGGTCGCGGTAGCTCGTCACCTTCCGCGGCTTCTTCGCGATACTCATCATATTCACTTCTAAGAATTTCCTAAGGCGTCCCCCGTCGCCGCCGAATGGGCCACCGGCGAAGGGGGATTCGGTGACGAAGTTTGTTGGTGGAGTTGTCGCGGTCATCGTTCTGGCGGGCGGGTTGGTCGGCGTGCCGGTGGCGGCCGCTGACCCGCTTCCGGGAATGGGTCGCATCACCGGGCACGTCTGGTACGACAAGGACCTCGACGAGGTGCGGGACGCGGACGAGACCGGCATCGGTTCGGTTCAGGTCACCGCGATCAACCGCGGACCGGATGGCGTGTATTACACGGCCGACGACGTCTCCCTGCCCAACGCGACGACGGACTCCACCGGCGTCTACGCATTCGACGTCGACGCCGGTCACTACCGGATCGGGACGGTCGCTTCCACCGCGCCAACGGGCATGATCCGCCACGGCGCGGACACGCGGTCGATGAGCGTTGCGGTCGGCGACGAAAAGACCTCCGTCGACTTGGCGTACAAGTGGAGCGGCGTCATCAACTCCAAGGCATGGAACGACGTCGACGCCGACGGGACGTTCGACTCCAGCGAGTCGCCGCTCCCGGGCCTCGACGTGACGCTTACCTCCGCCGGTGCCGACAACCTCCTCGGCACGTCGGACGACGAGCCGGTAAAGACGATCGCCACCGACTCCGCCGGCCGCTCGCAGTTCCGCAACCTCCCGCCCGGTTCCTATCGCTCGACCATCGACGTGGCGGACGCGCCGAGCGGCTCGGCGATCACGACGCCGGGCCATCGCGACTCGACGTTGGGCGCGGGCTCGACCGTCGACACCGCCGGCTTCGGCTTCCGGTTCACCGGCTCGATCGGTGACCGCATCTGGTTCGACGCCGACTTCGACGGCACGCTCGACATCGGCGAAGCCGCCGTGTCGGGCGCGGTCGTCAACGCCGTGTTCGCGGGCGCGGACGCGACCATCGGGACCGCGGACGACGTCGCGCACGCGCCGCGCACCACGGATGCCGCGGGGGCGTACCTGTTCTCGTATCTCGCTCCTGGCACGTACTCGGTTTCCGTCGACGAGTCGACGCTTCAAACCGGGCGGACGGTGACGAGCCGCGACAACCCGAGCGTCGTCACGCTCGACCCGCACGAGGCGGACGCGGCCGTCGACTTCGGCACGCAGTGGGCGGGTTCCATCGGCGACCGCGTGTGGCTCGACACGGACGCGGACGGCGTGCAGGACGGCGGCGAGCCAGGCGTGGCCGGCGCGACGGTGACGCTCCGGACCGCAGGCGCGGACGCGACGCTCGGCACGGCCGACGACACCGCCGCCGGCACGCGCACCACCGCGGCGTCCGGTGCGTACGAGTTCGCGAACGCGCGTCCCGCGTCGTACCGCGTGAGCGTCGACCCGTCGACTGCGCCTGCGGGCACCGCGCTCACGACGGGTTCGTGGACGGACGTCACGATCGCGCCAGCCGAAGCGGTGACCACGGCCGACTTCGGCTTCAGGTGGACCGGCACGATCGGCGACCGCGTGTGGAAGGACGAAGACGCCGACGGGGTGCAGGACGCCGGTGAAGCCGGCGCCGGTGGCATGGAGGTGCTGTTGCTCGGGGCGGGTGCCGACGCCACGTGGTTCACCGCGGACGACTCGGAAGCCATGGCGACGACGGGTGCCGGCGGCGACTACTCGTTCCCGAACCTGGCGCCTGGCCAGTACCAAGTCATCGTCCTCGGCTCGAGCGCGCCGCCCGCGATGGTGCTCGCCACACCGAGCGTCACGCTGACACTGGCCGCGGGTGAAGCGCGAAGCGACCTCGACTTCGCGCTCGTGTGGGACAGCTCGATCGGCGACCGCGTCTGGCTCGACGCGGACGCCGACGGTGCGCAGGACGCGGGCGAGGGCGGCGTCGCTGCGGTAGCCGTCGCGCTGTGGGACGTCGGCCCCGACGGCACGTGGGGCACCTCCGACGACTCCTCCGCCGGGACCACGACCACGGCGAGCGATGGCGCCTACGCCTTCCCCCACGTTCGTCCTGGCTCGTACCGGATCGCCATCGACGGCACGACGATCCCGGCTGGCATGGGCCTGACGACGGGTGCGACGTTCGGGATCACGCTGGAGGCGCACGAGCAAGAGGACGACGTGGACTTCGGCGTCCGGTGGACCGCCTCGATCGGCGACCGCGTGTGGCTCGATCGCGACGCGGACGGCCAGCAGGACGCAGACGAGACGGAGGGCTTCGACGGCGTCGAGGTGCGGCTCGTCCGCGCCGGGG
>DASVEG010000279.1:0-7233 GCA_036380695.1 Acidimicrobiales bacterium
GGGCTTTCCCTTACGGCCCGTGATGATGAACGCGTCGTTCGGCCCCGCGACCTTCACGCGCTGCACGATGAGCAGCAGCACGAGGACGATGAGCCCGAACGCGCCGAGCAGACCAACGACCAGGGGATTCATCCCCATCACTCTCCTTGTTGACGTGGGGCCGGAAGGCCCCAGAACTCCGCGGCTTCCTCCACCACGACAGAGGAAGCCGACTGCACGGCCAGCACCACCACGTCGGTGCCCCGCGCGATCGGACGTTCGGCTCGCGCGTTCAACTTCATCTGCTGACCCAGATGGCTCACCACGACTTCGCCATAGCCGCTCGGCGGGATCGGCGTGACGACCCTCGCTTGCTTGCCGACCAGGTCTCCGAGGCGGAACGGCTCGTCCGTCGCCATTCGCATCAGCGCGCGGGTGATCGCGAGCGCGATCGCGCCCATCGTGATCCCCGCAGCCATGCCGGCTCCGGCCGCCACAGCGGGGCCCGCGGTAGTCGAGCCGAGGACCAATGCGCCGCCGAACCCGAACGCAGCGAGGAACGAGCCGATCACCGGTGTCGAGAAGACACCAGCGCCCGAGTCGATGTCGAGCGCGTCGAACAGGCCCTCGAAGACATCTTCGAGCACGAGCGACGCGAGGACGATCAGCAGTCCCAGGCCGCCGACCACGAGGAACCACGTCATCGACGACCTGCGTGAGGACGGGCCGACTGTCGATAGCCTCCGCGGCGATGAGGAACGAGCAACAGTTCCAGGTCGCGCTCACCGACGAGAGTCTCAGAACGATCGGCGCCGACCGTTACCGGATCGAGGGCGGCGTGCTGACGTTCCTCGAGGACATGGGTCCCGGCACACCGGAGCATCCGGTCGCCAGCTTCCCGATGGAGTCCGTCGTGTCCGTTATCCGGAGCGAACCGCCGGTCGAGTACGGCTGAGCGAGCGGCCACACGGCGATGAGCGCACGCATGTGCGAGCACCGAGGTCGAGTCAACGCGGAGGTGTGCCATGGTCGTCCTGCTTCCTGCCGACCAGGCTTCCCGGCGCTCCGCAGGTCAGCGTACCGGAGGCCGTCTCGCGGTGCCGGGATTTCGCACCTCGACGGGTCCGGCCAACGCCCACAGTTCGACGTCGCCAAAGCTCTTGAGCGCGCGGGTGCCCAGCGGCGTGAGCGCCCACGTGTCGGAACCCGCGAGAGCGTCGGCCATGGCGCGGTTGACGACGACTTCGCCCGCGCCAGCACAGTCCACGACGCGACTCACGAGGTTCAGGGTTGCGCGGGGTCGGTCCGTCGCCGGAGGTATTCACCTCGCCAGCGAGGCTGCCGCCGGGCCCCGACGGGGGCCGTCGGGCAACCAGGCCGGGGTAGGTTCAGTCGCTGTGGCCGACCAATGGCTTGTGCTGGAACCAGGCGGGGGCCGACAGATCGATCTGGGCGGCTTCGCCATGACGGTCAAGGCGTCCGCCGAAGACTCCGACGGCCAGTTCACCCTGCTCGAGGCGACCGAGCCACCCCACTTCGGTCCGCCCATGCACATCCACCACAACGCGGCAGAGGCGTTCTACGTCCTTGAGGGCGAGTACTTCATGTACGTGGACGGACAGGAGTTCCGCTGCCCGGCCGGCTCGTACGTGTACGTCGCCGCCGGCGTCGTGCACGGGTTCCGAGTCGGTGACGCCCCCAGCCGCAAGTTGAACCTGTACGTCCCAGCCGCGATGGTCGGCTATTTCGATGAGGTAGCCGCCGCGGCCGCCGCAGGCGACATGGACGACGAGCGCCTCGGCGCCATCGCCGAGCGGTACGGCATGGAGGTCGTCGGCCCGGTGCCCGAGGGCTACGTCTGATCGGCTCTCCCTCGGCGGAGAACGGTCGACGGCAGTGCAGGCGGCGCGCTTAGAGCCGAAGACGCCCGCGAGGACATTGAACGGTCACCGACCACCCGAACAACGGGATCCGCACCGGGGCTGCGAAAGCCCTCGAGAGGATCGGGCCGAGGGCGTGACGCCCCCGCACGGGCGCAGCCACCGACGAGCGGCCACGGAAGCGAACCGGCTCTCCTCATCGTCGCCCCCGACTGGCGACGCCAAACGCGGCACGCGGCCGAGTGTTCAAACCGGGCGCAGGGCGGGTGTTCGGACAATGACACCGTTGTAAATTTGCAGTGCTGGGGGGTCGTCATCCGCACACCCCTGTGCTGCTGGAGCGCCCACCCTCGTGCTGACGCCGCCCAACACGGTCATCGGGCGGGGCAACGGCGACCGGTAGCGGCGGCTCCAGTAGGAGCGCTGCGGGGTGACTACTTCGGTGTTGGCCGCCTGTGCGGCTTCACCCGAACGTTCTTCGGACCAGGGCTTGTCACCCGGGCCCTTTCAAGCCGGATCCTTGGGCTTGGATCTTCGGTGCGGCCCTCCGGAACAGTCTTCGGTGCCGTCGGCGCCTCCTGTCTCAAGTCCGAGACATGGCGACCGGAGAGGTGTGCCACCGAAGGGAGCCAGAACCGTCGGCAGGATGTCCCCTGGGTCTCAAGGCGTCCCGCCTGTCGTCACGGCGGGGCGTGCGACGATTGAGAGGGTGGAAGCGTTCCGGGCGGCGGGTGAGCGTGTCCGTCCCCTCCTGTTCGGGGTGGCGGGCGCGTGCCTCGCCCTCGCGCTTGCAGGCCGCGTCAGCGTCGACATCGGCCCCTTCGACACGACGGCGTCCGTCCGGCCTGGACTGTCGGGGCAGACCACGGTTCGGCTATCACCGCTCGGATCGCTGCAACTCGACACGCACGACGCGCCGATCGACCTCGAGCTGCGCGTAGAGGAACTTCGCCTCGATGAGGCCAAGCGGATCGCCGACGACCCAGGTGTCCTCGAAAGCCTGGAGGGCGAGATCGCGGCCGACGCCCGGCGAGCCCTGCTCCTGCTCACGCTGAAGTGCCTCGCCGTCGCCGCAGCCGGCGGCGGGGCAGGCGCGCTGGCCGCACGCGTCCGCGTGCGTTCAGCCGCGATCGGAGCGGCGGCGGGCACGGTCCTCGTGGCGGGCGTCGGCGCAGCCGCGGCCGCAACGTTCGACGACGGAGCCATCGCCGAGCCCCGCTACTCAGGACTCCTGACGATCGCGCCGACCGCCGTCGGCGACCTGGAGACCGTCGTCGGTAGGTTCGGCCAGTACCGCGCGCAGCTCACCGAGCTCGTCGGGAACGTCGTCACGCTGTACCAGGCCGCCCAGGGTCTGCCAACCTTCGAAGCGGGCGACGAGACGATCCGCGTCCTGCACGTCAGCGACATCCACCTCAACCCGCAGGCGTTCGATCTGATCGACCTCCTCGCCGACCAGTTCGACGTCGACGCGGTGCTCGACACCGGCGACCTCACCGACTGGGGCACCGAGCCCGAGGGAGGCCTGACGGACCGAATCCGCAAGCTCGACGTCCCCTATGTATGGGTGCGAGGCAACCACGACTCCGACGCGACCCAAGCCTCCGTCGCGGCCCAACCGAACGCGGTCGTTCTCGACGGGGGCTCTGCCGACGTGGCCGGGCTCCGCATCTGGGGGATCGCCGACGAGCGTTACACGCCGAACAAGGACCAGCCGACGGGCAAGAACGTAGAACGCGATCAGGCGGCGCGATTCGCTCCCACGCTCGCCCGCATGCTGCGGCAGGACGAGCCGGCGACGGTCGACGTCGTCATGGTTCACGATGCCCGCATGGCCGCTGACATCGGAGACGACGTGCGTTTGATCCTCGCCGGTCACACCCACCAGCCGCGGACGGCCTCAATCGGCGCGGCCAGGCTCCTCGTCGAGGGATCGACCGGCGGTGCCGGCCTACGCGGCCTGCGCGACGAGGAGCCCGAGCCGCTCACGTGCACGATCCTCTACTTCGACCCGGACACCCGTGGCCTCGTGGCGTACGACAGGATCGTTGTCCGCGGCCTCGGCGAGTCGGGGGCCCGCATCGAGCGCCACGTCATCGATCCGCCGGACGGCGCCGGCCGGGACTGAGACACCCGGGCGCGGACTTGCCCAACCGGGGGTGACGGGATCCGCTACGCGGGCGTCTACGCGGATGATGGCAGCGTCAGGTTCACAGGCGGGCTTCGCGACAGCGGATCAATCGGCGTCCATCTGTACGTCCTCAACGGGCTCTGCTGCGAGGATCAACGTCGCGATTCGAACGCGGTACTTGTCGAGGAGGTCGACCAACGTGCGGAGCGCCTCGAGCTCTTCACCAGTGGCGACGACCTCGTAGCCGCTGTCGTTCGCTGCGACAAGGTTCGACAGAGACAGGCGATCCAAGATCAGCTCGGCGAAGTACTCGCCGAGCCGCAGTTCCCGACTGACGTCGGCCGCGGACATCGCGGCCGTTCGTCGACTCAGCAGCCGCAGGACCTCCAACTCGGATAGCGACGTGATGTGTGCGGTCAGGAAGCGGACGACGGCGTCGGGCAGCGGACTCCACGACTCGTGCGTCATCCTCCATTGCCCGACACGAGGGCGGCGACCGCACTCATGAAACCCACGGCCAGCAACGCCAAGAGGATCAACCGCGCCGTGACACATGGGGCAGCGGGGCGCTGGCGCGTCCGACGCACCCCCAAAGTCTCGGTCAGACGCATGGCTGCTTCGCCTCGTGGGCGTATCAGTTCCGTAACAACACGCGACGCGCTCAGTCGCCCGCGACGAAGAAGAGCCACTCGCCGTCGGCGGCGATGCCCGCGCGGTAGCCCGCGTAGCTGCCGAACCGTGCGAAGCCTTCGAGCTCCTCGGCCGTGTACAACCCGCGAAGGACGGCACGGTCCGGCTCCGGCACTTCAGACCACTTCTCGTACGCGAATGCAGATGGCCACACGAACTGGTCGGGTTCCGCCGCGGCGTGCGGAACGGTCAGCAACCCCGCGAGGTAGCGCAGTGGTTCGTCGCCGGCGGCCTCCCCGGCGCGCCAATGCGCCGCGGCGTCATCGCCGCCGCCGAAGCTGAACGTGAACCTCGCGGCGCCGCGGCTCGCCAACTCTTCGAGTTGCTGGTAGTCGCAGGCAACCGCTGCAGCGACCACCGACCGCCGCATCGCTTCGACGGGCTCGGGCAACCCTGGCTGGGGCGATGGAACGGTCGGCATGCCTTGGGCAGAGCACTCCCGCGGCACGCTCGGCGGCACAGTCGTCGGTGCCGATGTGGTGGAGGTGACCGGCATCGTCGTGGTCGATCGCGCCGCGTCCTCGCCACTGTCCCCACAGCCAGCGAGCGCCCCACTGGCGACGACCATGAGCGCCACGATCGCGGCGCGCTTGGAGCGACGGGACGATGTGCTCCCGCCCGGGCCGCGGGCGGGCGCGGCCGGGCGGGAGCGACCGTCTGGCCAGACCTGGAGGATCTGGCGCGCATTCGTCACGGCGACGACAGCGAGAGGCTGTATTGCGTCCGGACCTCTCGGCGCTCCTCGAGTGTCGGCGCCGGGGCGGAACTCACGAGGAGTTCGAAGCCCTCGTCGCGCCACCGCGCCCGATATGCCCTCCCGCGCTCGCCGCGATCGACCTCGCCGATCATCGTCCACCCCACGAGCGTGTCCTCGTAGAACTCGATGACCTGCGCGGGCGACCTGTTCTTCACCACGTAGCTCTGAACGGTCACGTCGTCCTTCTCCGACAGCTCGGACACCGGCTCGCTGCGCGACATCAGCGGTATGTCGTCGAACTCGCCTTCGGCCGGCCCGTCCCACCGGGACGGCTGTGCTTCTGGCGCGCGCTCGTCATCCCCGCACCCGGCCAGCCCGGCGGCGAGCGTCGAGACGGCGAGACCCACGAGAAGGCGGTGAGCAATCGGTCGCACGCCCCTTGACTGTTCCCACAGTGCCATCGGGTGCGCCCCTCGCACCGTCACAAGGTCGTCACACTGCTGAGCGGTCCTGCGTTACCGGGTTGTTACCGGCGAGCCGCACGCGTGAACTGGGCGGGGTAGAGGATTGTCCATATGGATCGAACGTGGAACGCCGAGGTGGACAGCTTTTCCGGGCTCTATCGGGAGCGCGCGTGACGCGGGTGCTTGTCGCGCTCGACGAGTCCGCGGCGTCGGTGCGCGCCGCTCGCGCGGCCGTGCGCTTGTTTCCGAGCGGCGACACCGAGTTCCTGGTGGTCAACGTTGCCCGCGTCAGTGCGCCCTGGGTCCCTGCACCGCCGTATGGCGGAGTGGCGGTGGTGGAGTCGGGGTGGACCGGCGCCATGAGTGGCATGGGCGAGGACGAGCTCGATGCCATCGCTCGACGCGCGGGTGTGCCCGAACCACACGTCCTGACCGAGGCGGGCAACCCTGCGAGTCGGATCTGCGAGGCAGCGGACGAACACGATGTCGACGTCATCGTCGTCGGGGGCCACGACAAGGGCCTCCTGGCGAGGCTCTTCGACCCCTCGGTTTCCTCCGCTGTTGTGCGCGCCACGCACCGTCCGGTACTCGTCGTCAGCGGCGATCCTCCGAGCTGAGGCGTTCCGGACGGGGAGGCTCGCGGCGCAGGATCGCCCGGAGCCGCGCGGTGACGACGGTCGGCTCGACTGGCCACGCCAGATAGTCGTCGACGCCGGCGTCGAGGAACGCTACGACAGCGTCGGTGTCCGTGGCCGCCGACACCACGACGACTGGCGCTTGCCACCGCCGCCGGATGTCGCGGCATACGTCGAGGCCGTCGTCGCTGGGGATTCCTATGTCGACGACTGCAACGTCCACCCGGACCTCTGGCAGCAAGGATGCGTCGGGCGTCGCAGTCTCCCCTTCCACCACGTCGATCCCCCTCGCCGCGCAGCGCGACGCCGAGCGCCGGTGCGGCCGCGGCGGCTCCCTTCGCCACGAGCACGGTGTGCACCGGTCCAGGGTGCCAGCGAGGTGGTCGCGACCGACAACGAGGTCGTACCAGGTCCGTCGCACGTGACCCAGCGACGACCTGCCTCACGCGTCGGCTCGTCGCTTCCCGCGGCGATCTTCCGCCCAGGCATCGCCCAGGCGGCGCCCAGCCCGTCGAGCCGGTCCCGCCGACGAGCGCCGCGGCCCGTATGTCGCCGATGAGGGCGTGATCGTCGATCCTCATGGCCGCTGCCCGCGGCGGTCGCTCGCCACTCCGTGCCGAGCTCGATCCTTTGCCCCGGGCACCATTCGTGACGCGCATACCTCCTGATGAGCCGCGCCGTTACCGAACTGATGCCTACCGGACATCACGCCGTCGCAGAGCAGCGGCAGGGTTGAGCGATGCGCACCGACGGCGAC
>DASVEG010000280.1:0-3696 GCA_036380695.1 Acidimicrobiales bacterium
GATAACGGCCTCGGACTTCAAGTCGAGCGACGAGGTCGCCTCGTCGAGGATCAGCACACGCGGCTGCGCGAGGAACGCGCGCGCCAAGGCGAGGAGCTGGCGCTCGCCCGACGACAGCGACGACCCTCGCTCGTAGACGGGCGTGTCGAGCCCGGACGGCAGCCGGTCGATGAGGTCGTCGAGCCCCACCGCCCGGCACGCGTCGACGACGTCATCGTCGGTCGCGTCGGGGCGGGCGAAGGCGACGTTGTCGCGGATCGTCCCTGCGAACAGGAACGGTTCCTGGGGGACGACGCCGAGCTGGCGGCGAAGCGACTCGAGTGTGACGCCGCGCAGGTCGTGGCCGTCGACGAGCACCCGCCCGCGCGCGGGGTCGTAGAAGCGCGTGACCAACTTGGCGATCGTCGACTTGCCTGCACCCGTCGTGCCGACGAGCGAGAACGTCTCGCCTGCGGCGATGGTGAGGTCGAGGTCGCGGAGCACGGGCTGGCCCGGCACGTACTCGAACGTGACGTTCTCGAACGTGATCTCGCCCGAGATCGCCGGCAACGCAGCCGCCTTGGGGTCTTCCGCGACCGTCGGGTCGGTGTCGAGGAGGTCGGCGATCTTGCCCACCGCGGCCTGACCCGACTGGTACATGTTGTAGAGCATCACGAGCTGCTGGATCGGTGCGAAGAAGCTGCTGAGGTAGAGCACGAAGGCGATGAGCTCGCCCGGCTCGAGCGACCCGCGCAGCACCATCCCCCCGCCGATGGCGAGCACTGCGGCGGTGCCGAGCGTGCCGACACCGTCGGACCCTGGGCCGTACACCGCGGCGACGTGCGCGGCTTCCTCGTTGGCGACCTTGTGGTCGCCGACGACGTTGCGGTGCTTCACCTCGTTGAAGCGCTGCCGGTTGTACATGGCGACGATGCGGATGCCGGACAGGCTCTCCTGCAGGTCGGCCATGACGTCCGCGATGCGTTCGCGTACCTTCCCGTACGCCTGCTCCGACCGGTTGCGGAACCACAGCGTCATGAGGGTCATCACCGGGACGATGGCGAAGACGACGATCAGCGCGAGCTCGGCGTCCATCCAGAACAGGACGCCCGCGACGATCACGAGCGTGAACGCCTGCACGACGAGGTTGATGATCCCGTCCTGCAGCAGCTCGCTCAACGCCTCGATGTCGCTCGTCATCCTCGTCATGATCCGGCCGGCCTTCTCGTCGGTGAAGAAGTCGAGCGACAGGCGTTGGATGTGGGAGAAGACGCGGATGCGCAGCTCGTACATGAGGCGCTGGCCGAGCCGCCCCGTCCACGCCACGCGGGCCCACGACGACACGCCGTTGACGAGGATCGAGACGAGGTAGAGCGCGGCCATCCACACGACGAGGCCGAAGTCGTTGCGCAGCATCCCGCGGTCGACCGCCCGTTGCGTCAGGAGCGGGCCGGACAGCAGCGACACCGTCTCCACGACGACGAGCAGCACGCCGACCGCGATCGCGCTCCAGTGCGGGCGGAGCAGGCGCCGGAGGGTGAAGCCCTTCTGGTCGGGCGGTGCGATGTTGCTGAACGACACGTTCGGCGCCGGGTGCTCGGGCTCGCCCGCGAGCAGGCCCTCGACGAGGGGCACCATCTCGGCCGGCACGCCCGCGAACGGCAGGCCGGGCGCTGCTGCGCCGGGCCGGGGACCGCCACCGAACCCGCCCCAACCTCCTCCGCCTCCCCACGCCATCAGCCACCACCGCCGATCGCGCCGGACGGGCCCAACCCGTCGACCGGCGGGCGGGCGATCCCACCGGTCGGCTGGAAGCCGTGCTTGATCGCCCGCGCCTGGGGCGGCAACGCGTCGTCGTCGGGCGGGGGCGCGTGCGCGGCCTGCCACTCCTCCTCGGCCCTGGCCAAGACCTCGGCGTACTCCGGCACCGTCGCCATCAGGTCGGCGTGGGTGCCGTCCGCGAAGATCCGCCCGTCGCGCAGCAGGACGACGCGGTCGGCCAAGGAGATGGTCGACAAACGGTGGGCGATGATCAGCGTCGTCCGGCCCGACATCAGCGTGCGCAGCGCACCGTGGATCTCGTGCTCGACGTGGACGTCGATCGCGGACGTGGCGTCGTCGAGGATGAGGATGCGGGGGTTGACGAGCAACGTGCGCGCGATCGCGATGCGCTGCCGCTGGCCGCCCGACAACGTGTATCCGCGCTCACCAACGACGGTGTCGAACCCGTCGGGGAGCTTGTCGACGAACTCGAGCACGCCTGCGGCACGCGCCGCGTCGAGCACCTCGGCCTCGGACGCGTCGGGGCGCCCGTACGCGATGTTGTTGCGGATCGTCTCGGAGAACAGGAACGGCTCGTCGAGCACGAGCCCGATGTGCGACCGCAACGACTCGAGCGTGACGTCGCGAACGTCGTGGCCATCGACGACGACCGCGCCCTGCTGCACGTCGTAGAAGCGGGGGAGCAGGCGGGCGACGGTCGACTTGCCGGACCCCGTCCGGCCCACGAGCGCGACGGTCTCGCCCGGGGCGAGATGCAACGACAGGCCGGCCAGCACCGGCGCTGCGTCGCCGTATGCGAACGTGACGCCGTCGAAGCGCACGTCGCCGTCGGCGTCGACGAGGTCGACGGCACCGGGGCGGTCGAACACGTCCTCCGGTTCGTCGACGATCTCGAAGATGCGCGCCGCGGACGCCGCGGCGCGCTGGCCCATCATCATGAGGAAGCCCAGCATCATGAACGGCATCTGGAGCATCACGACGTAGGCGTTGAACTCGATGATCGTCCCGATGGACACCGCGCCGTCGAGCACGAGCTTCCCTCCGTAGAGGAGCACCGCGGCGAGACCGAGCCTCGGCAGGTTCTGCATGAAGGGCGACCACTTGGCGCGGATGTCGACCTGCAGCACACCGGCCCACCGCAGCCGTTGCGCGGCGCGGGCCAGTGCGTTCACCTGAGCCTTCTCCTGCGCGAACGACTTCACGACGCGCGTGCCGGTGATGTTCTCCTCGACGATCGTCGCCACGTCGGCCTGGCGCGACGAGATGATCCACGAGACCGGGAACATGCCGTTCCGCATCTGCTTGCCGGTGACGTAGACGAACGGCAGCGGGATCACCGCGACGATCGCGAGGAGGAGGTGCGTCGTCGCCATCAACGCGAACGCCACGCAGAACGTGATCATCGAGATGGCGACCGTCGGCGCGAACGCAAGGAACATCTGCACCGACCGGATGTCGGAGTTCGCACGCGAGATGAGCTGCCCGCTCTGCACGCGGTCGTAGTACGAGAAGGACAGGCGCTGGAACTTCTCGTACAGGATGTTCCGCAGGTCGTACTCGATGACGAAGCTCGTGCGCGCCAGGTTGTAGCGGTACACGTAGCCGATCGCGAAGCGCACGACCGCGACGCCGGCGAGCAGCGCGACATAGGTCGAGAGCGCGGTTGGCTCGCCGAGGCCTCGCAGCTCGGGCGGGAGCTCGACGCCGCGGGCGGCGGCGCGCTTGGCGAGCTCGGGCATGATCGAGTCGTCGAACGTCAGGCGCACGAGGCGCGGGATCGCGAGCTGGAGCAGCAGCGTGGCGAGCGCGCAGCCGAGCCCGGAGAGGACGATCGCCTTGTGAGCGAGGAGGATCGGCAGCATCCGCCGCCACCACGGGAGCGAGCGGTCGGGGGCAATCGACGCCGGCGGCCGCGCGAAGCGCGCGGCAGGAGGT
>DASVEG010000281.1:0-4548 GCA_036380695.1 Acidimicrobiales bacterium
CGAGCACCTCTTCGACGCGGGCATCGCACTCCTCACGGGTAGGTGCTTCGAGGTTCAGTCGCAGCAGGGGCTCGGTGTTCGACGCCCGCAGGTTGAACCACCACTCCCCCAGGTCGACGGTCATGCCGTCGAGCCGGTCGATGTCGGCGCCGGCGAAGCGGTCGGCAACGCGGTCGAGCACGGCCTGCTGGTCGTCCACGGTCGTGTTGATCTCGCCGGACGCCGCGTATCGCTCGAAGGGCTGGCGCACGGCGGAAAGGGGTTCGCCCGCCTTCGACAAGAGCTCGAGCACGACGACCGCGGCGATCAGGCCGGAGTCGGCCCGGTAGTTGTCGAGGAAGTAGTAGTGGCCCGAGTGCTCGCCGCCGAACACCGCGCCCGTCTCCGCCATCGTCTCCTTGATGAAGGAATGGCCGACCTTGGTGCGCACGGGCGTGCCGCCGTTCTCACGAACGACCTCGGCGACGGCCTTCGAGCAGATCAGGTTGTGGAGGATCGTCGCGCCCGGCCTGCGCTCGAGCATCGCCTTCGCGACCATTGCCGTCGTCGTCGACCCCGAGATCGGTTCGGCCTTCTCGTCGACGAGGAAGACGCGGTCGGCGTCGCCGTCGAACGCGAGGCCGATGTCGGCCCCGTTCTCGAGCACCCGCTTCTGCAGGTCGACGAGGTTCTCCGGCTGGATGGGGTCGGCGGGGTGGTTCGGGAAGGTCCCGTCGAGCTCGCCGAACAGCACGTCGATCTCGAAGGGGAGCAGGTCGAACACCTTCGGGACGACGAGACCACCCATGCCGTTCGCCGTGTCGGCGACCACCTTGAGCGGCCGCAGCATGCCGAGGTCGACGAAGGCGACCACGTGCTTGGCGTACTCGTCGAGCAGGTCTTGCTCGGTGACGGTGCCGCGCTCGGGCTGGGCAGCCAAGCCCTCGGCCGCCATCGCCTTGATGTGGCCGAGCCCGGAGTCCTGACCGACGGGCTTCGCCCCCGCGAGGCAGAACTTGATGCCGTTGTACTGGGCGGGATTGTGCGACGCGGTGAAGATCGCCCCCGGTGCATCGAGGCGACCCGACGCGAAGTAGACGAGATCGGTCGACGTGAGACCCAGGTCGACGACGTCGACCCCTTGGCCCGTCACGCCGTCGGTGAACGCCTTCGCCATGTCGACGCCGGACGGCCGCATGTCGCGCCCGACGAGGATCCGGGTGGATCCCTCGGCGTCGCGTGCGAAGCGCGCGAAGGCGGCTCCGATGTCGCGCGCCATCCCGGCGTCGAACTGATCGGGCACCGTCCCCCGTACGTCGTAGGCCTTGAAGATCGAGTCGAAGGAGCCCATGTCGGCTGGTGAGCCTAGTTGGGAGTTGCTACGAGCCTTCCCGGGCCGCGCGCGTGAGAACGCGCTCCTCGTCCGGCGTCAGGTCGTACAACCCCGAGCCCGCCCACAGCCGAACCCGGGCGAGGTCGCGGACCATCGTCGTCGCCGCCTGCACGACGCGCACGGTGGATCGGGAGGAGTTCGAGAGGGTGACCGGCACCTCGGCGAGCGACAGCTCGTAGCGCTCCGCGAGGTGGAACAGCTCGACGTCGAACGCGAACCCGTCGAGCCGCTGCTTCGAGAACAGGATCTTCGCGACGTCCGACCGGAACGCCTTGAGGCCGCACTGCGTGTCGCGGTACTGGCCGAGCAGCACCATCGAGGTCAGCACGTTGAACACCCTGCCCGTGACCTCCCGCAGCCGCCTGGCGCGAACCAGCGTGGTCGTGTCGACGTGGCGCCGGCTGCCGACGACCATGTCCCACCCTTCCTCGACCCGGTCCAGAAGCCCGACGATCTGCTCCGGCCGGTAGGCCAGGTCGGCGTCGGTGTAGGCGACGGTCTTGCCGCGAGCCGCGAGCATCCCGGTGCGCACCGCCGCGCCCTTGCCGCGGTTGCGGGGCAGGGCGAGCACCTGGTCGGCCCCTGCGGCGCGCGCGATGTCCGCGGTCGCGTCGCCCGACCCGTCGTCGACGACCACGATCTCGAGCCCGCCGTCGTCGGCGACCTCGGCGAGCGCGGCGCGCAGCCCGCGTACCGCGACGCCGACCTGCTCGCCCTCTTCGTACGCGGGCACGACGACCGACAGGCGCACCGACCCCGGTGCGTCGCCGCGATCGACGCGGTCCTGCTGCACGGCGCGTACGTTGCGTCGCGCGTCGCTCCGGGCGGTCACGGCGGCGACATCACCGGTGCAACCGGCTCGTCGTCCGCACGCGGCGGCGGAGGCAGGAAGGGGTCGACCCACTCGTGCCTCGGCGGCGGTTGGCGCGGCGCCGGGAGCTCGACGGGCTTCGACCGGGCGAGCGCGATGGCGAGCGCGATCCCGCCGAGCGTCAGCACCCAGCCGAGGGCGTCGATGGGGGTCCAGCCGTACCGGAGCTCGACGTCCTCGCCGGTGGGCACGACGACCATGAAGTTCGGCGTGACGCGCCACGGTCCTTCGGCGCCCCTGACCTTCCAGTTCGGGAAGTACGACATGCGCACGACGACGGGCACGCCCGGCCGGTCGACCTTGAACCGGATGCGGTCGTCGTCGACGTCGATGTCGGTGACCGCGACGGCACGGACGGCGTCGCGCGGGGCGGTCTTCGCCGCTGGTGCGTGATCGACGCGCGGCCAGTCGGCCGGGCCTCCGTCGGCGAGGGGCACGTCCCATCGGGACGGGTTCTGGTACCAGTCGACCGACATCGCCAGCCAGTCGTCCTGACCTTTCGCGCCCCGCTCGACGACTGCGGGCCGGAACGCGAGGGGCGCGACGATCGGAGCGTCCGCAACTTCGTAGATCTGCCACGCGCGGTCTTCCTGCGAAGCGCCGTAGGTGACCTTGTACGACGACGTCGTCGCGACGAGCCGCAGGTCGGGGTTCGCGGCCGCCTGGGCCTGGGCGTCGGGCGTCGTCGCCATGTAATACCGCACGCCCATGAGCTGCAGGTGCTCGACGCCCCTCGCCACGTCGAGGTTGCGGTAGGGCAGGTCGCGCATCGCCCGCGACGGGGTGCGCGACAGCTCCGACTGGTTGAGGAAGTGGTAGGCGACGCTCGCCGACGACTCGAAGTACAGGCCCTCCATCGAGCCGATGCACCCGTTGGTCCAGTGCGGCAGGAGCATGAGCGCCATTGGCGTCCCGTACCGGTTGAGCTCGGGCTCGTACTCCCACATGGCGCGCCCGCACCCGTTCTCGCGGCCGAGGCGCGCCATCGTCTGCACGAGCTCGCGGTACTCGGGGTAGTCGGGTTTGCGTTCGTAGCCGGCGTAGTTCCACTTCGCCCACGCGGGGACGAAGCTCTGGGTCTTCGGCACCCGTTTGGGCACGGGCAGGTAGACGTTCCCCGGCAGGTCGATCCGACCGGTCGCGAACGCGCCCATTTCCGTCGCCTGCGTCCCGATCAGGACCACGAACATGAAGACGGGCGCGAGGAGCGCGGGCACGTTCGGGATCGGACGATGCCGCCGCGGAGGAGGCGGCGGCGCGGGCGTGATGTCGAACGGCGCGACATCAGCCGCGAGTACCGCGGCTGAAACGCGCAAGTCCTCATCGGGGTCGTCCTCGTCCTCGCGGAACGCGGCGATCATCGCCTCGCCGAGCAGGAGCGCGATCTCGCCGATGGCGACGGCGGCGAGCAGGTACGTCGTGAGGTACCAGAACGGAAGGACTCGGGCGTTCCAGATCGCGCCCTCCTGGATCCGCCAGAAGGCGAGGGCGGTCGACGCGGCGACGAGGCCGAGCCAGATCGCACCGCGGCGGCGGCGAACGGCGCCGAGCACGAACCCCACGAGCGCGAGCGGCATCGTGATCTTGAGGTGCCGCGTCTGCGCGCGGATGCTCGCGTCGCCGTCTCGCAGCCACGGGAGGAGGTTGTCGACGATCTCGTTCGTCCGCTCCCACCCCATGTCGTTGCTGTAGCCCTGCACGTGCCGCATCAGGAACGGCAGGAACCAGAACGCGGTCAGGAGGAAGCCGACGAGCCCCACCGTCACGACGATCTTCCACCTCGCCTTGTCCGGCAGGCGGAGGAGCAGCATCAGCACCGCGCCCCCGACCGCGAACGCGGCAGGCAGCAGGTGTGAGAGCGCGGTCGCCGCGAACAGCGCCGCGGCCAACGCTCGCCCGCGACCCGTCTCGAGCGCGCGGAACAGCACCCCGAGGAACAGCAGCGCGAGCGACAACGCGATGGAGAAGGAGAACTCGCCCGCGAGCGTCGCCGCCGCGTTGCCGCCCCAGATGGTGTGGTAGCGGTCGAAGACGAACAGCAACGTCACCAGCGACATCAACGCAGGCGTCGGGAACGGCAACCGGATGAGCCGGCCGAATGCCCACACGGCGACGGGGAGGCCGACGAGGCCGGAGACCGTGACGAGCTTGAACGCCACGCCGTACGGGAGGACGACGTCGAGCAGGATGATCGCGAGCGTCGGGAGCGGGAAGTAGAAGTGGTAGGCGGGGAAGCCGGCGTACCAGTCGGGCGTCCATCCCGTGATCCGGCCCTTCGGGAGCACGTGGTCGCGCACGAACGCCG
>DASVEG010000282.1:0-25238 GCA_036380695.1 Acidimicrobiales bacterium
GCGAGTTGCACGCGCCAGCTCAGGTCGAGGTCTTCGCCGAACATGGGCATCTCGTGGTCGAAGCCGCCGAGGGTCGCGAAGAGGTCGGCGCGTACGAGCTGGCAGCCGCCGGGCGCGACGAACACGTCGCGCACCGCGTCGTGCTGTTCCTGATCGAGCTCGCCGCGGCCGAACGCCGTCGCGACGCCCGTCTTGTCCGCGGTCATGCCGACGGCCAGCAGGCGGACGGGGTCGTCCCACACCACGAGCTTCGGTGCCACCACCCCGGCGTTCGAGCGATAGCCCTCCTCCACGAGAAGTCGGACCGTCTCGGGCTCGAGAGCCACGTCGTCGTGGAGGAAGACGAAGTGCGACGCCCCCTCGACGACGTCGAGCACCTCGTTCGCGGCAGGACCGAAGCCCACGTTCTCGGACAGGCGACGGACGTACGCGGCGGGAAGAACGGCCGCGATCCGGCTCGTCGGGTCCTCGGCGCTGGCCGAGTCGATCACGAGCACGGCCAGGTTCGGGTAGTCCTGGGCCGCCAACGATTCGAGGGCCTCCTCGAGCCACGGGCCGGCGTCGTGGGTGACCACGACGGCCACGACCGGCGGCGCGACCCCGGATGCGGGGAGGTCGCCGTCGGTGGCGTCGAGGTCGGCGGCCTGCTCCGTCACGAGGGGGCAACGCTAGTTGGGCCGGTGGGTTCGGCTTTCGGATGGTGTGACGCCCGACCGCTTGCAACTGTTATGCACTATCGCTATAGTGGTTAGCAGATCGAGTCCCAAGATCGAGTCCCAGGCCACGAGTACCGGACCACGAGCAGGAGAACCCCATGGATCTGACCAAGACCCTCAAGGACGCGGCGTACGTCGCCGCCGGCTTCGGCGTCATCGCCTTCCAGAAGGCCCAGGTGCGCCGGCGCGAGATCACCGAGCAGTTCGAGACCCAGACGGCCGACCTGCGCACGCAGTTCGCCAAGGTCGCCGACGAGGTCGAGGAGCGCATCGAGCCGCTCGTCGGCGCCGTCGAGACCAGCCTCGACCAGCTCGAAGAGCGCCTGCCCGACCAGGCCCGTGAGGCGCTCAAGTCGGCCCGCTCGGCCGCCAAGGAGGCCCAGTCGGTGCTCCGCAGCCGTCTGGTGCCCGCTGGCGCTTCCGCCAACGGCGCAGCCGCCTAGCCCTACCGCTTCCCCGCAGCCTCTCCGTCGCGCGGATCCCCCCACCGCGCCTGGAGGCGATGACGAGGCCCGGCGTCCCCACGGACGCCGGGCCTCGCCGCGTCCCGCGGCGTCCCTCGCGTCGCGTTCTGGGTGCAGAAACTTGCGCATAGCGCGAGTTTCTGCACCCAGAACCAAGACCCGGCCGGGTCACGCCTGTTCGCGCCAGTAGGCGAGGACGTCTGCGAGGGTGCGGTCGAGGTCGTACTCACGGTCCCAGCCCGTCGCGGCGCGCAGCTTCGACGGGTCGCCGCGCAGCACGGGGAGGTCGGACGCACGCAGCTCGACGGTGTCCGGCGCGACCGTCAGGTCGACGCCCGAGATGCGCACGAGCCGCTCGGCCAGGTCGCCGATCGCGATGTCGTCGCCCGAGCACACGTTGTAGACCTCGCCCGGCTCGCCGCGCTCCAGCAGCAGAACGTACGCGCGCACGACGTCGCGCACGTCGGTCAGGTCGCGCCTGGGCGACGCGTTGCCCATGGCGAGCTCTTTCGAGCCGGTGCGTTCGGCCTCGACGATGCGTTTCGCGAGGGCGGACACGACGAACGTCGGCGACTGGCCCGGCCCGATGTGGTTGAACGGGCGGACGACCACGACCGGCAGGCCATACGCCCGAACCGCCTGCTGCGCAGCGACCTCGGCGGCCGCCTTGCTCGCGGCGTACGGCGACACCGGCCGCACCGGCGTCGTCTCCCGCACCGGCAGGTCGTCCGGGTCGATGTGGCCGTAGACCTCGGACGAGCTGACGACCAGCACGCGGGGAGGCGACGGCAGCGACCGGGCCGCGTCGAGCACGCCGACGGTGCCCACGGCGTTGACCGAGAACGTGCCCGTCGGGTCGTCCCACGACCGGCCGACGTGGGCCTGACCCGCGAGGTGGAAGACGGCGTCTGGAGCGAGCTTCGCGACGAAGTCGCGCACCCGGCCGGCGTCGGTGACGTCGACCTCCTCCCCCGTCGCCGTCACCTCGTGCCCCGACTGCTCGAGATGCGCGCAGAGCCAGCGCCCGACGAAGCCACGTCCTCCGGTCACCAGCGCGCGCACGGCTCGACCCTACAGACGCCGCCCGCCGGCCCCGGCGACGTCGCGGTACACGGCCTCGTGGGCTTCTGCGGTCGCGTCCCACGTGTACGACGCCGCCACGTCGAGCCCGCGCGCGCGGCGCGCGGCCACATCGGGCCCGCCCGACAGCACCCGGTCGATGACCGCGGCCAGGCCGGCTGGGTCTCCCGGCGGCGCGCCGAACGCCGCGCCCCGCGTCACCTCGTCCATCACCGAACCCTCGGTGGTGATCGTCGGTGCTCCGCAGGCGAGCGCTTCGAGCGCGGGGAGGCCGAAGCCCTCCGCCAACGCGGGGTACGAGACCGCGGCGGCGTTGCGGAGCAGCGCGGGCACGACGGCCTCGTCGAGGTAGCCGGTGCGGACGATGCGGTCGCGGTACGGGCTCTCGGCGACCGCCCGCTCGAACCGCTCGTTCGCCCACCCGCGCCCCCCGGCGACCACGAGGGTGACGTCGGGCCGCGCCGGCGCGATGAGGTCGAACGCGTGCACCAGCGTGGCGACGTCCTTCCTCGGTTCGAGCGTGCCGAGAAACGCGACGTACGGCGGGTGCACGCCGACCGACTCCAGGCGCGCCTCGTCGTCCGCTTCCCTCTCGGCGCGGAACGTCGCGTGGTCGATGCCGTGGGGGACGACATGGACGGGCATGGTGGGAGCGAGCAGCTCGTGCAGGCGCCGCGCGGTCGCGTCGCTCACGCAAACGAGCGCGTCGGCGCGCCGGGCGGCCACACGGATCGCGCGGGTGAACAAGGACACCTTCACCTTCTCGTGCCACTCGGGATGATCGAAGAACGTGAGGTCGTGCACCGTCACGACCTTCGGCGCCTTCGCGATCTCGGGCATCGTGTAGTGCGGCCCGTGGAACACGTCGACACCCCAGCGGTCGACGAAGCGCGGCGACGCGATCTGCTCCCACGCGAGGCGCCGCGCGCGCCCGTCCGGCACGACCGGGAACACCTCGGCGCCAGGCGAAAGCGCGCGCCAGCGGCCGGCGTCGGCGCGCCTGGTCTCGAGGCGCAGGTCGACGTTGCCCCGCCGGTCGAGGGCGCGCACCAACTCGACGACGTACCTGCCCGCGCCGCGGGGCTCGTCGGGGACGGCGCTGACGTCGACCCCAACGGCGACGGGCGCGCCCCCTTCGCCCGCAGGCGTCATGCCAGCGACCGCCAGAGCTCGACGTGCCGTTCGGCAGCCGACTCCCAGGTGAGCTCGCGCGCTCGCAGCAAGCCCGCGGTCACGAGCTCGCTCCGCACGCGATCGTCCGAAGATGCACTCACGAGTGCGGCCGCGATTGCGCGTGGGTCGAGCGGGTCGACCTCCAACGCCGCGCCTTGCGTGCTCGGTATCGGGCTCGCGACGACGGGCGCGCACTCGCGCATCGCCTCGACCGGCGGCAGCCCGAAGCCTTCGACGAGCGGGACGTACGCGAGGCACCGGCACCGCCGGTACAAGCCGGCGAGGGTCGCGTCGTCGACCGTGCCCGCGAGGAGCACGCCGTGGGGCACGTCGCCCGGCGAGATGGCGTCGCCCCATCCCTCGGGGCCGACGACGACGAGCGGCCACGGCTCGGCCAGGTCGGGCCGGGCCATCTCGTAGGCCTCGAGCAACCGGCGCAGGTTCTTTCTCGGCTCCAGCGTGCTGACCGTCAGCAGGAACCCCTGCGCGGTCGACTTGCCGAGCTTGGCGAGCGCGGCGTCCGCAGCCGCGAGGTCTGCGGCCGGCAAGTGGTCGCAACCCTCCTCGATCACGTGCACGCCGGCTGCCCGCGCGCCGGCCCCGACGAGACGATCCGCGACGGCCCTCGAAGGAGCGACGAGAGCGCGCGCGGTCTCGATCGCGCGCCCGAGCGCGGCCTCGTGCCAGCGGTGCCCACGGGGCGGGTATGCCTCCGGCACGTCGCGCCACGCGAGGTCGTGCACGAGGACCGAGAGGGGCCTGCCCCGGGCAGACGGGAAGGCCAGCGACGTCGCGTGCACGACGTCGCCAGCGGGAGCAGGCAACAGCCCGCGGTCCCACGCGCGCGTCAGCAGCCGGCTGGGAAGGGGCGACGTCACGACGCGATGCGACCACGACGCGAGCGGGTCGCGACCGCCCCGCGGCGCCCGGCTCGCGTGAAGGACGACGTCGATCGCGGCGTCGCCGTTCGACGCGATCCCCTGCAGCAGGCCCCGGGTGTACGTGCCGATCCCGCCGGGCACGGCGCGGCGGAGCTGCTCGACGACGAGCACGACCGACGTGCGGTCGTCGCGTGGGCGGGTCACGTCGTGGCGACGCCGCACGCCTCGGCGGCCGCCTCGTACAACCGGACCATGCCGTCGACGCACGCGTCCCACCGGAACGACGCGGCGCGCTCGCGACCCGCGGCAACGAGGCGACACCGCTCGTTTTCGTCGTCGACCACGTGGGCGATCGCGCCGGCGAGCGCGTCGACGTCGCCGGGCGGCACGAGCAGCGCGGCCTGGCCGAGCACCTCGGGGAGCGACCCGGCGGTCGTCGCCACGACGGGGACGCCAGCCGACATGGCCTCGAGGGGCGTGTACCCGAAGCCCTCGTACCGGGAAGGCGTGGCCACGACCGTCGCTCCGGCGAGCAGGTCGCCGCGGGTCGCGTCGTCGACCCAACCAAGCCTCCGCACGCGGCGCCGGTGCGGCGAGCGGTCGACGGCGGCGAGGAGGTCGTCGACCGCGGAGCCCCACCCGTCGGCGCCGGCGACGACCAGCGCGACGTCACGCCGCGCCGCGTCTCCCGCGATCCGGTCGAACGCGGCCACGAGGTCGACGAGGCCCTTGCGCGGTTCGACCGTGCCGATCGCGAGTACGTAGCGCTCCGCGCCCGCGAGCCGGCGCCCGCGAGCCGCGTCGCACGACGCGTGGGTGACGGGGTCCGCGCCCGGCATGACGACATGGACGCGATCGGCGGGGACGCGCAAGAGCTCGACGACCTCGTCGCCGATGGCTCGCGCCGTGACGTGCACGAGCGCGCCCCTGGCGACCGCGCGCTTGACGAGCGCGGGGTACCGCAGCGTCACGCGCTCGACCATCTCCGGATACCGCACCGCGGTGAGGTCGTACACGGTCACGACAGCGCCGGCGCGCGCCGTCGGGGGCACGACGTAGTTCGTGCCGTGCACGACGTCGACCGCGCCGGTGAACATCTCGGCGCGCGGCACGTCGAGGTGCGCCCAGGCGCGGGTGACGACCGCGGCAGGCATCGGGCGGAGTCGGGCCTCGACGCCGCGCGGCAGCACGCCCCGCAACTTCGGCACGCCCCGCAGCGACATGGCGTACGCGACCGGTTCGACCCTGGTGTCGCCGGCCAGCGCGCGGAACAATCCGCCGGTGACCGCGGCGATGCCCGTCCTGCTTCCCAGCAGCGGCGTGGCGTCGAGCGCGACCCGCACCCGCCGGACGCTACGGGACGGCCCCGGACTTCGGGAAACCAGACCCCCTCGCGGTAGTGTGACGCTTCCGTCGAACGGCTCGTGGCCGCCGGCGCTCCCACGATGACCGACGTCAGCCTCCCCGCCCGGACCATCACGCCCCGCGGCAGTCTCCGCACCCGCGTGCGGGACATCTTTCGTTATCGCGAGCTCCTGCTGAACCTCGTCCGCAAGGAGCTGAGGGTCAAGTACAAGTCGAGCATCCTCGGGTTCCTGTGGTCGCTGCTGAACCCCGCCATGTTGCTCGTCGTCTACTACTTCGTGTTCTCGATCGTGCTCGGCAGTGGCATCCCGCGCTTCCCGATCTACCTGCTGTCGGGGTTGCTCGTGTGGAACGTCTTCTCCGTTGGCCTCACCACCGCGACCGCGTCCGTCATCAGCAACGCGGGGATCGTCAACAAGGTGTGGTTCCCGCGCGAGGTGTTGCCGCTGTCGTCGATCGGTGCCGCGCTCGTGCACTTCTTCCTCCAGAGCATCGTGATGGTGCTTGCGCTCGCCCTGTTCCGTCACCCGGTCGACTGGGCGTACGTGCCGCTGATCCCGGTCGCGCTCGTTGGGCTGTTGCTCGTGCTGGCGGCGCTCGGGCTGCTGCTGTCCGCGCTGAACGTGTACCTGCGCGACGTGCAGCACCTCGTCGAGCTGCTGCTGCTCGCCTGGTTCTTCGCGACGCCGATCGTCTACAGCTACGACCTCGTCGCGGGGAAGGCGGGCGGGTGGATACGCCTGTACCTGTTGAACCCCGTCACCGACGTCGTGCTCGTGTTCCAGCGCGCGATCTACGGCGAGTTGTCGGGCGTCGTCCACGACTTCTCCTACGGCTGGTACCTGCGAAACCTCGCCGGTGTGTACGTGCTCGGGCTCGTGTTGCTCGTGGTCTCGATGGCGGTCTTCCGCCGGCTCGAGGGCAACTTCACCGAAGAGCTATGAGCAGGGGCGACTGATGGCAGCAGCGATCGAGATCGACCGCGTCTCGAAAGACTTCCGTCTCTACCGCGAGAAGTACACGTCGCTGAAGGAGCGCTTGATCCACCTCGGGCGCGTTCCCTACGAAGACTTCAAGGCGCTCGACGACGTGTCGCTCTCGATAGAGGCCGGCCAGACGGTCGGCCTGCTAGGCCACAACGGCTCGGGCAAGAGCACGCTCCTGAAGTGCATCGCCGGGATCCTGCAGCCGTCGACCGGCAGCGTGACCACCGTCGGGCGCCTCGCCGCGTTGCTCGAGCTCGGTGCCGGCTTCCACCCCGACCTGTCGGGTCGCGAGAACGTGTACCTCAACGCGTCGATCCTCGGGATGAAGAAGGCAGACGTCGACCCGATCTTCGACGACATCGTCGCCTTCGCGGGCCTCGAGCAGTTCATCGACACACCGGTTCGCCACTACTCGTCCGGCATGTACATCCGCCTCGGCTTCTCGGTCGCGATCAACGTCGACCCCGAGATCCTCCTCGTCGACGAGGTGCTCGCGGTGGGCGACGAGGCGTTCCAGCGCAAGTGCATCGACAAGGTGAAGACCTTCCAGGCGGAAGGGCGGACGATCGTGATCGTCACCCACGCCGTCGAACACGTGCGGATGCTGTGCGACAAGGCCGCGGCGCTCGACCACGGGCGGCTGGTGATCGAGGGCGAGCCGAACGACGTGATCCGCGAGTTCCGTGAGCGGCTCATGTCGGGCGTGTCGAGCGCGGCCGACGTGTCCGACGAGATGGCGCGGTCGGAGTTGTCGCCGCTGTGGGGCAAGGTGCGCATCGACGAGGTCGAGCTCGTCTACCCCGAGACGGGTCGGGACAACGTCGGGCCTGGTGAGCCGCTGCTCTTCGACGTCCACCTCGACTCCACCGAGCGCATCGACGACGTCGTCCTCGGCATCGCGATCTACGGACCGATGGGGCAGCTCGTGCACGGCACCAACAGCCGCCTGAAGGGAACCGACATCGGATCGGTCGACGGCAAGGTCACCGTGCGGTTCCGCATGGACGACGTTCCGCTGCTCGACGGCACGTATGCGTTGACCGTCGGCGCGCACACGCTCGGGGGGCTCGTGTACGACCACTGGGAACAGAAGCGCCGCTTCGAAGTCGCGGCAGGCGGGCGGGACGAGGGCCTCGTCGCGCTGCCCATCAAGGTGGAGGTGCTGCGATGACCGCGAGCGGGGGCGGCGCCCGCCGCTTCGCCGGTCCGCTCGGTCGGTGGGTCGGCAACCGCGTCGACGAGGCGACGGCGCCGAAGCTCGACCAGCTCACGCGCCAGGTCGAAGACGTGCGCATCGCCACCATCGAGGTCAGGCGGATCGTCACCGACGACCTCGACGCGTCGACCGAGGTCGCCGCGTTGTTGGGGCGCGCCATCGCCGAGCTGCGGGCGACGGTCGACGACCTGCGGGCCGAGGTCGCGGAGCTCCGCTCTCAACTGTCCGCGTGACCTCGGTCGTCGTCGACCTGCAGGGTGCGCAGAGCGTGTCGCACCGCGATCGCGGTGTCGCCCGATACGTGCGCGAGCTGGCCATCGCGATAGAGGCCATCGACGCGTCCGCCGTCCGCGCGTACGTCCTCAACCCCACGCTGCCTGCGCCTGGCGGGATCGAGCCCCTCGTCGCGAGCGGCAAGCTGCGGTTCACCGACGAAGCGCCCTACGAAGACGCCGACATCGTGCACCTGGCGTCGCCGTTCGAGCTCTCGATCCCGCTCGACCAGCTCTTCCCCAGGCGGGCGCGGCGGGGACCGAAGCTCGTGTGCACCGTCTTCGACATGATCCCCGAGGCCTTGGCCGACAGCTACCTCGCGGACGCGGGCCTGCGGCGGCGGTACCGCGTTCGCCGTGAGCTGGTGAGGCAGGCCGATCACCTCATCGCGATCAGCCGCCACTCGGCGGGCGACGCGGCGCGCGTGTTGGGCGTCGCCGGCGACGGCACGCGCACGACCGTCACCGAGCTCGCACCGTCGTCGGTGTTCGTGCCTGGCGACGTCGACGGCAGCCGGCTGCCCGCGGGCGTCGACGGTCGCTTCGTCCTCTACACGGGCGGCACCGACGAGCGGAAGAACCTCGAGCGGTTGCTGGAGGCATGGGGCAGGGCGGGCGAGCGGGTGACGGCGCGATGGAAGCTCGTCGTCGCGTGCAAGGTCGAGCCCCTCGAACGCAACCACTACGAAGTGCGCGCCACCCAGCTCGGCTTCGGCGACGGCCTCGTCGTCACCGGCTTCGTGCCGGAGGACACCCTCGTCGCCCTCAATCAAGCCGCCGACCTCGTCGTCTGGCCGTCGCTGTACGAGGGTTTCGGCCTCCCTGTCGCGGAGGCGCTCGCGTGCGGCACGCCGGCCATCGGCGCGAACACGTCCTCGACGCCAGAGCTGCTCCCACCTGAGGCGTTGTTCGACCCGACCGAGGTCGAGTCGATAGCGGACGCGATCGCGCGCGCGTTGACCGACCGCACGCACCGGGAACGGCTCGTGCGTTGGGCGAGGGAGCGCCCGCCCCGCACGTGGGCAGACGTCGCGCGGGAGACGCTCGCGGTGTACGAGCGGATCGCGCACGACCGAGCTACGCGACACCAGGGGCGAGTCCCTCCCATGGAGCGCGCAAGACCGCCGCGGATGGCGTTCGTGACGCCGCTTCCCCCGATTCCCGGCGGCGTCAGCGACTACAGCTTCCAGCTCCTCGGCGAGCTGGCGAAGAGCGGCGACGTCGAGGTGCACGCCTTCGTCGACGGCCCGCCGCACGAACGCGAGGCCGTGGAGGCGGCTCGCGTGCCGGAAGGCGTGCACCTGCACCGCCTCGGCGCGCTGGAACAGATCGAGGCGCTGGAGGGGCGGTTCGACGCGCTGGTCTGGTCGCTCGGCAACAGCGAGTTCCACACCGGAGCGCTCGCCGCGCTGCTGCGCCTGCGACGAGGGACCGTGATCGCGCACGACGTGCGCCTGACCAACCTCTACCGCTTCGCCCCGTGGCAGCACCGCGACGCCGCGCCGGGCGGGTTCGGAGCGGCGCTGCACGCGATGTACGACGGGCTGTCGGAAGGGCTCGGCACGAGCGGCGAGATCGCGCCGGCCGACGCCGACCGCTGGTCCGTTCTCATGGCGCGCGACGCGATCGCCGCGAGCGACCAGTACCTCGTGACGTCGCGGTTCGCGCTGGAGCTGGCGCGCCTCGACGCCCGACCGGCGGACCGCGGCAAGCTCGCCGTGCTGCCGTTCAGCGTCGGGGCCGTGCCGCTGCGCGATCCCACGCCCGCGGACCAACGCACCGGCCCGCCCGTCGTCGCGACGTTCGGCGTCGTCAACGACCGCAAGCAGGCAGCAGTCGTGGTCGAGGCGTTCGAGCTCGTACGCGGCACGCACCGCGACGCGCAGCTCGTGTTCGTCGGCCCGGTCGGCCCGTCGGAAGCCGACGCCCTCCGGGGCGAGGGCGTCGAGCTCACCGGCACGTTGCCGGAGGAGAGCTACCTGGCGTGGCTCGATCGCGCGTGGGTGGCCGTGCAGCTCAGGGCTGCGACCCACGGCGAGTCTTCGGGCGCGGTCGGCGACTGCCTCACCGCCGGCGTGCCGACCGTCATCACCGCCATCGGCCCCGCCCGCGACCTGCCGGACGACGCCGTCGCCAAGGTCGAGCCGGGTGCCGCCGCGGCGGACATCGCCGCCGTCGTCGCGGACATCCTCGACTCCCCCGCTCGCCGCCGCGCCATGTCGGACGCCGCCCGCCGCTACGCCGCCGACCACTCCTTCGCCCGCGCCGCCGCCGCGCTCATCTCGTTTTGTGTGCGAATGGCGCACGATGATGCGCCATTCGCACACAAAACGGATCAGGCGGGCTAGCGGCGGGAGCGGTCGGCCAGTTCGACCGACTCGATGGCGGCTTGCTGGAGACGGTTGACGTGCTGGATGACCCAGTCGAACATCCAGCCGAGCAGGCGGAGCTGCACGCGCTTGACGTACGCGACGCCCGGCTTGCGCGACTGCACCATCGGGCGTTCGAGCGGGACGAGGTGACGCAGGGGGCGGCTCGCCGCGCTCACGCCACGCGGTCCCTCCGCGCCACCGGCCTCGCCTTCGCCCGCGCCGAGCACGTCCGCGGCGCGGCGGCGGATGAGCTCCTCGATCGCCTCCGCCGTCGCGGTGGCCGGACCCGTCGCCGCGACGTCGACCCGGTGCGCGACGGCAGGCGTCGCCTCCGCGAGCGTGGCGTCGACCTCGACCCGATCGGCGACGACACCGGCGCGCACCAACGCGTCGCGCTCCGCGTCGGTCGCCACCGTGATCGACGCGGCACGCGCCGCGACGAGCGACGCCCACCGCGTGCTCACGACGGCAGGCACGCGGTCGAGGAGAAGCTCCGCACGGCGGGCGCGCCACAGCGCGACGCCAAGGGCCATGCGCGCCGGGAACAGCCTCGGGGGGTCGGCCGACACCGCGAGGGCGGACGCGTCGAGACGCACGACGAGCCGGTCGCGGCCCGCGGCGAGCGACGCGAGCCGCAGCGCGCCCTTTGCGCCACCGGGGTCGGCGATGGCGTGCGCCGCCGACGGCTCCGGCGACACGACGAGCACGTCGTGTCCCTCGGCCGTGAGCGACCGGACGAGCGCGAACGCACGCCCCGCGGGTGCCCCCGGCATCGTCGGGTACGGCGCGGCGACCAACACGCGCTCGATCACCGCGGTCACAGGCTCCTCAGCCCCTCTTCCATGCGGTCGAGCACGAGCGACGGCGAGTATTCGTCGACGACGTACTCGCGGCCGCGCGCGGCGAGGCCGTCGAGCATGTCGGGATCCGCGGCGAGCAGCACGAGCGCCTGCACGAGCTGCTCGGGATGGTCGTAGAGCACCCCGGCACCCGAGCGCTTGCAGTGCCACGCGACGACGTCGCTCGCGGCGTTCGCGATCACGCCCGTGCCGGCGAGCCAGGCCTCCATGATCGTGCGGGAGAAGCTTTCGTTCGCGCTCGGCTGCACGTACGCGTTCGCCGCCGCGAACACGTGAGGGAGGTCGTCGGTCGCGACGAACCCGAGGTCGTGGACACGGCCCGCGACCGCGGCGGGTGCATCGACGGGGCCAACGCCTGGGGTTACGAGGTCGAGGTCGGCGCCGTACTCGAGGACGGCTTTCGTGAACGCGCCGAGCAGGTGCGGCCACCCCTTGCCTTCCTCGCGGCGACCGGCGTAGAGCACGAACGGGCGGTCGCCGAGCCCATGGCGCGCCCGGAAGCCGTCGGGGTCGTACGCGGCGGGCTGCAACACCCCGGCCCCCGTGGTCCGATGTGGGGCGAGCTCGGCTGCGGGGCCGCTCGCGAGCAGCCGGTGCGCGAGCTCATGCTCGGGCTCCGCGAGGAACCACAGCTGCGCGGCCTCGCTGAGCATGGGGCGGAAGAGGTCGAGGTATGCGTAGTGCTCGTCGTGCAGGCACGGCATCACCACGGTCTTCTCCGGCGCGATCTGCCAGCAGGTTGCCGTCGTCCAGAACAGGTACGGCGAGACCACGATGGCGTCGTACCGCGACGAGCTCACGACGAGGTGGTGGAACAGGTCGGGCACGCGGACGTTGCCATGCAGCCACGTCCGCTGCTCGTCTGGGCTGATCGGCAACCCGAGCTGGATGCGCCCTTCGAGCACGTCCCTTCTCGTCTTCTCGCCGTCCTGCACCGTCGCGAAGCGATGGACGGTGACGGCGCCGTCCTGCGACAGCCCCGGCGCGTACTCGTTCCGCCAGTGGTAGTGGCTGCGCGCGCACGTGGTCAGCACGTCGACGTCCCACCCGCGCTTCGCGAGGCCGTGCGCGAGCTCGCGCATCACGTCTTCCGACCCGCCGATCACGCCGTCGCCGTACCGGGTCGGGACGATAGCGACGCGCCCGGCGTCAGCCACCGGCGACCGCCCGCTTCACCGCGTCGACGAGCACTGGCCCCGTCGCCTCGACCGCGAACGTGCGCGCCCGCTCGTACCCAGCGTCGACCAGCTCCTTGCGCAACGCTTCGTCGCGGACGACGCGGTCGATCGCGGCGGCGACCACGACCGGGTCCTTGTCGGTGAGCAGGATCCCCGCGTCGCCGAGCGTCTCGCTGACGGCGCTCGACGCGAACGCGACGATCGGCACCCCGAGGTGCATGGCCTCGACCAGCGGGACCGTGAACCCCTCGTGCTCGGAGAGGTTCAAGTAGACGTCCGCCGCTTGCCAGTACGCGAGCTTCTCGTCGTCGGGGATCGAGTCGGTGAGCTCGACCGAGTCGGCGACGCCCAGCTCGTCGGCCAACACCTCGAGCGACCGGTAGTACACGTTCGACGTGCGGCCGCCCACGAGTGTCAGTCTCGCCGTCGCGTCGAACACCTCGCGATACGCGGCGACGGCGGCGATCAGGTCGTGCTGGCACTTGTTCGGCGCAACGCGCCCGATGAAGAGCACCCGCGTGCCCTCGTCGCGTCGCAGCCGCGCGAGCACCTTCGCGTTCGGTGCGTCGTGCAGCTCGGCGTAGTCGAACAGCACGGGCACCACCTCGGTCGGCGAGTACCCGACCTCGACCAGCGTCTGCTCGCTGAACCGGGAGTTCGCCAGCGCGAACCTCGATCTCGGCGCGAGCCGCCGCACGTCGTGCAACGCGCGACGCAGGTTCTCGGCCGCGCCCGGCTCCCATCGTTCGAAGAACGACGGCGGCGTCACGTTGTGGAAGTACACGCCGTAGGGCAGGTCGAGCTCGAGCACCGCGTCGGTCATCGCGCTCCCGGTCGAGAGCTGGAAGAGGATCCACGCGCGACCGTCTTCGCCGTCCCGCGCGCGATCGAACTGCGACCAGTGGCGACCGAGCTTCTTCACCGATGCCTGCGCCTCGTCGTAGAAGATCTCGCTTCGAAAACCGGCGTCGCGCAACACCCGCTGGCTGTGGCGCACGTGCGTCCCTATCGCATCCCCCGAGGCGAAGTTGGGGACGAACTGGTGGATCGTCTGCGTCACTCGCCCTCGAGGCGGGCGACGCGGGCGCGTAGCTCCTCGATCTCGGCTTCCATGCTGTCGACGCGCGACGCGACGGTGACGCCGAAGCGAGCGGTCGCGTGCCCGAGCGCGGTGACCTGCGCGGCAAGGAAGCGGAGGTACCAGATCATCAACTGCTTCACCGCGCGCTTGACGAGCTGCACGCCGGGCACGCGCGACGCGGTGGGCACCTGAAGGTCGATGACCGCGTGACGCTCCAACAAGAGCGCGGCATGGCGGATGTCGCCAGGATCGACCTTCGCCGCGCCGAGCCGCGCCGCCAGCGACCGGATTTTGGCGATGCGGGCCGACGGGAAGGACGGGTCGCCCTCCCGCTCGTCGGCTGCGGCCGCGATCTCCTCGGCGAGCGCCGCGCGCGGAAAAGACGTCGCAGAAGCGGCCATGGCGGTCCGAATCTACTGCCACCCTCCGGTACGTTGGCGAACCGCATGCGTCGCTTCCCCCGTCCCGTCCGGTCTGCCTCGCTCGCTCTGGTGCTGGGCGGCGCACTGGCGTTCGCCCCGCTTCCCGCCGCCTCCGAACCGGCGCGGTCCGGTGAGCAGCCGGGTAGCGGCGACGTCGCGCAGCACGCGTCATCGGGCCGGCTCCTCGTTCGGTTCCGGACGCCTGCATCGTCCCGCGCCGCGCACGCCGCGGCCGGCGGGCGATCGTTGCGGAGGCTCGCAGCCCTCCGGACCGATGTCGTTCAGGTCGGCGACGTTCGCGCCGCGATGGCCGCCTACCGCAGCCGCGCCGACGTGGAGTCGGTCGAGGTCGACGGCCGCGTGCACGCGACGAACCACGTGCCCGACAACGCCTTCCCGCTCCAGTGGAACCTCAAGGAGCCGTCGACCGACCCCGGCGGCGCGAACTGGCACCCGATCTACCGGAACGGCCTCGGCGACGGCGTGGTCGTTGCGATCGTCGACACCGGCATCGGCCGCGGCGGCGTCGGCGGTTACGACGGCTTCGAGCACAGCCTCCTGCCAGGCATCGACCTCGTCACCCGGGGCACGCCGCCAGACGACGACAACGGTCACGGCACGCACATCGCGGGGACGATCGCGCAGTTCACCGGCAACGTCGCCACGGGCGAGCCGCGCCTCCACGCGAGCGTCGCAGGCGTGGCCCCGGACGCGCGCCTCATGCCCGTTCGTGTCCTCGACGACGAGGGATCGGGCTCGGTCTCGGACACCGCCGAAGGGGTCGTCTGGGCCGTCGACCGCGGCGCCAAGATCGTCAACCTCTCGCTCGCGGGCGACTACTCGAAGACCCTGTGCGACGCGGTCACGTACGCGACGTCGCGTGGTGTCCTCCTCGTCGCCGCCGCGGGCAACGAGTCGGGCGCCGGCTTGCTGCCGGTCGCGTACCCGGCGGCGTGCCCCGGCGCGGTGGCCGTTGGCGGGCACCGCTGGGACGCGGCTCGCGCCGCGTACTCCAACGGTTCGTGCGAGCTCGCCATCACCGGGCCGGGCGGCGACCTGTCCGCCGAGGGCCGCGTCGGCAACCCCCAAGATCCGCGCAACGGCGTCTTCCAGGAGTCGTGGGACCCGCTTCGCGCCGAGTACGCGTTCTTCTACGACTCGGGCACGTCGATGTCGGCGGCCCACGTCGCGGGCGCGGCGGCGATCCTGATGGGGCCACCGCACAACAAGCCGGCAGGCGAGGTGGTCACGCTGCTGCGTGCCACCGCGCGTGAGGCCGGGGTGGGCGGGCCAGACGTCGAGCACGGCAATGGCGCGCTCGACATCGCCAACGCGGTGCGCGCCGCGTCCGCCGGCTCGAAGCCCGCTCCGGCGGAGCGCCTCGGTTACTGGATGGTGGCGAGCGACGGCGGGTTGTTCTCCTTCGGCGATGCGCCGTTCCACGGCTCGGCCGGCGGCACGCGTATCAACTCGCCCATCGTCGGCATGGCGAGGACGCCAACCGGCCGTGGCTACTGGATGGCGGCGGCCGACGGCGGCGTGTTCGCCTATGGCGACGCAACGTTCTACGGCTCGGCCGGCAGCCTCCCGCTCAAGGCGCCGATCGTCGGCATCGCGCCGTTCCCGAACGGGCGCGGGTACTGGCTCGTCGCGAGCGACGGCGGCATCTTCACGTACCAGCACGCCGACGAGCCTTCGCGCTTCTACGGGTCGACAGGCGCGATGCCGCTCAACAAGCCGATCGTCGGCATGGCGGGCACCCGCACCGGCGACGGCTACTGGCTGGTGGCCAGCGACGGCGGCATCTTCTCGTTCGGCGACGCCTTCTTCCACGGCTCCACCGGCGCGATGCCGCTCAACAAGCCGATCGTCGCCATCTCCCGCACGCCCACCGGCGCCGGGTACTGGATGGTCGCCACCGACGGCGGGATCTTCTCGTTCGGCGATGCCGCGTTCCACGGCTCGACCGGGGCCATGCCGCTCAACAAGCCGATCGTCGGCATGGTGCCGACCTGCTTTGGGCGCGGCTACTGGCTCGTCGCCAGCGACGGCGGCATCTTCTCGTTCGGGGCCGCGCCGTTCCTCGGCTCGACCGGCGGGACGCCGCTCAACAAGCCGATCGTCGGCATCACGCTCGCCGCCGACCACCGCGCCGCCCAGCTCTGACCGCGACGCGCCGGCCCACCCCTCCGGCTGGCTTTTCCGCAGAAGTACCGCGCCGCGCGCGGAGTAGTGCGAAGAAGCGGTTGTCGGGAGGGCGACGAGCCGGTATCCCGCTGCACAGGCGTAACCGCTCAGTCCGCACTGCCGCGCTGCCGATCTAGACCCCCGGTACCTTGAAGGTTCGGGCGGGCCGAACGAAGCGAGTCGCGTCTTGCACTTCCCCCTGACCCCTCGCCGGGTCGTCGTCGCCGTGATCGTCGTGCTCTGCGCGACGGTGCTCCCCGTTCGCACGAGCTGGGGCGCGCCGGTCGTGCGCGTCGACGAGGTGGACGCCGCGCCCGGAGCCACCGTCGACCTCGGCTACCCGTCGTCGCACCTCGGCGTGCGCTGGCAGGGGGAAGAGACCGACGTGATCGCGCTGCGTTGGCGATCGACGCCGACGGAGGCGTGGCGGCCATGGGAGACGGTCGAGGTCGCGCACGACCTCGGCGACGAGGCGCGCGGCATCCACCTGTCCGGGCTGCTCGTGGCGAAGGACGCTCGCGAGGCGCAGGTTCGCGTCGTCGACGGCGCGCCCAGCGAGCTGGAGGTCGTCGCCATCGACACCGCCAACGGCCCGCGCCGACTCGTCGTCGAGCGGGCGGCGACGTCGACCGCGAGCGCGTCGGTCACCGACCCGAAGGTGTCGCCGCCGGCCATCGTCCGGCGCAGCGAGTGGGGCGCGGACGAGTCGATCCGCGGCAACGAGCCCCCGTCGTTCGCCCCGATCACACGCATGGCGGTGCACCACACCGCGGGCGGCGAAGGGCCGGATCCGGCCGCGACCATCAGGGCGATCTACGCCTACCACACGAGGGTGAACGGCTGGAACGACATCGGCTACAACTTCCTCGTCGACTCCCGGGGCCGCGTGTACGAGGGCAGGTACAGCCGCCAGTACGCCCCCGGCGAGACCGTCACCGGCGAAGACGTGAAGGGCCACGGCGTCGTCGGCGCGCACGTCGCCGGCAACAACACCGGCACGGTCGGCGTGTCGTTGCTCGGCGACTTCACCGGCGCGACACCGACCCGCGCGTCCATCAACGCGCTCGAGCACGTGCTCGCGTGGAAGGCCGATCGTCACGACGTCAACCTGCTCGGGCAGGTCAACTGGTCGAACGGCCCTGGGCCGGTCGTGGTCGGCCACCGCGACGTCGGCGAGACCGCGTGCCCTGGCGGGCGCCTCTACGAGTGGCTGCCGGCGATCCGCTGGGAGTCGAACCACCTCGCCGCGTCCGCACGAACGCGCCAGCCCACGACCGGTTACTGGACGTTGGGGCGCGACGGCGCGATCTACTCGTTCGGCAACGCCCCGTACCTCGGCGGCGCCGGCGCGGTACCCGCCCCGGTGATGTCGATGGCGTCGACCCCGAGCGGCAACGGGTACTGGCTGCTGTCCGCGAACGGGCGGGTCAGCGCGTTCGGCGACGCCGGCTTCCACGGGTCGACGGAGGGCATGCGGCTCAACGGCGCGGTCGTGCGCCTCGAGCCGACGCCGACCGGCCGCGGCTACTGGGTCCTCGGCGCCGATGGTGGCGTGTTCTCGTTCGGCGACGCCGCCTTCTTCGGTTCGACGGGCTCGCAACGACTCAACTCGCCCATCATCTCGATGGCGTCGACGGTGACCGGTCGCGGCTACTGGCTGCTCGCCGGCGACGGTGGCGTGTTCACGTTCGGCGACGCGCCGTTCCACGGGTCGACCGGGTCGATGCGCCTCAACGCGCCAGTCGTGTCGATGGCGCCGCGGCCCGACGGTCGCGGGTACTGGTTGCAGGCGTCCGACGGCGGCATCTTCACGTTCGGCCCGCTGCCGTTCTACGGGAGCGTGCCGGGGCTCCGGTTGTCGGGCACGGCCAAGACCGTGCAGATCCGCATCACGCCGACGGGCGAGGGCTACTACGTGATGGGCGCGGACGGCGGCATCTTCACGTTCGGCGATGCGAGGTTCCACGGCGCGAAGCCGGGCATGAGCGGCGCCGCACCTGCCATCGACATCGCGTTGAAGAACGCACCGCCGCCAGCGACGCCCCCGCCGCCGACCACCACGACCACGCCGCCGGCGACGACCACGACGACGTCGACCACCGCGTTGCTGCCGGGTTAGCTCGTCGGGACGGCGCCCGCCCCGACCGTGGGGCTGGGGCCGGCACCGACGTCGCGCGGACCACCCGCCGACGGGGCGTCGCCGAAGCCGTAGACGCGGCCTTCCGCGGTGACGATGAGGTAGCCCTGGCCGCTCGGGCTGGGGAGCATCTCCACCGCGGTCTCGCGCACGCCGCGACCGGGCAGCGAGCCCAGGAACGGCGCGTCGCCGAAGGTGAAGATGCCGCCGTCGCGCGCGACCAACCAGTACCCGTTGCCGCTCGGCGTGGCCGCCATCGCGAACACCGGCAGGTTCAGCCGCATGCCACCGGTCGACCCCTTGAACGCCGCGTTGCCGAAGGTGAAGATGCCGCCGTCGGTCGCGACCATCCAGTAGCCACCGCCCGTGTTGGTCGGGAACATGCCGACGACCGGCGCGTTGAGGGCCATCGAGCCGGTCGACCCGTGGAAGCTCGCGTCGCCGAAGCTGAAGATGCCGCCGTCCGCGGCGACGAGCCAGTAGCCGTTGCGCGTCGGCGTCGCCTCCATGCCCACGACCGGTGAGTTCAGGCGCTTGCCGCCCATCGAGCCGTGGAAGTCGACGTCGAAGCTGAACACGCCGCCGTCCTCGCCCAGGATCCAGTAGCCGCCGTGGCCCTCGGTGATGTCCTTCACCGGCGTGCGCACGCCGATGCCTGGCAGCGACCCGTGGAACTGCGCGCCGTTGAACGAGAACACGCCGCCGTCGCGGGTGACCACGTGGTACGGGAACGCGCCGCTGTTCGAGACGGTGAACCAGTCGGACTTCAAGCCGAAGTCCTGCCGGAACTTGTCGCCGCTGATGGTGACGCCGCCACCCGAGAACGAGAGGCGCATGCTGGTGACGCGGCCGCCGTCCTCGCCGAGGCCGTTGCGGGCGAGGATCTCGATGTTCGACAGCGAGCCCTTGCCGTACTTCGCCTCGATGTTGGTGACGGGGATCGACGTGCGCCAGGTGTGGTTCGGGTTCGAGACCGTCGTGTCGCCCGCGTCAGGCACGGCCGGGAAGGTGCCGCCCGCGGTCCAGCCTCCCGTCGACGACGAGAACTCGGTGCGGGCGATGGCGCCGCTCGACATGTGCCGCACGAGGCCACCGGTCTCGGCGATCGCCTGGTTCGTGTTCGAGCTCTCCGACACCGTCGACCCGTTGATGGTCTGCGAGATGCCGGCGTATACCTGGCAGGAGATCGTGTCGCACGTCTTGGCGACGCCCGGCCAGCGGTCTTCGGCCGCGGCGTAGGAGCGGGCCGCGACCGACTGCGCCCGCAGCGCGTGCATGCCTGCGTTGTCGTCGCCGCTGCGGTCGAGGCTGCCCCACGACGCAGGCGACTCGCGCGGCACGACGCCGCGGAGGTAGTCGCCCATGGCGAGGTCGTTGACGGTGACCTGCTGACCGTCGACGTCGTCGGCCCTGACCGTGCCCCGCACGTTGCGCGTGCCGTTCGACAGGCAGATCGTGAGGGAAGCGCCAGCGGCCGGCGACAGCCGGACGAAGCCGGCGGACTTGACCCCTCGTGACGTCCACGGCTGACCGGCGCACGTGTTGCCCGTGAACAGCTCCCACGCGCCGCCCGACGTGCGGCGGACGAGAGCGGCGTTGACCTCGCCGACCTCGGGCCACTGCTCGACGGTGAGCGGGCCGGTGACGATGGTGTCGGTGGCGTTGCGGTCCATCACCCGAACGCTGATGCCGTAGCCGCCGTCGCCGCCCGGCAGCGAGCCCATCGTGGTGTTCGAGTAGTAGTGGCCGAGGATCTGCTCGTACGACCAGCCGTGGTCGATGGCGTAGCCGAGGGCACCGTACTGGCCCATGCCCCTTCCGTGTCCCCATCCGTGGCCGACCAGCTCGACGCGGTCGGCGGGGTAGGCGGTGGCGGGCGGGGCGGGGGCAACGAGGAGAGCCGCGGCGAGCGTCGCAAGAGCCGCGACCAGGCAGGAGCGTCGCTTGGTCACGGGGACGACAGCGTACGGGAACCTCCTGCCGAACCAGGATCATCCCCGTTCACCTCCCCAGACGCGTTCTGGGGGGCGACTACTTGCGGACGGCTTGGACGTCCCTGGCGACGATGCCGAGGGACGACGGCTCCCCGAGGTACGGGGCGTCGCCGAAGGAGAACACCCGGCCGCGGTCGGACACGATGTAGTACCCGGCACCGGCGATGGTGGGCGAGATCTGCACGCCGGTGACCGTGCCGCACAGGCCGAGGCCAGGGACCGACCCGTAGAACGGGGCGTCGCCGAACGAGAAGATGCCGCCGTCGGCGCCGAGGATCCAGTAGCCGGAGCCCTTGACCGTCCTGGCCATCGAGATGCCCGTGGCCCGCACGCCGAGGCCCGGCACCGAGCCGAAGAACGAGGCGTCGCCGAACGAGAAGATGCCGCCGTCGGCCCCGAGGATCCAGTAGCCCTTGCCGCTGGGCGTCGGGACCAGGCGCACCGCACGGTTGCGCACGCCGATGCCAGGGAGCGACCCGTAGAAGCCGGCGTCGCCGAACGAGAAGATGCCGCCGTCGGCCCCGAGGATCCAGTAGCCCTTGCCGGTCGGCGTGGGCTTCAGGTCGATGGCCGTCACCGGAACGCCGAGGCGAAGGCCGGGCACCGAGCCGTAGAAGGCGGCGTCGCCGAACGAGAAGATGCCGCCGTCCCTGCCGGCGATCCAGTAGCCGGAGTGGCTAGGCGTGAGGGTCATCAGCACGGCGTCGATGCGCAGGCCGAGCTGGGGCACGCCGCCCTTGTAGGGGGCGTTGCCGTAGGCGAAGATCGCCCCGTCGGAGCCGAGCACGTAGTAGCCGGTCGCGCCGGTCTTCGTCGCCGGCTGGGGCGGGTTCTGGTTCGGGCCGCAGCCGCCGCCGGCCGCCGTCCCCGTCGACACCGTGACGACGTCCGTCCTCACGATCGAGCTCTTGATGAAGTCGACCGTCACCCACATGCGGCCCTGGGCGTCGCGATCGACGCCGACGCCGATCTGGTTGAAGTCGCCGAGGATGTTGGCCCGGTGACCCGTCGACTCCATGAACGCGCGGTGCAGCCCGTCGACCGTCGAACCGAAGCCGACGTTCTCGCCGAACCGCAACCAGTCCGACGGCAGCTGCGAGGCGAGGTTCGGGTTGTGCACCAGGCCCCCAGTCCCCATCATCACGACGTTCCAGCCCCTGGCGACCGACACCAGCTCGCCGCGGATCGACAGCTCGCCCATGCCCTTGGCGCGGCGCTCCACGTTGATCAGATCGACGAACTGGCGCTCTGCGGTGTCGTCCGCGGCGCTCGCGGGCGACGCGACGCCCACCACCAGCCCCAGCACGGCGAGAACGAACGCGAGCAGGCTGCCAACCACCCTCCGTTGCATGCCTGGTGTCTCGACACCACGGTGAGTGGCCTTGAGCCGCTGTCACCGTTCACTTGGGCCCCATTTGGCCTAGCTGAGGGTTCACGGTGTGTGGTGATCTCACCCTCAACCGGAGGTCGAGCCCGCGCCGGCGGCCACTACCCCGCGTTCCGGAGGCAATAGGGGCGGTACCACCGCTCCTATTGCCTCCACAATGGCGGGGTGACGACGGTGTGCGCACTGGCAGGGGGCGTCGGCGCGGCCCGGATGCTGCTTGGACTGTCGGCCGCCACCGACCCGTCCTTGATCACCGCCGTCGTGAACACCGGCGACGACCTCGACCTGCACGGGCTGCGCATCTGCCCCGATCTGGACACGGTGACGTACACGCTGGCGGGTGCCAACGACGCCGAGCGGGGGTGGGGGCTCGCCGGCGAGACCTGGCAGGCGATGGAGATGCTCGCGGACTACGGCGGCGCGGCCTGGTTCCGCCTGGGCGACCGCGACCTCGGCACCCACCTCTACCGGACCGACCGGCTCGCCGACGGTGCGTCGCTGACCACGGTCACGGCCGAGATCGCGGCCAGATGGGCGATCTCGGTTCGGCTCCTGCCGATGACCGACGACCGCGTCGCCACCCGCATCACGCTCGCCGAGACCGGCGAGGAGGTGGGCTTTCAGGAGTACTTCGTCGCCCGGCAGCACGGGGTGGCGGTCTCCGCGGTGCGGTTCGCCGGCGCCGAGACGGCCGCACCCGCGCCCGGCGTGCTCGACGCCATCGCCGCTGCGGACCGAGTCGTGATCTGCCCGTCGAACCCGATCGTGTCGATCGAACCCATCCTCACCGTCCCCGGCGCACGGGACGCGGTGACCGCCAGGCGCGACGACGTCGTCGCCGTCTCGCCGATCGTCGCGGGCGCGGCCCTGAAGGGCCCGGCCGACCGGCTCCTCCGCGAGTTGGGACACGAGCCGACGGTCGTCGGCGTCGCCCGCATCTACGCGCCCTACGCGGCGACCCTCGTCGTCGACGAAGCGGACGCCGGCCTCGCCGCGGCCGTCGAGGCGGAGGGCGTGCGGGCGGTCGTCGTCCCGACGGTCATGCGCGACCCCGAGACCGCGGCCGCGCTCGGGCGCGTGGTGGTGGGGAAGTGAGCGCCGGCGCGATCTCGATCCTGCCCGTCGAGGGGATCGGCGAGGTGCGGCCAGGCGACGTCATCGCCGACCTCATCGTGGCGAGCGGCGCACCCCTCGAGCACGGCGACGTGGTCGTCGTAACCCAGAAGATCGTGTCGAAGGCCGAGGGCCGGCTCGAAGCGGTCGACCCCGACGATCCGGTCGCCCACAAGGCCATCGTCGAACGCGAGTCGGTGCGCGTCCTCCGTCGCCGGGGCGACCTCGTCATCTCGGAGACGGCGGACGGGTTCGTGTGCGCAAACGCGGGGGTCGACCTGTCGAACGTCGAGCGAGGATGGGCCGCGCTCCTCCCCGTCGACAGCGACCGATCGGCCCGCCGTGTGCGCGACGGGCTCCGGGCGCGCACCGGGCTCGAGGTCGCGGTGATCGTGAGCGACACGTTCGGGCGACCGTGGCGGCGCGGCCTCACCGACGTCGCGCTGGGCGTGGCCGGCATCGCCGCCGTCGTCGACCTGCGCGGCACGGAGGACTCCCAGGGCCGCGAGCTGCAGGTGACCGAGGTGGCCGTGGCCGACGAGATCGCATCGGCCGCCGAGCTCGTGATGGGCAAGGCGAAGGGCGTGCCCGTCGCGATCGTCCGCGGCGTCGACCCGGCGTGGCTACGCGAGGGCTCGGTGCGCCGGGAGGTCGTTCGCCACCCGTCGGAAGACCTGTTCCGCTAGCCCCACGGTTCGCCTTTGGCCCCCCACGATTCGCTTTTGGCCAGAAAGTGGGCTGGGAGCCCACTTTTTGGCCAAAAGCGAAGGGGACGGTAGTGGTCAGTACCGCTAGCTGCGGTCGCGGCGGAAGTAGTCGACGGTGGCGGTGATCCCCATCTCCACGGTCGTCCACGGCTTCCAGCCGAGGTGGATCGCGGCCCGCCCGGGGTCGAGGGCGGATCGTTGGAGGTCCCCCGGCCGGTCTGGCGCGTACGCCGGCTCCTCGTCGACGCCGACGGCCGCGGCGACCGCCTCGTACAAGCGGCGGTCGGACGTCTCGACACCGGTGCCGATGTTCAACACCAGCCCGTCGCCGCGGTCGACGGCGCGGGCGAAGGCGTCGACGACGTCGTCGACGAAGACGTAGTCGCGGGTCTTGGCGCCGGTGCCGTAGATCGTGCACCGCTCCCCCGCCAGGAGGCGGTTGGCGAAGATGGCGACGACGCCTGCCTCGCCGTGCGGGTTCTGCCGGGGACCGAAGACGTTGGCGAGGGCGAGCGCGCTGAACTCGAGGTCGTGCAGCTCGCGGTACGCGGCGAGGTAGTCCCCCACCGCCTTCTTGGCGACGCCGTACGGCGACACCGGCTGTTGCGGGTGCGTCTCCCGCACGGGCAGCTCGACCGCGTCCGGCGCGCCGTAGATCGTGCCGCCGCTCGACGCGAAGACGACCTTTCTCGAGCCGGCCTGCCGCGCGCCCTCGAGCACGTTGAGGCTGCCGATGATGTTGACCTCGGCGTCGAACACGGGACGGGCAACAGACACCCGCACGTCGATCTGCGCGGCGAGGTGGAACACCACCTCGGGCTTCCGGCGCACGATCAGGTCGACGAGCTCGGGCGACCGGATGTCGAGGCGGTGGAACGTGAAGTCGTGGTCGGTCGACGAGCGGGCGTCGGCGAGATGGCCGAGCGTTCCCGACGACAGGTCGTCGACGACATCGACCGCGTGGCCTTCGGCGAGCAAACGGTCGACGAGCGTCGACCCGATGAACCCCGCGCCCCCGGTGACGAGCGCTCGCACGATCAGGCCGCCTGGACGCGGTCGCCGTCGAGCGCGGCTCCCGCGTCGACCGCGGCACCGCCCTGAACGACGGTGAGGCCACCGACCTGCGCGCCTTCGCCGATCACGGCGCCGTGGCCGACGATCGAGCCGCGTACCTCGGCGCCGCGGTGGACGAGGGCGCCAGGCAGGAGGACCGAGCCCGCAACGAGCGCGCCCTGCTCGACCCGCGCGCCGGCGCCGATCACCGACCGCGCGACGGTGGCGCCGTTCGCGACGTACGCGGCCGCGCCCACGAAGGCAGGGCTCTCGACGGTGCCGTCGATCACCGGGCCCCCGCACACCCACACGCCGTCGGCCCGCTGCGTCGCGTCCGGGGCGATGTCGGCCGCCTCGACCACGCGGCGCCCCGATACGAGGTCGAGGTTCGCCTGCAGGAACGACGCTGCCGTGCCCGTGTCGATCCAGTACGCGTCCGAACCGAGCGCGTACAGCGACCCGTCGGCGGCCACCGCGGGGAACGTGACCCGCTCGATGTTGACCCGCGCGTTCTCGGGGATGCGCTCGAGCAGGCGCGGCTCGACCACGTAGAAGCCGGCGTTGATGAGGTTGGTCGGCGCCTCCCCCGGTGCC
>DASVEG010000283.1:0-20085 GCA_036380695.1 Acidimicrobiales bacterium
GCTGACTCGCCCGCTCCCATGACCCCTCGTTCGGTCCGCCCAACCGACTCCGAACGCGTTCAGCTCTCGCAGCCGAGGCCGTCGTTGTCGTTGCCGTCGAGGTCGAACACGTCGGTGCCGACGACCCTGATGTCCTTCTCGAGCACGTAGTAGGGCCCGTTGCCGGAGCCTCCCGCGCAGTCGGCGTCGCTCACGTCGGGTGGGATGCACGTGCCTTGGTAGGACGAATGGCAGCCGCTCGCGGCCGCGGCGGGCGGCGGCGCTGCGGTCGTCGGGGTCACGCGCGGTGCGGACGTGGTGGCCGGCGCGGCGGTCGTAACGGGTGCGGGCTTCGCCGTCGTGGGTGGTGGCGGGGGGACCGTCATCGTGGGCGCGGCGGTCGTCGGTGGTGCAGCCGTCGTGGTCGTCTCGGGTGGTTGCGTCGTCGTGGTCGTGTCGGCCGCCGGAGCATCCGCCGATGAACCGGCGGCCGTCACGAGTTCTTTTTCCGGATCGGTGCCCGCGATCGGCGCGGCCACGACCGCCAGCAGGACGACCGCGGCGGTCGCCTGCGCCCAGATCGGTAGGCGACGGAAGCCGCGCCATGCCGAACGGGCCATGCCAGGTGCCGCGCCGTTTGCCGGTGCATCGATCGTCGTGCTCGCCTCGGTGGATGTGTGCTCGAGGGGATCCGCGCTCACCACACCTGCATCGGACACATGGGAGGTCCACTGCTCCCCATCCCAATACCGAAGCTCGTGTTGCCCTCGCGGATCTGGATTCCAACCGGGCGCCGCCATCTGATCCCCCTCGTCTGCCTTGTTGGAACGAATCGGCAAGGGAGGGCGGATCGTGAGTGGTCCGTGCAATTGTGGACGGAGTTGGACGACATGGTCGGCGCCCGATGTCGCGAATCGCGGTTCATCGGGGCGTCGTGACGTGGAGCGGATCATCGGAGTACGCGCCGCGAGCCGCGAGCCGACTTGCTCTTCAATCCCTGTTGACAGGCGAACACGTGTTCGATATGGTGGTGGTGTCTCGGGGTCGGACGTGGCGACCCTCCCAGGTCGGTAGCGGCGTTTCTGTCGTGCGTCATCCGGGGAGTGGGGTTGGACGTTCGGGCGTTGGCGATTGCGGCGGATGCGTTCCTCGCGGAGGTGCGCGGGTTCGATGTGTCGGCGGCGGACGCGGAGTCGTGCGCGCGGGCGGTCGAGATGCTGGCTCGGGTGGAGCGGGTGTGCCGGGCGCAGAAGGCGGCTGCCGCGTTGCGGGCCACGGCTGGTGGTGCTCGCGGTCGGGATGGTTCTCCGGATGGGGCGCATTGGTTGGCGGCGCGCAGCGGAGAGTCGGTGTCGGCGGCGCGGGCGGCGTTGGAGGTCGCGGGCGCGTTGGGCGGCGGTGGGTGTGCGGGGACGGCGGCGGCGGTGGCCTCTGGGGAGTTGTCGTTGGCCCAAGCTCGGGAGATCGCGTCTGCGGTGCGGGCGAACCCGGGGTGTGAGGCGGAGTTGTTGGAGGCGGCTCGTTCGTCGGGTTTCGCGGGGTTGCGGGAGGCGGCGCGCCGCCGTCGCCATGAGGGGATCGGGGTCGAGGAGCTGCATCGCCGTCAGCGGCGGGCGCGGCGGTTCCGGTGGTGGACCGATGAGTTGGGGATGGTGGCGTTCGCGGGTGCGTTACCGCCCGAGGACGGGGTGCCGTTGGTGAATCGTGTCGACGCGGCGGCGGACCGGTTGTGGCGGGCGGCGCGACGACGCGCCCGCGCCGACGACGACCGTCGCGATGGCGGCGGGGGCGACGGTGGCGGGGTGATCGATGGTCGGGAGGCGTTGGCTGCGGACGCGTTGGTGGCCATGACCGCTGGTGCCGGGGGTGCCGGTGGTGGTGGGGTTGGTGGGCGGCGGTCGGCGGATGTGGTGGTGGTCGTCGATCTGCGGGCGTGGCGGCGGGGTCGGGCCGAGGGGGGTGAGGTGTGCCGGATCGTCGGGGGGAGCGATGTGCCGGTGGCGGTGGCTCGGGAGCTGGCTGCGGATGCGTTCTTCAAGGCCGTAGTGCACGACGGGGAGAACATCCTCACGGTCGCCCATTTCGGTCGGAGGATGAGCGCGGAGTTGCGCACGGCGTTGGATGTGGGTGCGCCTCCGGGGTTCTTCGGGGTGACGTGTTGTGAGGAGCGGTGCGAGCGTCGGCATGGGTTGGAGTGGGACCACGTCGACCCGGTCGCCAACGGCGGGCCCACCAGTTACGCCAACCTGCGCCCGAGGTGTCGAGGGCACCACGCCGAGAAAACCGAACGCGACCGCATCGCCGGCCTCCTCGGCCAACACCTCACCACCGACCGACGCACCACCGACCAAAGTGCCCACCCAGACCAGCCGCCGTGACCACGATGGCGACCGCCGGCGCCGTCGGCGGTGCCTCGTACGCTGCCGCCATGGTCGACCTGCTCGAGGGGCTGCTGACGACGCGCGCGATCCGCAGGTTCACGGCCGAACCGGTCGCCGAGCACGACCTCAGCACGATGCTGTTCGCCGCGACTCGCGCGCCGTCGGGGAGCAACCGGCAGCCGTTCCGGTTCCTGGTGCTCCGTGACGGGCCGAAGGCGGTCGAAGCCAAGCGGTTGCTCGGGCGGGCGTTCCGGCAGGGCTGGGCCGAGAAGAGCCGCGCCGGCGCGGGGGACAGCACCGGCCAACGAGCGGTGGGTGAGACCGCGGGCGACAACGTGGACGAGCGGGCGTTGCGGCGGGAGCGGACGGCGCGGGCGATGCAGCACTTCGTCGACCACTTCGAGGAGATCCCGGTGGTGGTCCTGGCGTGCCTGAACCGCTACCGGAGCCCGCAGCCCAGTGAGGGGGCGAGCGTGTACCCCGCCTGCCAGAACCTGCTGCTGGCGGCGAGGGCACTCGGTTATGGCGGGGTGATGACGATGTGGCACGCCTACGTCGAGGACGACTTGCGGCAGCTGCTGCGGATACCGAGCGAGACGGCGATCAGCGCGACGATCCCGCTCGGCAGGCCGCAGGGGTCCCATGGCCCCGTCCGACGAAAGCCGCTGCCCGAGCTCGTCTTCGAGGACGAGTGGGGAGCGTTCGCCCCGTGGGCTGCCGATCCGGTGGGCACTCGGTACACCGGCTGAGACCGGCCCAACCGCCTATCGATGCCCAGCCACGACGACCCGGCAGCGGCCGGTCCCCACGACAACCCGACACCAGAGCACACCGAACCGACGGCCGCGGCCCCGGCGGCGGCCCCGGCGGCCCCGGCAACGGCGGCCCCGGCGGCGGCCCCGGACGCGGCCCCGGACGCGGCCCCGGCGGCGGCCCCGGACGCGGCTCCGGACGCGGCCCCGGCAACGGCGGCCCCGGCGGCGGCCCGCGCGGCGACGGCGGTGGGGGTGGCGGTGCTGGCGGGCGTGCTCGGCGCGGTCCAGCCGAAGGTCAACGCTGTGCTCGGCGGCCGCGTGGGCAGCGCGCTGGTGGCATCGCTCGTCAACTTCACGGCCGCGTTCGCGGTGGTCGTCGTGGTGCTCGCGCTGCGGCCCTCGACGCGGGCACGGCTCCGCACCATCCGCGCGTGGCCGGTGTCGCGGTGGACGTTGACCGCCGGGCTCGGTGGGGCGCTGGTGGTCCTTGCGGGGGCGGTGGCGGTGAAGACGATCGGCGTGGCGATCTTCTCGGTCGCCTTCTTCGCGGGTCAGATCACGACCGGCGTGCTCGTCGACCGGCTCGGCGTTGGGCCGGGAGGCGCGCGGCCCGTCGCGGCGGCGCGCGTCTACGCCGCGGTGATCGCCGTCGCAGCCGTGGTGGTGTCGCAAGTCGGCGCGCCGGTCGGCGAGTTCGAGCCGGCGCTCGTGGTGTTCGTGGTCGCCGCCGGTGCGGCGACGGCCTTCCAGTCGGCGTTCAACGCACGCATCGCGCGGGCCGTCGGCGACCCGTACGCGCCCACGGCCGTCAACGTGACCGTCGGGCTCACCGCGCTGGCGGCGGTCGTCGCGATCCTCGCCGCCCGAGGGCAGGTCGGCACGCCGCGCTGGCCGAGCGAGCCGTGGTTGTACGCCGGGGGACTGCTCGGCGTGACGATCGTCCTGTCGCTCGCCGTCGCCAGCGCCGAGCTCGGCGTGTTGCGGGCGACGCTCGCGATGCTCGCCGCGCAGCTGACCACCGCCATCGTCGTCGACGCGGTAGTTGGAGACGAGCGGCCGACGCCTGGCGTCATCGCCGGTGCCGCGCTCATCGTCGTCGCCGTTGCCGTCGTGGCGCGGAGGCCTCGCGTCAGCCGACTCGCGCCGACTGCCCGCCGTCGACGGGCAGCACGACGCCGGTGACGAACGCGGCCTCGTCGGACGCGAGGAACAGCGCGGCGTTGGCCACGTCCCACGCGCTGCCCTGCCGGCCGAGCGGCACCTGCGCGGCCCGCACGTCGGCGACCTCTTCGCGCGGGCGCCCCACGGCGCGCGCGACCGCGTCCACGGCCATAGGGGTGTCGATCAGGCCCGGCATGATCCCGTTGACCCGGATGCCGAAACGCGCGTTCGACATGGCGAGGCTCTGCACGAGCGCGTTGACGCCAGCCTTCGACACCTTGTAGGCGGTGAGGTTCGTCGCCGCCGCGATCGCGGCTACCGACGACACGCACACGATCGAGCCCGCACCCGCCTCGCGCATCGACGGCACGACGGCGCGGCACATCAACCACGTCGCCTTGAGGTTCACGTCGATGATGCGGTCCCAGCCGTCCTCGGTGACGCGGGTCGGCGAGCCGTCGCCCATGGCGATGCCGACGTTGTGGTGGAGCACGTCGACCCGACCGGCACCGCCCAAGCCGATCGCCTCGCGCACGACGAGGTCGCAATGCGCGGCGGACGTCACGTCCGCGACGACCACGTCGGCCCGGCCGCCTTCCGCGACGACCATCGCATGCGTCTCCTGCACCGACGTCGCGTCGCGGTCGACGAGCACGACGTGCGCGCCCTCCTGCGCGAACCGCAATGCAACGGCGCGCCCGTTGCCGAGCGTCGCGCCGCGCGTCTGGCCCGCGCCGACCACGACGGCGAGCTTGCCCTCCAGACGGGTACCAGTCATCAGCAGGGCTCCATTCGCGCGGTGAAGTGGCGCAGCCACGGGGGCTGCGACGTGATCCGGAGGCCCCGCAACGACGGCGCACGCGCCGCCACGGAGGCGATGACTTCGCCGACGTAGTCGACGTGGCTCTGCGTGTACACCCGCCGCGGCAGCGCGAGCCGCACGAGCTCGTGGGGCGCGGCCTGGTCCGGTGCGCCGTCGGCACCGGCGCGACCGAACATCAGCGTGCCGATCTCGACGCCACGCACGCCGCCTTCGAGGTAGAGCTCGCAGGCGAGCGCCTGGCCCGGCAGCTCGTGCGGCGGCACGTGGGGCAGCAGCGACGCGGCGTCGAGGTAGACCGCGTGCCCTCCCGCGGGCCGGATGGTCTTCACGCCGGCTGCCCATGCCTTCTCCGCGAGGTACTCCGCGGTGCGTACGCGGTAGCGGAGGTACTCCGGGTCGGTGACTTCGAGCAGCCCTTGCGCCAGCGCCTCGAGGTCGCGGCCCGCCAACCCGCCATAGGTCGGGAAACCCTCGGTGAGGATCAGCACGTTGCGGCAACGCTGCGCGAGGTCGGGGTCGTTCATCGCGAGCAGTCCGCCGATGTTGCCGAGGCCGTCCTTCTTCAGCGAGATCGTGCAGCCGTCGGCCAGGCGGAACATCTCCTCGGCGATCGACCGCGGGCTTCGCCAGTCGTAGCCCTCCTCGCGTTCCTTGACGAACCACGCGTTCTCGGCGAAACGGGCCGCGTCGAGGAACAGCGGGATGCCGTACGCGTCGCACACCTCGCGGGCGGCGCGCACGTTCGCCATCGACACGGGCTGACCGCCTCCCGTGTTGTTGGTGATGGTGATCATGACGAGCGGGACCTCGTCGCGCACGCCGGATCCCGAGGGGCACGCCGCCAGCAACGACGCCAGCGCGTCGACGTCCATGTTGCCCTTGAAGGGCGCAACGAACTGCAGGTCGCGCGCCTCGGCGCACGGCAGGTCGACCGCGATCCCTCCCTGCTGCTCGACGTTGGCGCGGGTCGTGTCGAAGTGCGCGTTGTTCGGCACGCGCTGGCCGGGTTTCACCGTCTCGCCGAACAGGATGCGCTCCGCGGCGCGGCCCTGGTGGGTCGGGATCACGTGCTCGTACCCGGTGAGGTCGCGCACCACCTGCTCGAAGCGCTGGAACGACCGCGACCCGGCGTACGACTCGTCGCCCCGGAGCAACGCCGCCCACTGCTCGGTCGACATCGCCCCCGTGCCCGAGTCGGTGAGCATGTCGATCAGGACGTCGTCCGCGTGCAGCCCGAAGAGGTTGTACCCGGCCTCCTCGAGCGCGGCGTGACGCTCCTCCCGCGTCGTGAAGCGCATCGGCTCGACGGACCGGATGCGAAACGGCTCGATGATCGTGCGGTAGCGCTCTTGGTCTCGTTCGGACGGTTGGGGCTGTTCGTCTGCGGGCGGAGTGACCATGCGGACGGGCACGCTACGACGGCTGCGACACTCGCGGCTGCCGCCCGCAGAGGAACACCCGCAGAGGAGCAACCACGACGGAGGACCCATGACCGCGCAGAACCGGGTGATGCCGACGGGGGAGATCGCGGCGTCGCCGCTCCGCTGCCGATGGATGGGCAACCGCGGCTGCCTGCACGCGCCATCGACCGAGGCCCGCCGGGCGCGCGAGGTCCGCCGCGCGTATGCGCTCCGCCGGTGGATCACGTGCGAGACAAACTTCCGCGGCCGGCGCGCCTTGCAGTGGGCGCCAGGCCGCTACACGGTCCTGTTCCTGTACGACGACGCCGTCGCGTTCGCCGCCGGTCACCGCCCGTGCGCGCAGTGCCGCTACCGGGACTACCGCGCGTACATGGACTGTTGGGCGGTGGCCAACGGCGGGCCCGCGAAGGCGGACGACGTCGACGTACGCCTCCACGCCGACCGCCTCGCGGACGACGGTCGCCAGCGCACGCACCGGCGCGCGTGGCGCGACCTTCCAGACGGGACGTTCGTGCTCGCGCCCGACGGTCGCCCCGCCCGTGTGGAGCGCGACGCGCTGCGTGCCTGGGCGAACGAGCTCGGGTACGCAGACGATCCCGTCCCAAGGCCGACCGCGGGTGACGCGACGGTGCTCACGCCGGCGGCCACCGTCGACGTGTTGGTCGCCGGCTACCCGCTCGATCAGGTCGACCACTAGAGCCCGAGCAGCTGTTCCTTCTTCCGCTGGAACTCGGCGTCGCTGAGCAGGCCTTCGGCGCGGAGCTCGGCGAGGCGGCGGATCTGGTCGGCCACATCCCCCGCGGGCGGCACGGGGGCGACCGTTGGTGGACCGGCCGGGGTCGGCGCGCCCGCCTTGCTCGCCTCCATGCGCTCGCGGACGATCGTCATGAACGCGGCCATCTCGTTCGCGTCGTGGCCCATGTGCTTCATCGACACGCGGTTGCCCGACGCGAAGAACGTCACCTTGTGGCCCGTGATCGACTTGCCCGACTCGAGCGACGAGATGTTCTGGTACGGGAACGCCTCGAGGTCGTAGCCGCCGAGCTTCTTGGCGTAGAAGACGACGCGCCGGTCTGTGGCGAGGAGGATGCCCGACCGGAGCGAGTCGTTGCCCATGACCTTCGTCTCGTAGGCACCTGCCATCCACTTCAGAACGGTCTCGCCCTCGGCCAGGTGTTCCTGGGCCGCAGCCAAGTTCTTCGCCGGCTTTGCCATGGGCTGGGTCCTATCCATGCACGCGTGTTCATCCACGCGTGTCAGTCGAGCGCGAGGTCCGCGAGGCGCTTGCCTATCGCGGGGGTGAACTTGAAGCCGTGGCCTGAACAGGCCGAGCCGACCACGACGTCGCCGGCGCGGTCGAGCACGAACGACGAGTCCGGCGTGTTCGTGTACAGGCACGTCGTCTCGCTGACCGGCGTCGGGTCGAGCCCTGGCAACCACTGCTCGACGTACGCCACGACGCGGTCTCGCGCGTCGGGGTCGACGTCGAACTCCCGGTCGTCGGGATCGACCTCGTAGCCCGTCCCGTGTTCAGCGACCTTCACCCCCTCGCCAGGGGTGACGAGCCCGTATCGCGCGGGATCGCGGTAGTGGATGAAGCTCGGCCACTTCTCGACCGCCGCGCCACCGCCGAAGTGGAACACCTGCTCCTCGGTCACGGTCATCGGCGGCAGGTCGACGTGGTCGCGCAACAACGACTCGAGCCACGCGCCCGCGGTCACGACGATCGAACGCCGCGCCACCACGTCGCCGTCGTCGGTGCGCACGATCCGCCTGCGGGGATCGACCGACGTGACCGTGCGCTCGAACGCCAGCTCCGCACCGAGGTCGCCAGCGCGTCGCTGGAAGGCCGCCACGGCGCGATCCGCGAGCACGCGCCCGCCCTCTGGCGAGTGCACCACGTCGCCCTCGAAGTTCATGCCTGGCCAGCGCTCGCCCGCCTCCTCCGAGGACAGGCTCTCCACGACGCAGCCGCCCGCGCGCAGCGCGCGGGCCACCGGCTCGATGAGGGCCGGGTCGCCGTGGTCGAGCGCGCCGGTGATCTCGAGGAGCACCTCGCCTGCGTCGTCCTCGACGACCCGCCACAGGTCGCGCGCTTCCTTGGCCAGCTCGACGTAGTAGCGGTCGGCGTACGCGAACCGGAAGATCCGCGATCCTCCGTGGGAGCTGCCGCGCGCGTGGCCCCGCTCGAACTGCTCGAGTACGACGACGTCGATGCCACGCCGCGCCAGCTCCCACGCCGTCGCCGAGCCCATGGCGCCGGCACCGACGACGACGACGTCCGCGATGCGCGTCAACGCTCGCTCAAACGATCAAGGCTGTTGGCCGGCGAAAGTCCGGAACCGCAATGGCAGGCGCGCCGGACCCCAGATGCCAACGGTCGGCGGCTTCCACTCGATAGGGCCGTCGAGGGCGAGGTCGGGCATCCGTCGCGCGAGCAACGGCAACGCCTCCTGCAGCTCGGCGCGGGCGAGCGACGCGCCGAGGCAGTGGTGGATGCCGGAGCCGAACGTCAGCTGTGGCGCAGACGTCTCGCGGGCCGTATCGAAGGTGAGGGCGTCGTCGAACACGCCGCGGTCGACGTTGGCCGCCGCCAGGCTGGTGGCGACGAGCGTGCCCGCGGGGAAGAGCACGTCGCGGTACACGATCTCCTCGGACGCGAAGCGGGCCGTCCCCCGCACCGCGCCGAGCATCCGCATCGACTCCTCGACGGCTCGTGCCGCGAGCTCGGGCTGCTCCGCGAGGCGCGCCCACTGGTCGGGGTGGTCGGTGAAGAGCGCGACCGCGCACGCGAGCTGGTTGCGCGTCGTGTCGGTCCCCGCCATGAGGACGGCTTCGGTCATCATCACGAGCTCGTCGGTCGAGAGGCGGTCGCCTGCTTCCTCGGCGGCGATGAGGTCGCTCAGGAGGTCGGCCGCCGGCTTCGAGCGGCGCTCGTCGATCAGCGCGCGCACATAGTCGTCGAGCTCGCGGAACGCAGCGCTGATCTTCGGCAGGTCGTTCTCGAGATCGTTGTTGAAGATGCGGAAGATGTCGGTGGCCCACGCCGAGAAGAGCTTCCAGTCCTCCTTCGGCGCGCCGAGCAACTCGCACACGATCGGGATGGGATACGGCTCGCACACGTCCTCCACCAGCTCGCACCGGCCGGTCGCGGCGAACGCGTCGACGAGGCCGTCCACGACCTCGCGCATGAACGGGCGGAGCCGGTCCGCGGACCTCGGGGTGAACGCGGGCGCCACGAGCCGGCGAAGCCGCGCGTGCTCTGGGCCCTCCATCGCGAGGATCGACTTCTGCTGGCGCTCGCTGAGGTAGGTGTCGCTGACGCCGGCCATCTGGTTCATGAGTGAGATGGCCGAGTGGAAGCGGCGGTCGCGGAGGATGGCCGTGACGTCCTCGTGGCGGAAGACGACGTACCCGAGGGGCATCCGCGCGATCCAGTGACGCTCGGCCGCGGCTTCGAAGGCGGCGAGGGCTTCGTCGCGCTCCAGCCCGAGCAGGTCGACGGCTGGCAGTTCGAGGTCGTGCACCGGCGTCGGCATGGGTCGTCCCTCCCCGGAAGGCCTGCCGCGCACCCTACCGGCGCGGGCGCCGGTGCGAAGGAGCACCGGTGACAAACTCGGCGCGTGCCATCCGAGCCCTCATCTGCGACCGGTCAGCAGCAACCGATCTCCGAGGACGACGCCTTCCTGGCCGGCGCGGTGCGCGAGAGCGCGGTGGCCGCCCTGCTGCCCGCGCTGGCGCAGGTGACCGGCGACATGACGCTGCTGCGCGACGACCTCCGGCCCGACCCGTCCCGCGCGCTGGAGCCGGAGGGCGGGTTGTCCGAACAGCAGCTCGAGGAGATGCGCGAGCTCGCGACGGCCGCGCTCGTCCGGTATCGCGACGCGGGCTCGCCCGTCGCGGGGGCACCGAGCGACGACGACCTTCGCCGCATGATGGCGTTCCTGTTCGGCGACGAGAACGTGTTCGGCGGCAACACGTTCGCCGGCGAGAAGGTCGACAGCTACTTCGGCGTGCTGCGCGAGGAGCTCGCGCCGGCGGGGGAGGACGTGCGCGCGCCCGGTTGGCGGCTTCCGGAGATCGCGCCGGGCGTCGACTTCTGTGTCGCGGTCGTTGGCGCGGGGATGTCCGGCATTCTCGCCGCCTACCGCCTTCGCCAGGCCGGGATCCCGTTCGTCGTGTTCGAGAAGAACGACGACGTCGGCGGCACGTGGTTCGAGAACACCTACCCGGGCTGTCGCGTCGACGTGCCCAACAACCTCTACAGCTACGCGTGCGCGCAGGCGACGTGGTCCCATCACTTCTCCGCTCAGGAGACCCTGCTCGACTACTTCCGGAGGTGCGCGGACGACTTCGGCGTGCGCGACTCGATCCGGTTCCGCACCGAGGTCGTGTCCGCCGTGTTCGACGACGAAGCGTGCACGTGGCGGCTGCAGATCCGGTTGCCCGACGGGTCGGACGACACGGTCGAGGTCAACGCGCTCGTCAGCGCCGTCGGCCAGCTGAACCGGCCGCACTATCCGGAGATCGCCGGTGTCGACGAGTTCGCCGGTGCCGCCTTCCACTCTGCTCGCTGGGATCGCTCGGTCGACCTGCGCGGCAAGCGCGTCGCCGTCATCGGGACGGGCGCCAGCGCCGCGCAGTTCATTCCCGTCGTCGCCGAGGACGTCGCTCACCTGACGGTCTTCCAACGCACGCCGAACTGGCTCGCGCCGACGCCCGAGTACCACGACGAGGTGCCAGCGGGCATGCGCTGGTTGTTCGACCGGGTGCCGTCGTACGCGCAGTGGTACCGGCTGTGGCTGTTCTGGCGGATGCACGAGGGATTGCTCCCCGCGGCGCGCGTCGATCCCGAGTGGGAGCTGCAACACCAGTCGGTGAGCGCCCCGAACGAGCTCGTCCGGCAGTTGCTGACGGTGTACCTGCAAATGGAGTTCGGCGACCGGCCGGACCTGCTCGGGAAGGTCGTCCCTTCGTATCCGCCGATCGCGAAGCGCATCATCCGCGACAACGGCGTGTGGGCGCGGACGTTGAAGCGCGACAACGTCGAGCTCGTCACCGACCGCATCGAGCGCATCGCCGCGTCCGGCGTCGTGACCGTCGACGACTCCGACGAATCCGACGGGGGCGGAGCCGAGCGTCGAACGCACGAAGCCGACGTGATCATCTACGGCACCGGGTTCCTCGCGTCGCACTTCCTCACGCCGATGCGGGTGACGGGGCGCGGGGGCGTCGACCTGCACGAGCGATGGGCCGGCGACGCGAGGGCGTACCTCGGGATCACGGTCCCCGAGTTCCCGAACCTGTTCTGCCTGTACGGGCCGAACACGAACATCGTGATCAACGGCAGCATCATCTACTTCAGCGAGTGCGAGGTGCGTTACGTCCTCGAGTCGCTCCGGATGCTCCTCGCGGGCGGCCACCGCGCCATGAACTGCCGGAAGGACGTGCACGACGCGTTCAACGAGCGCATCGACGCGGAGAACCGGCGGATGGCGTGGGGCGCGTCCTCGGTGAACAGTTGGTACAAGAACGAGCACGGGCGCGTCGCGCAGAACTGGCCGTTCAGCCTGCTCGAGTACTGGCGGCAGACGCTGCACCCCGACCCGGACGACTACGAGCTGGTCTGATAGCGGCTCGCCGCGTGCTCGTGCCGCGGCGGGCGTGAATTTCTGTCCGAGGCGTCGCATACGGTCGCAGGCGTGGGTGTTCGCTTCTTGACCGTGCCGTTCGGGCCGCCGGCCACCGAGCAGCTCGCCGCGCTCGTCGGGCAGGCGAAACAGCGCGACGCCCTCGCTCCGGTCACCGTCGTGGTCGCGGACAACGCGTCCGGCGTCGCCGTGCGCCGGGCCCTCGCTGCGAGGCGAGGGGTGGCCGCGGTCGCGTTCGTCACCCTCCACCGGCTCGCCGAGCTGCTCGCGGGCCCGAGGCTCGCGGCGGCCGGTCGGTGTCCGGTGTCGCCGCCGATCGTCGCCGGCGCCGTGCGGTCGGTGCTCGCCGAGGCGCCCGGGTTGTTCGCGCCGGTCGCGGCCCACCCGGCCACGGAGGAGGCGCTGGCCGCCGCGTATCGCGAGCTCAGTGGTGTGAGCGAGATGGCGCTGACCGCGCTGTCCGCCCAGAGCGACCGCGCGGCCGAGGTCGTGCGGGTCTACCGCGCGGCGCGGGAGCGGCTGGCCGCGGGGTGGTTCGACGAAGCCGACCTGCTGGCGGACGCGGCGCGAGGCGTCGTGGCCGGTGGGGCCGAGGGCGTCGCCGCGCTGGGTCCCGTCGTCGTGCACCTGCCGCGCGTCGTGTCGGGCCCCGCGTCCGTCCTGCTCCTGGCCATCGGCGAGCGGGTCGACGTGGCGGTCGTCGCGGGCGTCACCGGCGACGAGCGGGCCGACGCTGCGGTCGAGGCGCTGCGCGGGCAGTTCGGCCAGGACCGGGCCCGCGTGCGCGCGGGGGCCAAGGCAACCGCGCGTGAGCCAGGCCGAGAGCTGGGCGAGCTTCCCGCGGGCGGCACGGCCGCGCCCGTGCGCGTGGCAATGCCGCGCATCCGGAGCGTGAGCGACCCCGACGACGAGGTGTGCCACGCCGTCCGCGACGCGCTCGCGGCCGCCGATCGCGGAGTCCCCCTGGGCCGGACGGCGATCGTGTTCGGGGCGGCCGACCCCTACGCGGTCCTGGTCCACGAGCACCTCGCCGCTGCCGGCGTCCCTCGCAATGGCGCCTCGGTCCGCACGATCGGCGACGCGTTGCTCGGCCGCACACTCCGAGGCCTGCTGCGGTTGCCCGACCAGGGGTTCCGGCGGCGCGACGTGCTCGGCGTGCTCGCGTGCAACGAGATCGTCGATGACGCAGGCCACGCCGTTCCGGCGCGCGCGTGGGAGCGGGTGTCGCGCGCCGCCGGCGTGGTCGACGGCGCCGACTGGGCGACGCGCCTCGAGGCGTTCGCCGAGGCCGGCCGCGCGACCGCGGACGGTTTGGAGGAAGAGGGCCAGGTCGGTCGCGCCCGTGCGCTCCGGGCCGACGCCGAGCGCGCCGGGTCGCTGTTCGCGTTCGTCGCGCGTTTGCAGGCCGACCTCGCCGCAGCCGCGTCGATCCGTCGGTGGGGGGCGTTCGTGCAATGGGCCCATGTGTTGCTCGAGCGATACCTCGGCGACGACCAGCGCCGGTCCCGCTGGCCGGACGACGAGCAGCACGCGGCTCGGCGCGTCGAGGAGGCGCTCGATCGCCTCGCGGGCCTCGACGCGATCGGCGGCCCGCCCCCCACGTTGGACGTCTTCAGGCGGGCGATCGAGGCCGAGCTGTCGGCGGCGTCGAAGCGGTCGGGGCGGTTGGGCGAGGGGGTGTACGTCGGCACGGTCTCGGGTGCGGCCGGGCTCGAGTTCGACCACGTCACCGTTCTCGGGCTGGCCGAGGGCTCGTTCCCGGCCCGTCGGCTCGACGACCCGCTGCTGCCCGATCGCGAACGCGAGGCGACCGCGGGAGAGGTCCCGCTCCGTGCCGGGCGGGTCGAGGACGACCACCGCGCGCTGCTCGCGGTCGTCATGGCCGCGGGCGAGGTCGTGCTGTCGTTCCCGCGGGGCGACCTCCGCCGCGCCGGTGAGCGGACGGCGTCGCGATGGCTGCTCGACGCGGTGCGGCGGCGCGCGGGCCTCGATGCGCCCGTCTTCACCGCCGATCTCCCGACGTTCGCGTCCGAGCCGTGGTTCGAGCTGGTGCCCTCGCACCTTGGGGGCGCGGCGCGGGCCGCGATGCCCGCGACGGTGTCCGACTACGCCGTCGGCGCGCTCGTTCGCGACGGCATCAGCGGGCGCGCGGCGCGGGAACATCACGCGATCGCCGGCGATCGCGACGCGTCGACGGGTGTCGAGCTCGTGCTGGCGCGATCGAGCCCGCGGTTCACCCGGTTCGACGGCAACCTGGCGGGGCTCGCCTCGCGGTCCGTGCCATCGCCGGGCGGCTCGGTGCCGTCGCCGGCCGGCCCGGACGTCGTGGTGTCTGCCACCCGCCTGGAGGCGTGGGCGTCGTGCCCCCACCGCTACCTGCTCGAGCACGTGCTCGGGGTCGGCGTCGTCGACGATCCGGAGCGCATCGTCGAGATCTCGCCGCTCGACCGCGGCAACCTCGTCCACGACGTGCTCGAGCGGGCGGTGCTGGAGGTCATGGCACGGGGTGAGGGCGCCGATGCGCCAGGCAGCGGCCCGGTCTGGACGGACGCGGATCGCGAACGCGTGCGTGAGATCGGCGAGGAGGTGTGCGCATCGTTCGAGCGACGGGGCCTGACCGGGCGGGCCGTGTTCTGGCGCCACGACCGGTCGCGCATCCTCTCCGACCTCGGGCGTTTCGTCGAAGAGGACGCCGCTCGCACGGCGGCGGCGTCGCTCCGCCCGGTTGCCGCGGAGCAGCCGTTCGGGCGAGGGGCGGCGTATCCCGCGGTCGAGGTCCACCTCCCCGACGGGCGGTCGGTGCGCTTCACCGGCAAGGTCGACCGGATCGACCGCGCCGCGGACGGTTCGCTCGTGGTGGTCGACTACAAGACCGGCGGCGCGTCCTCGGTGTCGGAGATCGGCGCGGACGATCCGGTCGTGCGCGGCACGAAGCTCCAGCTCCCGCTCTACGCGGCCGCGGCGCGTGCGGCGTTCGGGCGAGGCGATACGCCGGTCCACGCGACGTACTGGTTCGTGTCGACGGAGAAGGGTCGTTGGCGGCTGGTCGGCTACGACGTCACCGACGAGGTCGACAAGCGGTTCGTCGTCGCGGTGGCGGCGATCACCGAAGGCATCGAGGCGGGCGTGTTCGCGAGCCGGCCTCCCGCGGTCCCCGCGTACGGCTACGTCGAGTGCCGGTTCTGCGACCCCGACGGTCTCGGCGCGGGCGACCGCAGGAGGGAGTGGGAGCGCAAGCGGAGCGATCCCGCGCTCCGGGCGTACGCGGCCATGGCCGAGCCGGGCGCGGGGGCGGGGGCATGACGCCGGCGCGGCGGGCGCGGCCGGGCACCTCGCAGGCAGGGCAGCGGGAGCAGGCGGGTCAGCGGGGGCAGGCGGGTCAGCGGGCGGGCAGGCGCACGAGGCGGTCGAAGCCGGTCGACCACGCGGTGCGCGACGCGGTGCGCGATCGGCTCGACGACACGTTGTTCGTGGAGGCCGGCGCCGGGTCGGGCAAGACGTCGTGCCTGGTGTCGCGGTTCGTCGCCCTCGTCGAGTCGGGTGTGCCCGCCGACGCCATCGCCGCGATCACGTTCACCGAGCAGGCCGCAGCCGAGCTGGCCGACCGCGTCCGCCACGCGCTGCAGGTCCGAGCCGCCGCGGGGTCGTCGAGGAGCGCGGCCGCGCTCGACGCGCTCGATGGGGCGGCGATCTGCACGCTGCACTCGTTCGCGCAGCGGATGCTGGTCGCGCATCCGATCGAGGCTCGGATACCGCCCCGTGTAGAGGTGCTCGACGAGATCGCGTCCGAGATCGCCTTCGAGCGGCGGTGGGACGCGGCGCTCGACCGGATCCTCGCCGATCCCGCGCTGGAGCGGCCGATCCGGTTGTTGCGGTCGTGCGGCAGCCGCGTGGTCGAGCAGCTACGCGACCTGGCGCTCGCGTTCGGCGACAACTGGGATCTCGTCGCCGTGCGCCTCGGCTCCGCGGTCGTCGTGCCGCCGATCGACATCGGCGAGTGGTGCGCGGAGGCCGGCGCGCTGGTCGCGATGGGCGACGGGTGCCGCGCCCCCGACGACGCGTTGCTGCCGAAGCTCGCGGAGCTGGCCGCGTACGTGCAGCAGCTGCAGGAGGCGCCGGACGAGGAGGCCGTGCTGCGCCTCCTCCTTGCCGACCAGCCGACGCTCCGGTGGGGCAACGTCGGTCGGCCGGCGAGCTTTGCGGCAGGCGTGCGCGACGAGATCCGGGCGCAAGCGTCCGCGCTGCGCGAAGACCGCGCCCGGATCGCGGGTGAGGTCACCGACGCGTGCGTTCGGGCCCTCGCCGAGGCGGTCGCCCGCTTCACGGTCGACCGGGCCGCGGAGCGGCGAGCCGAGGGGCGGCTCGAGTTCCACGACCTCCTCGTGCTGGCACGCGACGTGCTGCGCGACCCGGCGCACGGGCGCGCGGTCCGCGCGTCGCTCGCGCAGCGATACCAGCGCCTACTGCTCGACGAGTTCCAGGACACCGACCCGATCCAGATCGACCTCGCGGTCCTCCTCGCGTCGGACGATCCCGCCGCCCCGGAGAAGCGCTGGCAGGATGTCGAGCCCGCGCCCGGCCGCCTGTTCTTCGTGGGCGACCCGAAGCAGTCGATCTACCGGTTCAGGCGGGCCGACATCAGCGTGTTCCTCGACGCACGCGAGACGTTCACGGCCGAGCCGGCGCAGCTCACCGCCAACTTTCGCACCGGGCGCACGATCCTGTCGTGGGTGAACCGCGCCTTCGAGGAGGTCATCGTCGAGGACGTCGGCTCGCAGCCGTCCTACGTACCTCTCGACGCCATGCGCGACGACGCGCCGTCCGGGCACCCCGTCACGTTGTTGGGGGCCGCGATCCACGACGACCGTCCGAAGGCCGACGAGCTCCGCGACCGCGAGGCGACCGACGTCGCCGCCGCCGTACGGCGTGTGCTCGACGACGGCTGGGACGTGTTCGACGTCGCGACGGCAGCCTGGCGCCCGGCCCAGCCGGCCGACGTCTGCATCCTGTTGCCGGCGCGCACGTCGCTCGCCGCGCTCGAGCGGGCCCTCGAAGCCCAAGACGTCGCGTACCGGGTCGAGACGTCGTCGCTCGTCTACGCGAGCCGGGAGGTGCGCGACGTGATGGCGGTCGCCCGCGCCATCGACGACCCCACCGACCAGCTCTCGCTGGTGACGGCACTGCGTTCCGCGGCGTTCGGCTGTGGCGACGACGACCTGTTCACCTGGCGGCGGGTCCACGGCGGGCGGTGGGATCACCAGTCGCCGGTGCCCGACGGTGCGCCAGCCGACCACCCCGTCGCGCGGGCGATGGCATGGCTCGCCGGCATGCACGCGCGCCGGGCGTGGCTGGCGGCGTCGGAGGTGCTCGATCTCGTCGTGCGCGAACGGCGGCTGCGGCAGGTCGCGTTCGCGAGCAGGCGACCGCGCGACGTCCTCCGGCGGTTGCGGTTCGTCGTCGACCAGGCGAGGGCGTGGCAGTCCGCTGGCGGGGGCTCGCTGCGCGACTACCTGTCCTGGGTCGAGCTCCAGTCGCTGGAGTCGTCACGGGTGGTCGAGACCGTGCTCCCGGAGAGCGACGAACAGAGCGTTCGCATCATGACGATCCATGGCGCGAAGGGTCTCGAGTTCCCGGTGACGGTGTTGTCGGGGATGACGACGGAGTTCCGCCGGCGGCGCACCGGCGTCGAGGTGCTCTTCCCGCCCGGCGCGAGCCACTGGGCGATCCGCCTGAACGGCAAGGCCACGACGGCGGAGTTCGAGGCAGCCAAGCCGCGCGACGAGCAGATGGACGCGGACGAGCGCCGGAGGCTCCTCTACGTCGCGGCGACGAGGGCGAGGGACCACCTGCTCGTGTCCGTGCACCGCAAGGAGCGGGCGACGGACCGGCCGCCTTCCACTGCGGCCGAACTGCTGTGGGAGCACGGCGACGTCGAAGGGCTGGTGTCGTACACGCCCGAGCGGATCGGGCAGCTGTTCTTCGAGTTCGACGTCGGCGTCGGCGACCCGGGCGACGAGGACGACTCAGGCGAGCCGGGCGGCGATGGCGGCGATGGCTTCGATGGCGGCGATCGCTTCGCGGGCCGTGCCCCGGGGGAGCGGGGTGCGGGGCACGAGCGCACCGTCGTGCCCCGGGCGCCGTCGACCGAGGAGGAGTGGCGCGCACGGCACGCCGCGGCGCTGGCGAGCGGCATGCGGCCGGTTTCGATCGCCGCGACCCGCGCCGGCGAGCCCGTGAGCACCGACCCCGGGTTGGCGAAGGGTCCGCGCGACCTCGACCTGCCGCCGTGGCAGAAGGGCAGGTACGGCACCGCGGTGGGTCGGGCGGTCCACGGCGTGCTCCAGGTGGTCGACCTGGCGACGGGCGACGGGCTCGCCGGCGCGGTGCTGTCGCAGGCCGCGGCCGAGGGGGTGCTCGGGCACGAGGCGACGATCGAGGCGCTGTGCCGGAGCGCGCTGGCGTCGGAGGTCGTGAGGAGAGCGGCCGGTGCGAGGCATTGGCGGGAGGTGTACGTCGGCGCGCCGCTCGCGGCCGGCCCCGCACTGGCCGGCAACGCGGTGCTCGAGGGCTATATCGACCTCGTCTACCGCGACCGAGGGGCTCTGGTGGTCGTCGACTACAAGACCGGTGCGGTGCCGCGCGGGCCAGCAGCCGCCGAGTCGATGGCCGACCGCTACCGGGCGCAGCTCTCCGCGTACGCCGACGCGCTGGAGCACGTGACCGGCGAGACGGTCGCCGAGGTGGTGCTGCTCTTCCTGGGCGAGCACGAGCACCGGGCGGTTGCCGTCGACCGCGCGCCACCGCTCGCGCTCGCGGCGCGGTGACCTGCGTACAGCTAGTCGTCGTCGCGCTTGCCGCCGCGGCCTCTGCCATCGCCGTCGGCATCGTCGGGGGCGTCGCCGTCGCGGCCCTCCGCGTCGGGTGGGGGAGGCAGCGCGAGAGGCGAGCCGTCGAGGGAGGTGACGGCGGCGAAGAAGGCGATGTCGGGCGGCGTGAAGGGCGCGGGCGGGGCGCTGGCGAGGGCGTCGCGCATGAACTCGCCGAAGATGCGGGCGGGGAAGCTGCCGCCGGTGACGTCCAGGCCGCGGACGCCCCGCATGGGCACCTCGCCGTGGAGGTTGCCCATCCAGACCGCGGTGGAGAGGTGGCGGGTGTAGCCGACGAACCACGCGTCCTGGTAGTTCTGCGCGGTGCCGGTCTTGCCGGCGACGGCGTGGCCCGGCACGGTCGCCGCGGTGCCGGTGCCGCGCTCCACCACGGCTTGCAGCACCGCGGTGGCCTGGCGGGCGACCGTGGGGTGCAGCACCGGGCGCGCGGGCGCCTCGTTGCGCAGGAGCACGCTGCCGTCGCTGCGCCGCACCTCGGTGACGAGCACGGGGGAGTGGGCGACGCCGTCGGCCGCGAGCGTCCCGTACGCGGCGGCCATGTCGAGCGGCGTGACCACTTCGGTGCCGAGGGTGAGCGACGGCACCGCGCTGACCTCGGTCGCGACGCCAAGCCGGCGGGCCACGTCGGCGACCTTGTCGAAGCCGACGATCGACGCGAGCCGCGCGTACGCGCAGTTCACCGACGACGTCGTCGCGTCGGTGAGGGTGACGGGGCCGTAGGCCGCGCCCTCGTAGTTCTCCGGTTCCCACGGATCGGGCTTGCCGCCCGGGTTGGGGATGGGGCACGGCGCCGCGCCCGAGATCTGCGAGTCGACGCTGTGCTTCGCCTCCAACGCGGCCACGAGCGTGAACGTCTTGAAGGCCGACCCCGGCTGGCGCGTGCCCTCCGTGGCCGCGTCGAACTGGGCCTGGCCGTAGTCGACGCCGCCGACGATGGCGCGCACCGCGCCGTTCGACGGATCGATCGACACCAGCGCGGCGTTGAGGTCGTGGCCGCGCGGCACCCGCTCCGCGACGGTCCGCTCGG
>DASVEG010000284.1:0-4515 GCA_036380695.1 Acidimicrobiales bacterium
TACTGGTAGGAGCTCGCGCCGGCTGCCGCGTTGCCGGGCAGGACGACGGTCTCGCTCGTGAGGTTGTCGTCGTTGTCGTAGCCGTACGACTGGCTCTCCTTGACGACGGCCCCTGCCGTGAGGACGTCGCCCGTGAGGCGCCCGTGGTCGTCGTAGGAGTAGGTGCGGACGGCGCCGCCCGGCGTGTGCGTGACCTTGGTGAGGTCGCTCGCGTCGTTCCACTCGTACGACCGCTGCACGCCCGTGAGCGGGTCGACGGCGGTGAGCAGCTCGTCCCTCGGCGTCCACGTGAACGACGACGTGCCCGCCGAGTCGGTGCGGCTCGTCATCCGCCCGGCGGGGTCGTACGCGAACGACGAGTTCCCGGTCGGGCTCGTGGCCGACGTGAGCTGGTCGCGGTCGTCCCAGGCGAAGCCGAGGGAGCCGCCGGAATGGCCAGCAGTGGTACGACGACCTGCGAGGTCGTAGCCGAACGTCCGCGATGCGGCCGGCGCGCCGCCGCCCGACGCGGACTCGCCAGTGGTGCGACCGAGCAGGTCGACGGTGCGGGTCACCGCCACGCCGCCAGGCATGACCTCCCCCACCGGCGCGCCCGCGACGTCGTATCGCGTGCGCCACGTCCGGTCGGCGGCGGCGGGGTGCGCGGCGGTCGCCGGCTCGACCGTGATCTCGGGCAGGTTCCACGGCGTGAAGGTCGCGGTGGTGACGTTGCCCCTGCCGTCGGTCACCTTCGTCACGTTGGACACCTCGTCGTAGCCGTACGACGCGGTGAGCGACGACATGTCGGTGATCGGCTGCGTCGCCGTGCGCAGCCGGTTGACGGCGTCGTACGACCACGTCGTCGTGAAGCCGAGGGCCGAGGTGTGCGACGTCTTGTTGCCCGCGAGGTCGTAGGACGACGCGGTCGTGGTCGTCGGGAGCGTCGACCCCGTCGGCGGGATCCGCCGCGTCTCGACCGGCCGGCCCGCGAGGTCGTAGATCGTCTCGTCGGAACGGCCGAGCGGGTCGGTCGTCTTCCGCTTCCGGCCGCGCAGGTCGTAGCTGTGCGTGGTCTTCTTGCCGATAGCGTCGGTCACCTCGACGACCTCGCCTGCGTTGTTCCACGTCTGGTGGGTGGTGGCGCCGTTCGGCTTCGACGTGTACGTCGTGCGTCCGAGGTCGTCGTAGTCGAAGGTGGTCGTGTACCGCGCCGCGTCGCCGACCGGCTGGCGGACGACGTCGGTCTGGTAGCGAACCCGTCCGAGGGCGTCCGGCACCCACTCCCGGCGCGCGCCGACCTGATCCACCTCGGAGGTGCGGAAGCCGGTGTCGTCGTAGGTGTACCGCGTCGACCCGCGCGCTCCGCCGACCGTCGCCGCGGGATCGAGCTGGCGGACGACGCGGTTCATCTTGTCGAAGGTGAACTCGGTGGAGACACCGCGGCGGTCGGTCCGCACGGTGAGGTTGCCGACGGCGTCGTACGCGAACGACTCCGTCGCGACGATGGTCGACTGGCCCTCCGGCGTGTACGACGGGTGGGTTACCGACGTCCTCCGACCGAGGCGGTCGTAGCCGGTGACCGTGACGTTCCCGCGCCCGTCGCGCATGCGCGACGGCTCGCCGAAGGCGGTGTAACCGTTCTCGCTCGCCGGGCGCTGCACGCTGACTCCGGACGCGGTCTCCACCTCCACCGGCGGCGCGATCGTGCGCACCCGATGGCCGAACGCGTCGTACTCGAAGTTCGTGGTGAACGCGGGGTCGCCGAGGGAGGAGCCGCGCGGGTCGGTGGTCGCGACGAGGTTGTCGCGCTGGTCGTACTGGTAGCGCGTGACGATGTCGACCGCGCCGTTCTCGACGGTCGTCGACGTGAGCCGCTGGCCGTCGTCGAACGTCCGCCTCGTCTCTTCCGTCACGCCTCCGCCCGTGACGCGCTCGAGGACGACGCCCCCGTTGCCGTCGTACGCGAACTCGGTGACCCGGTTGAGCCCGTCGGGGTCGAGCGTGGTGCGGGTGACGCGGTTGGTGCCGTCGTACACCGTGTCGACGCGCTGGGAGCCGCCCTGCGTCTCGCTCGTCACGTTGCCAGCGCCGTCGTACTCCCGTGACAGGAGCACGACCGTCCGGAGCGCGCCGGTGAGCGTCTGGTAGTCGAGTTGCTCGACCTTCTTCAGGCGATCGGCCTTGTCGTAGGTGAAGACCTTGACCCTGCCGAGCGCGTCCTTCTCGGTCTTCTTGCGGCGCACGTCGTCGTAGGTCGTCTCCGACAGCACGACGTCCCGCGGCGCGGAGCCGGCGATCGGGTCGTCGACGAACGCCTTCAGCGTGACCTTCGTGGCGAGGTTTCGCGCGTCGTACTCCGTCTCCGTGACGCGTCCCGCAGGGTCGGTGACCCGGATGACGTTGCCCGCCGCGTCGAACTCGCGCAGCAGCACGCCGTTCTCCGGGTCGGTGACCTTCACCTGGCGGTCGGCGTCGTCGTACTCGTTGATCGTGGTGCGGGTGAGGTTCCCGCCGATGAGGTCGGCGACGTCGACGCGCTCGAGGTTCGAGTTGCGGTCGTAGGTGTGGGTGGTCTGCAGCTGGTGCGACGGCTCACCGGCCGCGCCGGCCTGCACGGGCGCCGTCTCGGTCGCCACCTCGCCCATGCGGTCGTACGTCTTGGTCGTCGTGGTGCCGCCGGGGAAGCCCTCGCCGAACGCGTCCTCCGTCGTGACCCGCCCGAGCTCGTCGTGGCCGTACGTCGTCAGCAGCCCGGCCGTGTCGACGACCTCGACGAGGTCGCCCGCGGCGTTGTACCGCTTGCTCGTCGCCTTGCCGCGGCCGTCGACCTCCGTCCGAACGAGGCCCTTCGGCATCACACCACCGCCGACCGCAGCCTCGACCCCGTCGGTGTACGTCCATTGCTTGACGACGCCGTTGGGGAAGTCCGGCGTCGGCGGCGAGACCTCCTTCGTCGGCAGGCCGTCGACGTACTCGTACACCGTCGCGAACCGAGCGTCCTGCAGCGAGGTGGACCGGCCGTCCGACGCGCGGACCCGGTTTTCGCCGACGTAGACGTAGTAGGCGGTGTGGCCCTCGCCGTTCGTCGACTCGATCATGTTGCCGTCGGCGTCGTACTTCATCGTGGAGACGTTGCCGGCGGCGTCGGTGACCTTCGACCGGTTGCCCTTCTCGTCGTACTCGTAGGTGGTGACCTTCGCAGCGGCGTCGGTCTCCTTGACGACGCGGCCGCGCGTGTCGAACTCCTGAACGGTCGTGTTCAGGCGAGGGTCCTTCGTCTCGGTGCGCGCCGCGGACACGTACGTGAAGTCGGTGACACCGCCGACACCGTTCTTGCGCCAGTCGACGCGGCCCTGGGGGTCGTACGCGACCTCGACCTCGGTGTTGCCCTCCGGCTTGGTGACCTTGGTGATGCGGTCGCCGGTCCACGTGTAGACGGTGCAGTGCCCGGTCTCGCTGTTGTCGCGCGGGTTGCAGGCTCTCGTGAGCTTTCCGTCGGTGTAGTAGTAGCGCCACACGAGCTGGCCGCCATGAGCCGCGACGTGGTCGGTCGACACCGACGTGATGCGATCGCCCGTCCAGCCGAAGGTGATGCCGCGGCCGTTCACCATCGCCACGCGGTTCACCCTCGTGTCGATGTAGTTGAACGACAGGCGGCGGCCGTGGTCGTCGCGAATCTCCGAGAGGAGGCCGCTGTCGGAGAACACGTACTTCGTGCCGTCCTTCATCCGTAGGTCGTACGCGCCAGCGGCATTCGGCGTGAGCTTCGAGAAGTAGCCGACCGGTGGCGCGAACGTGCCGTCGCCGAGCGGGGTGTGCACCTCGCGGCGGCCGTCGCCGAACTGCACCGCGACCGCGCCGAACGGCAGCCGGTCCCAGCGCATCTGGTAGTCGAGGCTCCAGCCAGGGCCGAAGCCGCTCGCGCTGGTGTCGAGGCTGTTGTAGGTGCGGTTCACGCCGAGCATCGGCCCGACGCCCGCGACCTCGAGGTCTTCCTCGGTGTGTACGAAGTTGCCCGTCGACGGATTGACGTCCTCCTCCATCCCCGAATACGGGTCGTTGCCGAACTGCTCGCCACCCGGGAGGAGCACGGGCCGTGCCGCGACGACGCGGACGCGGTTGTTGTAGTAGTCGGACACCCACAGCCACTGGCCGTCGGTGGCCATGCCGTTGGCCCCGTTGAAACGTGCGCCGCTACCGGTGCCGTCGGCGTAGCCGGCCGTCGACGCGCCGGCGACGTTGGTCCACGCGCCGGTCGCCTTGGTGATGCGGAGGATCGCATGTCCCGAGCGGTCGCGGGCGTAGAGGTATGCGCCCGCGGAGGCGAGCACGCTGCCGTCGACGGTGTCGGCGAGGATGGCGGTGGCGTTGCCGTTGAGGTCGTGGCGAAGGACCCGGTGGTAGCAGACGCCGCCGTAGTAACAGACGTTTTGGTGGATCGTGTAGACGTGGGTCGCGTCGGCGGCGATGGCGTTGGCGGTGTAGATGCCGAACGTGGTGGAGACGCCGGTTCGGGGGTTCACCCGGTAGACCTGG
>DASVEG010000285.1:0-17375 GCA_036380695.1 Acidimicrobiales bacterium
TGACGCGCTGGATCAACGGCTCGTGCGCGAGGTTGTAGATCTTGACGGGGTTGTGCCGGCCGGGGTGGTTCGGGTTCCGGCCGAAGTCGCCGATCGTCGCGTCCTCCGGGCGGAGATAGAAGACGCTCGACAACTCGACCATCCCGTCGTCCTCACCGTTGAGCACGCCGTTGGCTGCACCGAAGCCGATGCCGCCGATCGTGTAATAGTCCGTGGTCGTCCTGTCGGGAAGCGGTGAACCGCTGTCGCGCACGTTCGCGTTGAAGACGTCGCGGACCCACCACTGCTGCAGTTGGTAGATCTTGCTGTCCTCGTCGTCGCAGTGACCGACGTCGAGCTTGGCGGCGAGGCCGACCTTCGTCCACCGTGCGGGATCGACGAAGCGGATGAGGCCGTTGGCGCGCTGCGCCTTGCAGACGTCGGTCGCGAGCTCGCTGCCGCCGTTGGGCGTTGCGACCATCACGAGCTTGCCGACCTTGCCCAGGTTGTCGAACGCGTAGCGGCGGGAGGTCAGCCCGCCGAAGGAGTGGGCGAGCACGTGCACGCGGTTGAAGCCGGTGTCGCCGAGCAGGTCGTCGACCGCATCGCTCAACTTGGCGCTGTCGGTCTCTACGCCGCCCTTGTCGGTCAGCACCGGCGCGGCCAGGCGATCGCCGAGCCGTGGCTCCTGGTCGGTGTAGTACTCGCGCGCTTCGTCCCACTGGTCGTTGAAGCCGTTCCCGTCGCCGTCGCTGGCGCCGTTGAGGCCGTGCACCATCACGACCGGCTCGGGGCCGGGCCGGACGGCCAACTCCGCCCATGCCACTTCGACGGCCCAACCTGCGGCGTCGACGTCGATGTCGACGTGCATGTTGTTGCGGATCGTCGGCGTACCGGAAGGACCGAACTTGATCCAGCGGCCGGGGACGTAGAACGAGTTGACGCTCCACTGCCCGTCGACGCCCGCGAGCGTGCCGACCTGGTGGCCGTTGACGTAGACGTCGTCGCGCTCGCCCTGCTCCTCGTCGACGTCGAACGCGAAGACGGTCAGGAGGAACTCCGACGCGTACAGCGGATGCTCGATCGTCGGGAAGCCCGACGCGTCCGTCCTCGTCGCTTGGTACGCGTTGATGTCGAACCCGAAGTCGAGCGGGTTGGACGACCGGTACATGTAACGGTCGAGGTCGAACCCATCCGTCACGCGGTAGGTCGTGACACCGTCGCGAACGCTGCGCGTCGTGCGCCCCGGCTCGGACGCGATCGCCGGCGTCGACGCGATGCCGACGGCGCCGCTCGCGACGACGAAGAAGGTGAGCGCGGTCGCGACCATGCGACGCGCGCGAGAGCAATGACCCCGCACAAGACCTCCAAAGATCCACGCCTGACGCGCCGGCCCGGTTCGCGGGCGGCGACGGTTGTTGGGTTAGGCGCGGGGCGGCTCGCCTCCTGCCTGATGGGCGTCTTCCGGCAAACCGCCCAAGCGTCTACCGCGAGCGCGCAGCTATCTAAGGTCTCTGCGTGGGTCCTCGCGATCACTTTCTCGAGCGGGTGCTCGATCTCTCCCCCGGGATCGTGCTCGTGGTCGACGGAAGCCTGACGATCATCTTCGTCAACCAGGCGGCGACCAACCTGCTCGGCTACGACCGCGACGAGACCGTCGGGAGGTCGGTGCTCGACTTCCTCGACACGGACTGGAACCCCGAGGCGTTCGCGTCCATCGCGACGGCGCTCGGGAGCGAAGGTGGCCAGCGCCCACCGATGACGTTCCGCGTCGTCACCAAGGACGGGCGCCGGCCGATCATCGAGGCGACCGCCAACGTCCGGCTCGACGATCCGGCGATCGGCGGTCTGGTCGTCTATGCACGCCCGTGGACGGAGCGGTGGCTGCTCGACCGAGCCTTCGAATCCGTCGCCGCCGGCGATCCGATCCGACGGACGATGGACCTTCTCGTGGAGGTGGCTGGAGCGGACACCTTGGAGGCGGACGCGTCGATCCTGTTCGACCCCGTCGACGACGCCTTCCAGCACGTGGTCGCGCGCGCGACGCTTCCCGCGGAGCTGCGGGGCCCCACCGTCGACCTCGAGCCGGTGAGGAGGGACGACTGGGCGCAATTGCTTGGCGCGCAGGAACCGTTCGTCGCGAACCTCACCGAGATGCCGGCGCCGCTGCAGCGCGATGCTGAGGCGCTCGGATACCGGTCGCTGTGGGCGTCGCCCGCCGATCGCGATCCCCGCGGTCGCCCCGCGGTCTGGGCGATCGCGTGGCGGCGGGAGCTCCACCTCGATGCAGACGAGACGCGCACCGGGATGATGGCCCGCCTCGCGACGCTCGCCGCGCTCGCCCTGGCGCGTTCGCGGAACGAAGAACGGAACGCCTACGCCGCCTCGCACGACGCGATGACCGGGCTCTGGAACCGCAACGCCATCTACGAGTGGCTGAGTGGTGCGCTCGGCAGCGAAGGCGGCGCGGGCGTCGGCGTCATCTATCTCGATCTCGATCGGTTCAAGCCGATCAACGACGAGTACGGCCACGCGGCGGGCGACCGGGTGCTCCGCGAAATCGCACGACGACTCACGACCGAATGCCCGCCGGAAGCCAGAGTCGGGCGGTTCGGCGGCGACGAGTTCGTCTACGTTGGCCCGGCGTCGGATCTGGACGAGCTCGAGGCGCTCGCCGCCCGACTCGCAGCCGTCCTGGAGGCGCCTATCGACTTGCGGTCGGGGGAGGTCGTACGTGTCGGCGCGAGTACAGGTTCGGCGTTCACCAGGCCAGGGGTCATGAGCGCCGACGAGCTCGTCGAGGTGGCCGACGCCGCGTTGTACCGAGTCAAGGAGAGGCGCCTGGGCGGATGATGTCTCTCTGGGCCCGCCGGTCGGGGACCGCGACGGCTCCACGTCGTGCGACCGCGCGCTAGCGCACGACCTGGTGGGCTTTCTTGGCGACCTCTACGAGATGCGGCAGCGATGGCGAATCGAGGAGGCCGCACAGCGCAGGCGGGACCGCGAGCTGTACTCCTATCGGTGGTCGGCCTGCGCTCAAGCACTCGCTCGTTGCCTACGTCGACATGCTGGCGACGACGGAATGGTCCACCAACCTCACGAACGCTTCCCTGCGTAAGCACATCGAGGCTGCCGACGGGCTAAGTGAGCTGGTCCACTCCGGCTTCTTCGACCGCGAGCGACAGCAGCTGGTCGCCTTTTCGGACAGCATCGCAGTGGCTGTCCCGGTGTCGGAGGACAGCAGGGCGGTCGCGGATGCAGCGCGCCGCCAAGCGGACGCTGTCGGGGAGTACCGCCGGCGCGTGCGTCACGACCGTGGCCGTCAGAGCTCATCGTCGTCGATACCGCAGACGACCACGCCTTCGTCAACTACCTGCTGCTTCAGCAGGCCCAAACGTCACTCGACGGCCGAGGTCGAGACCCACAGGGCAGTCGTCACGAAGCAGCTCGCCACATTGCGCAAGCGCTCGCGGCAGTGGGTGAAGTGGCGGTGGGCCGCGACCTACCACAACTGGTTCGTTGACCACTACGGGCTCGACCCGGCTCTGGTGGTCGCCGGTGTCGTCCGCGTTCCATCGCGACGTTGTAGGGGTCGTTGCCTCTGCGTGCGTTCGTCGCGGAGGACGCAAGTCATTGCCCGCAGTAGCGGCGACCTGCACCATCGCCACCACGCGGTCGGCGACAACGCGCGCGCCCCGAGGAGTTGTGCTGGCACCCGGCGAATCACCTACTTACACGCGACGTGAAGCACCGCCGCGATCGAGATGGGGATGCGCCGCGAGCACCTCGGCGAGCGCGGGTCGCCAGATGGGCCGTAACGCCTCGACGGCCGCGGGGTTCCAGTCGATGGGGCCGAGTGGCGGCTCCGGTTCGTACTGCAGGCCGAGTTGGATGAGTCGGGCGGCGTCGTCGCCGACGAGGCGTTGGGCGAGGTGTATGCCACCGTCGATGCCGGCCGACACGCCGGCGGTCGTCAGGAACCTGCCGTCCTCGACCCAGCGGGCTCGCACGACATCGACGCCGAGGTTCTCGAGGATGTCGGTGTAGGCCCAGTGCGTCGTGGCGCGCCGGCCCTGAAGGAACCCGGCCGTGGCCAAGATGATGGCGCCGGTGCAGACCGACATCACGACCTCTGCGTCCGCGCCGGCTTCCGCGACGTAGTCGACGAGCGGCTTGTGGCCCGCGGCGTGCAGCGTCGGTTCGCCGCCGCCAGGGACGACGATCGCGAACGGCGATGGCGCGTCGTCGAAGGTGTGGCTGGGCGCGAGCGAGATGACCGAGTCGCTCAGTACCGGATCGAGCGACTCGCCCACCACCAACACCTCGTACGCCGGGTCGATCTGCGGGAGCGCGGACAGCACCTGCAGTGGCCCGATCAGGTCGAGCGGCGTGAGGCCGGGATAGAGGACGAAGGCGATCTGCTTCCTCGCGTCATGGGTCATCGGGCGTCTCCTCATCGCGATGCGTTCACGGCAGCCTGCTGGCGGCGACCATCTGGATGATCGCGGGCTGAAGGTCGGCGAGCTCGGCAACGGCGAACTCGGCCCTCTCGCCGTCGTCCATGCACGTGCCGTCCTCGACAGCGGACGTGGCGATGATTGCGACGGTGTCGCCTTCGATGGTCGCGAACTGGAGGGCGCGCTCGACGCGGCGGCCGCCTTGGTGACCGTCGAAGCCGTAGACGACACCGGGTCGGCCCGCGACGGTGGCGTCGTCGGGGCCGAACGGCTCGACGCGGTAACCGGATCCGCAGCCGCTCGGCCGGTCCTTGGCGAAGACCTCGTGGAACTCGGCGGCCTCGGCTCGGAGCGCTTCGACGGACGAACCGCCGCGGCGGAGGACCTCCTTGATCGTCGAGTAGCTGGCGGTCGGATACTCCATCAACTCGATCACCGACTCGGTCTCGTCCGAGCCGGCACGCTTCGCGCAGAACAGCGGCGGACCGCTCTCGCACGGCGCGACGACCCAACCGTCGTCGAGCTCGACCTCGGAGCCGGCGGCGAAGTCCAGACCGTCGACCATCGGAGCGGCCTCGGTGGTCGTCGTGGTCGCTCCGGTAGCCCCGCCGCTGTCGCCGTCGCTGCATCCCGCGACGCCGAATGCGCTCGCAGCGACGACCACCGCTATCGAACGTCGGATCATTTGCCCGCCTCCCTCATCGTCCGTGTCGATCCAACGGGACCAGCTCGGCCTTGCGCCGCGCTGTCGTGGTGCTTGCGTCATGCTCGCTCTAAGGGCAGGCCGTTCTCGACCCAGTCCTCTTTGCCTCCGCCGTACACGGCGATCGAGGTGTACCCGAGCAGCTCGAGCCTGCGTGCCACCGCGTCCGAGCTGGCGCAGGTTTCGCTGCAGTAGACGACGATGTCGGCAGTTCGGTCGGGGATCAACGCCGGTGCGAGACGTTCGACCTGTGACGGCGGGATGTTGATGGCGCCGGGGAGGTGTGCATCGGCATAGAACGCGCCGCCCAATGCCTCGACGATCACCAGAGGGTCGGAACCGGCAATGCGGGCGTACAGGTCTTCTCGGGTGATACGGATCGGCAACAGGGCTCCTGGTGTCGAGGCGGGACAGATGCCAGCAGACCGCGAGCCGCTGTCATCGACCTTGCACGCGAGGGCGCAAAAACAGGGGCAGCCGGTGGGTACCCTCGAAAGGCGGTGGAATTTGCAGTTCTCGGCGGGCTCGAGGTGCGCTCCCCAACCGGCGGGGTGACGATCCGGCGCGGGCTGCCGCGGACCTTGCTGATCGCCCTGCTGCTGCGGCCAGGACAGACGGTCTCCTCCGACGTCCTCGTGGAGGTGCTGTGGGGCGACAACCAGCCTCGCAACCCAGCCAATTCGCTTCAGATCCAGGTCTCGTACCTCCGCAAGACCTTGGGGAGCGCTGACCCCGAGGCTGCTTCGTTGCTGGCGACGCGTGCGGGCGGCTACGCGCTGACGATCGACCCCGAGTGCGTCGACGCTCACCGGTTCGAGGCGCTGACACGGCGGTTCCCGGCCCTCGCTGGCCTTCGCTCCACCGCTGCGCTGCGATCCGCGTTGGACGAAACGACTGCGGGGCTCGATCTGTGGCGCGGTCCGGCACTCGAAGAAGTCGCGGACGCAGAGTTCGCCCGCGGCGACATCACCCGACTCGAAGAGCTTCGATGGTCGACGATCGAGCGGAGGATCGACCTCTTGCTCCGTCTCGGCGAACACGTCACCGCGGCGAGCGACCTGTCCGAGTTGGTGCAGCTCATGCCGTTACGGGAGCGCCTGCACGAACAGCGCGTGCTCGCGCTCTACCGCTCGGGACGCCAAGCCGACGCGCTTCGCGCCTATGAGGAAGCACGCAAGACACTTGCTGAGGAGCTGGGACTGGACCCGGGTGAGAACCTCCGGCGGTTGGAGTCGGCCGTTCTCCGCCAGGATCCCGCACTCGACTGGGGCGAACCTGACGAACCGGACGCTTCGCCAACCGAAACCCGTGACCCGGTGACGGTGCCGCGGCCCGCGCGGCTGCCTGTGCCACTGTCCGGTCTCATCGGCCGCGATACGGAGCTGACGCGGCTAACCGACCTTCTCGGCAAGCACCGCGCGGTCACGCTCACCGGTCCGGCCGGCGCGGGCAAGACCAGGCTCGCGATCGAGTTGGCGACCCGCCGAGCTGGCGCCGTCTGGTACGTCGACCTCAGCCCGATCGACGATCCCGCGCTGGTCGCCCCTACGTGCGCGGCTGGGGCGGGAGTCGCCGTCGCGCCTGGCGACGACCCGCTTCGAGCCCTCGCGGACACGCTTGCATCCCGGGAGGGACTGCTCGTCCTCGACACGTGCGAACACCTCCTGGCTGGCGCCTCCCACGTCGCGTCGACGGTGCTTCGCTCGGCGCCCGACATTCGCGTCGTCGCGACGAGCAGGCGAGCACTGGGGTTGTCGGGCGAGATCGCCTGGCCCGTGCCTCCCCTCGAACTGCCGCCAGCCGACACGACCGACGCCGCCGAGATCACGAACCACGCAGCCGTCCGGCTGTTCGTCGAACGCGCCCAGGCCGTACGCGCGGATCTCGCGATCGACGACCAGGCCGCGGCGGACATCGCTGCCATCTGCGTGGCACTCGACGGTCTTCCGTTGGCAATCGAGTTGGCGGCCGCACGATGCGACGTCCTAAGCCCTGGCGCGATCCGCACCCGACTGAGCGACCGCTTCGACCTTCTCGTCGACGGCGACGCCGACGCGGCCGAGCGCCAGCAGACGCTGCGCGCCGCGATCGACTGGAGCTTCGCCCTCCTCTCCGACGACCAGCGTCACCTGTTCGCGCGCCTCGGTGTCTTCGTTGGCACGTTCGACCTGGATGCCGCGCTGACGGTCGCCGGCGCCGGGCTGGCCGCGCCGCTCGAGCTGCTCGCCTCGCTGGTGAAGCAGTCGATGGTTTCCAGGGCCGGGCAGGAGCGTTACCGGCTGCTGGACACGCTCCGTGCCTACGCCCTCGACGTTCTCGCGGAGCTCGACGCCGACGACACCCGCGACCGCCACGCCGAGTACTTCGCCGCGCTCGCCGAACGCGGCGAAGTCGCCATCCGCGGACCCGAACAGCTCGACTGGCTCGACCACCTGCGCAGCGACACCAACAACTTCCGCGCCGCGCTCGAGTGGTCGCTCCACACCGGCGACACCGAACGAGCAGCGCGGGAAGCCGGCGCGCTCGCCTGGTTCTGGACACTCAACGGCATGCTGACCGAAGCCATCGAGCACCTCGAACGACTCCTTCGCTCCGAGAACATCCCCGCCGCGACTCGCGCCCGCTGCGAATGGGGATACGCGCTGCTTGCCGCCTCACTCGGGCGACTCGAGACCGCGCGCCTCTCTGGCTACCGCGCGGCCGAGTTGGGACGGGACGCTCACGACGTCGCGGCGACGGGGTACGGCCTCAACGCAGCAGCCGTCGCCGAGTGGGCGCTTGGCCATCACGACCACTCGTTGCGTGCCCACGCCGAGGCGATCGAGCTTCTCGCCAAGATCGAAGACCAGTGGGGCCTTGCCATCTGCAAGGTGCTCCAAGCCCGCACCTTGTTCGACCAACGCGACGCGGGCGCCGGCCGCGTCGCTCGTGAAGGCGTGGAGCACGCCCGCCTGGCGGGCGACCTTCACGTGCTGGGCATCGCGCTGACGCAGATCGCGCAGATGTCGATTGCCGACGGCGACCCGCGGGCAGCCGTCGCGGCCGCAACCGAAGCGCTCGGGCTTCAAGAACAGATCGGCTACACCGAAGGCTCGGTGTCGGCGCTGCACGTCCTCGGCCATGCACACCGGCTCGCGGGCGACCTCGAAGCTGCCCGCGGGCTCCATCGACGAGCCGTGTCCCTGGCATCGACGATCGGGCACGCGGCCGCGATGTGCGAAGCACTGGAAGACCTCGCTCGTGTGGAGGCCGCGGAGCAACCGGCGCTGGCCCGCAGGTTGCTCCGCGCCGCGCGTGCGGAACGACAGTCGCGCTCACTACCTCTCCGCGAGCGCGACGCGGAGGAGCTCGCGGCCCTCGAAGACGCATTGCCGACCACGGGCGACGATCCGACCGCGGACCTCCCCTTCGCATCCCTCGTCGCGGACCTCACGACATGACCGACCAAGCGGTGCTCATCCACGCGCGGGCAAGCGCGGTGTACGACCTCGTCGCCGATCCGCTGCGTATGGCGGAGTGGAGCCCCGAGTGTGTCCGCTGTCGTTGGATCGGCGGCGCGACGGGCGCCGCGGTCGGCGCCCGGTTCCGCGGCACCAGCCGCAACGGACGCCGGCGATGGACGACGACCTCCAAGATCGTCGAGATGCGGCCGGACGAGGTCTTCGCCTGGGAGGTGACGTACTTCGGCCGACCGGTAGCGCGCTGGGAGTACCGGGTCGCGCGCAGGCCCGACGGCGTCGCGCTCATCGAGTCGGTCGATGACCGCCGCGGCTGGCTGTTGCGCACCGTTTCGCCGTACATCACCGGATCGCGCGACCGATCCAAGCGCAACGCCGACACCATGGCGTCCACCCTGCACGCGGTCAAGGCCGCAGCCGAAGCGCTCGTTTAGCGAGAACCGGCACCGGCAACAGGCCGGTGCAAGGTCGCTCGAAGGTCGCCGCTGTTCGCTGGGGTCAGTTCGACCGGCACGGAGGGACCATGACAGCGACACGAGCGACAGCGCGACCCGACAGGTTCGCGATCGAGGCGGCCTGGACGGCGGAGCGTGGCCAGGCGCGAGCCGCCCGCGCCGCGGGCGACCAGGCGGCCGAGTGGAGGCACCTCGAGCGCGCCCACATCCTCAGCCAGCCGTTGGCGTGGCCGCACCTCGTCACTCACGCGGCCATGTTCGCCGCGGCATGGCGCCGCCGGGACGCCCGCGAGCTCGCCGGGCAGGCAGCACGGCTGTTGCTCGCCGTGCCTGGCTCGGTGAGCGGTCGCTACCCCGTCGGCAACACCGGCGGCGCGGACGTCAGCGCCTTCCGCCCCATGCCGATTCCCGACGACCTTCGCTCGCTGCTGGCCCGATGAGCACCACGCCCACCACGATCGCCACTGCCAGCGACGCTGCGCCGCGGCCGTTACCCAACCCCCCACAACCCGAAGGCACCGTCTCGAGGGCACGCGGCCACATCGGCCGGACCGTGACCCTCAGCTTGCTGAGCGGTCCCGCGCTTGCCGCACTGTCCATCGTGGGTCCCTTCGCCGGCGCCGAGGAACACGTCGTCACCGCGACGTTGCTCGGTTCGTTCGCCGTCGCCTGGGTGCTGCTCGCGTACCTCACGACGCGTTGGACCGATCAGCCGCAGCGTTGGGCATTCGTGCCCGCTGGCCTCATGGGTGCTGTTGCAGGCACCGTCCTCATCACCTCGCCGACCGGCAACGCGAGCGGCTGGGTGTGGCCGCCCGCGCTCCTGGCCCTCGTCGCGTGGATGGTCGTCCAGTCACGGCACCAGCTTCTCAGCCGCACCCGAATCCTCGTGCTGTATCCCGTGTTCGCCGCGCTCGCGCTGTCCGCGATCGGTGGCGGCTACGAGACCTACCGCGAAACCCGCGACTCCACCGCGTCGGCCATGCCCGGCTCGCTGGTCGACGTAGGTGGTCACCGCCTGCACATCGACTGCAGGGGGTCCGGTGCGCCGACCGTCGTGCTCGAGGCCGGCCTCGGCGGGGTGTCTCCGATGATGGCCAGCTGGCTGGCTCCACAGATCGGGGCGACCACGCGGGTCTGCGTGTACGACCGGGCGGGCCGAGGTTGGAGCGAGTCCGCATCAGCACCGCAGGACGGCGAGCACGTGGCGACGGATCTCTACCGGCTGTTGCGCAACGCCGGCGAGGCGGGGCCCTATGTGCTCGCGGGGCACTCGACGGGCGGCATCTATGTCCTGAACTTCGCAAAGCTGTATCCGGACGACGTCGCTGGCGTCGCGCTCCTCGACTCGATGCACCCCGACCAGTACGACCGCATGGCGGCCTGGCCCGGCTTCTACGAGATGTACCGGCGCGCCTCCGCGGTCATGCCCACGCTCGCCAGGCTCGGCATCGGCCGCGCCGTCTACGGCACGGCGTACGCCGACCTTCCCGAACCGCAGCGCGACGCCCAGCGCGAGTTTCCTGCGACGCCGCGACACAACCGCAGCCTCCGGGACGAGTTCCACACGATCCGCACCGCCATGGATCAGGCTGCCGAGCTCGACACCCTCGGCGACATCCCCCTCGCGATCGTCACCGCCGGGCTAGGCCACGACGCCGACTGGTCGCCCATGCAGGACCACCTCGCGACCCTGTCGAGCAACAGCGTCCACCGACGCCTGCCTGACGCCACACATCAGATGGTCGTCGAAGACGAGGGCGCGGCCCGGCAAGCGAGTGAAGCCATCGTCGACGTCGTCGTCGCAGTCCGCACCAACACGCCCGTCAACGCCGAGGAGGCATGACATGAAGACCACCACCCATGCCGGGATCGGTTCGTTCCCAACCGATCCCGCAGGACTGCCTGCCCCTGAGGCGACCCGGATCGTCGAGCTCGCCGACGGCGACACCTACGACCTGCGCATCACGCCCATCGCCAACCGTGTCGGCGACGACACCGTCCGCATGCTCGGCTACAACGGCAGCGTCCCGGGGCCGACGCTGCGCGTACGCCAAGGCTCGGAGATCGCGGTGCGGGTCCTCAACGACGGCGACCACGAGACCACCGTGCACTGGCACGGCCTCCGCCTCGCCAACCAGTACGACGGCGTGCCGTTCGAGACCCAACCACCCATCCCGGTCGGCGGCGAGTTCACCTACCGACTCCGGTTTCCCGACGACGGGCTCTACTGGTACCACCCGCACGTCCGCGAGGACTACGGCCTCGAGATGGGTCTCTACGGCGCCATCCTCGTCGACCCCGCAGATCCCGAAGCATGGGCTCCGGTCGACCAGGAGGTCGTCGCGACGCTGGACGACGTGCTGATCGAGGACGGCCGCATCGCTTCGTTCTCCGCCGCCGGGCCGACGTACACCGCGATGGGCCGGTTCGGGAACGTGATGCTCACCTCCGGCGAGACCGACCTGCGACTGGCCGTGCGCACGGGGAGCGTCGTGCGCTTCTTCGTCGTCAACACCGCGAACACGCGCATCTTCAACGTCTCGATCCCAGGCGCGCGGATGAAGCTCGTCGGCGGGGACAACGGCCGCTACGAGCACGAGGCGTTCGTGGACGCCGTGCTGCTTGCACCGTCCGAACGTGCCGCCGTCGACGTGCTGTTCACGTCGGCCGGCGTGTTCGCCATCGAGCACAACACCCCCACCCAGGCGTATCGGCTCGGCGAAGTCGTCGTCGCGGGCGAGCCCGGGGCGCGTTCCCGCGTCGAGACCTTCGAGCGGCTGCGCGACAACGACGAGCTGGCACGCGAGCGGGCGCGCCTCGCCGACGAGTGCGCGCGCGTGCCGGACAAGACGCTCGTGTTCGACGCCGAGATGCCGCTGCTCTACGGCGGCGAGCAGCAGCAAGGCTCCGCGTGGACATGTCCGATGCATCCCGAAGTCGTGAGCGACACGCAGGCGACGTGCCCGAAGTGCGGGATGAAGCTCATCGCCGTCGTCGGTTCACCCTCCCCGACGGATTCGCGGCACGGCATGGAGCTCGGCGGTCACGTAGAGCACGGCGACACCGGCGACGGGCTGGAGTGGGAAGACCTCATGCCCGACATCAACGCACGCGCGGACGGCACCAACATGATCTGGAAGCTCGTCGACCGAGAGACCGGCAAGGTGAACCACGCCATCGACTGGACCTTCCGGGTCGCCGACCGCGTGAAGATCCGGCTCGTCAACACCATGGACAGCGATCACCCGATGCATCACCCATTCCACGTTCACGGTGTCGGGCGATTCCTCGTCATCGCCCGCGAGGACGTGCCTGCGTCGAACCTCGTGTGGAAGGACACGGTGCTGGTCCGCTCTGGCGAGACCGTCGACATCGTGCTCCACGTCACCGAACCGGGGCGCTGGATGGCGCACTGCCACATCGCCGAGCACAACCAGAACGGCATGATGTTCAGCCTCGACGTCGAACCGGGATGAGCCCGCGCTCTCGGTCGCGCCCTCCGAGGCGACATACGCTCGCGCCTTGTCCCCGCGTTCGGAAGCCGACCTCTCGTGGGCCGCAGTAGACGTCTTGCTCGCCGACGGCGGCGTCGCGCATCTCCGCCCGATCCAGCCGGATGACGCCGACGCCCTCGTCGCGTTCCACGAGCGGCTCTCTCCGGAGACGCGCTACTTCCGGTTCTTCAGCTACCACCCGGAGCTGTCGCCGAAGGAAGTCGACTACTTCACCCATGTCGACTACGAACGCCGGCTCGCGCTCGTCCTCGAGCTCCGCGGCGCGCTGATCGCGGTCGGCCGGTACGACGCGGACGCTGAGCTCGACTCGGCCGAGGTCGCGTTCGTCGTGTCGGACGACCACCAAGGGCGGGGCGTCGGGACGCTGCTTCTCGAGTATCTCGCCTTGGCCGCGCGGAAGGTCGGGATCTCACACTTCTTCGCGGACACGCTCGCGAGCAATCAACGCATGCTTCGCGTGTTCCGCGAGGCTGGCTACACGGTCACGTCGCGGACGGAGGACGGCGTCGTCCGCGTCGAGTTCGCGCTCCTGCCAACGCCCCAGTCGATAGCCGTGATCGAGGAGCGAGAGCACCGGTCGGAGGCCGCTTCCATTGCCCGGCTGCTGCGACCCGAGTCGGTCGCGGTGATCGGCGCGAGCCGCACGCCCGGTTCGATCGGCCATGAGCTGTTCGCGAACATCCTGCGCCACGGCTACGGGGGTGTCGTCTACCCGGTCAATCCGTCCGCCGCGGCCGTCGCTGGCGTTCGGGCGTGGCCATCGGTTCGCGACGTGCCTGGCGACGTCGACCTCGCGGTCATCGCCGTGCCGGCCAGCGCGGCGGAGGCGGTCGTCGCCGACTGCGCGGACAAGAACGTGAAGGGACTGTTGATCATCACCGGCGGGTTCGCCGAGGTGGGAGCAGAGGGTGGGCAACGCGAGATCCGGCTGCTGCATCTGGCGCGTGCTGCCGGCATGCGCGTCATCGGCCCCAACTGCATCGGCGTGGTCAACTCCGATCCCGCGGTTCACCTGAACGCCACGTTCGCTGCCGTGGCGCCTGTCGCCGGAAGGGTGGGCTTCTTGTCGCAGTCGGGCGCGCTCGGGATCGAGGTGTTGAGCGCTGCGTCCGAGTCGGGAGTCGGCGTCTCGTCGTTCGTCTCGGTCGGCAACAAGGCCGACGTGAGCGGCAACGACCTGCTCCAGTATTGGGAGGACGACGAGAACACCGACGTCGTGCTCCTCTATCTCGAGTCGTTCGGCAACCCCCGCAAGTTCGGTCGGCTCGCCCGGCGGATCTCGCGCAAGAAGCCCATCGTGGTGGTGAAGAGCGGCCGCTCGACCGTGGGCCAGCGCGCGGCGTCTTCGCACACCGCCGCCTTGGCGAGCTCAGACCGAGCCGTCGACGCGCTCTTCCGGCATACCGGTGTCATCCGCGTGAGGTCTGTACGCGAGATGCTCAACGTCGCGCAGCTTCTCGTGGCCCAGCCGCTACCACGCGGCAGGCGAGTCGCGATCCTCGGCAACAGCGGTGGCCCTGGCATCCTCGCCGCCGACGAATGCGACTCGGCGCAACTCCAGGTGAACGAGCTCACCGACAGCACTCGCTCAACTCTGGAGGGGATCGTGCCGCCGAGCTCGGCCGTTGCGAACCCGATCGACATGACAGCTGCTGCCGGCCCGGCGCAGTACCGCGCCGCGCTCCGGTTGCTGCTCGACAGCGACGAGGTCGACGCCGTCGTCGTCATCTTCACGCCGACGGTTGTCGCGAGCGCGGATCAGATCGCCGCCGTCCTCGCGGACGCCGCGCGAGGTGCGGACAAGCCGGTCGTGGTCAATTTCCTCGCGACGCCCGATCGCCCGCACGCGCTCAGCAGTGAAGGGGTCACGTTGCCGTGGTACCGGACCATCGAGGATGCGGTGGGCGCGCTCGGGGCGACCGCGCGGTACGGCGAATGGAGAGCTCGCCCTGCAGGCGCCCGTCCAGAACCGGACGCGGAGCAGCGGGCCGCCGTGTCGACGCTGACCGCGTCCGTGCTCGCCTCGTCGCCATCGGGGCGCTGGCTCACGCAAGCCGAAGTCGACCGTGTGCTGGACGCCTACGGCATCGCGCGGTTGCCGTCGGAGGAGGCGGCAGACGTCGAGGGCGCCATCGCGGCCGCGGGGCGGCTCGGGTATCCGGTCGCGCTCAAGGCGGCTGGGGCCGACATCCTGCACAAGACCGACATCGGTGGTGTCGCCCTCGATCTCGCGTCCGGCACCGAGGTCGCCGACGCGTTCACACGGATGAGCTCGACGATCGGGCCCTCCATGACCGGCGCCGTCATTCAGCGCATGGCCCGGCCCGGCGTGGAGACGATCGTCGGCCTGACGCAGGATCCGTCCTTCGGCCCCATCGTGATGTTCGGGCTCGGCGGCGTGGCGGCCGAGTTGTTGGGAGACGTCGCGTTCCGGGTAGCTCCGCTCACCGACATCGACGCCGACGAGCTCATCCGCGAGCCGCGGTCGTCGCGACTCCTGTTCGGTTATCGAGGCGCCGCTCCGGCAGACGTGTCCTCCCTTGCGACGGTGCTTCTGCGGGTGGGCCTACTGGCCGCGGAGCACCCGCACATCGCGGAGCTCGACCTCAACCCCGTGCGCGCCTCGGATCGCGGCGCGGTCGCGCTCGACGCTCGCATCCGCGTCGCTCCCGCCGACCCACCTGTCGACGCGCGCCGGCTGCGCTGACTGCCTGCTCGCGCGCCGAGCGTGCGCCGCTTCGCGACGGCCGGCCGGGGGCGGTAGAATGAAACGAGAGCCCACGATTTCGCCGCCGGAATCGGCCGCGAAGAAGTGCTTGCCAAGCCTCTCTTCGAGGAGTACTCCTCCCCATTCGCGCCGTCGTCGCGGCGCCGTTGGGAGGACCCGTTGGCAGATCGCCGCGAGCTCGCGCTCGAACAAGCCCACGTCAGCCGCGCCTATGACCGGCTGGAATTGCGCCGCCGGATGGCGTCCGAGCAGTCACCGCTTCCCGTCAACGACTCGGCCGGCGCGGCACTCGCGCGTGACGAGCTGGCTGCCATCAGGGCGCGCCGGATCGAGGAGCTGAAGCTCGGCGACGCCCCGCTGTGCTTCGGCCGCATCGACCAGGACACCGGAGAGTCCTGGCACATCGGGCGCTTGGCGGTCGACGACGAGGCCGGCGACCCGCTCGTCGTCGATTGGCGCGCACCGGTGGCGGCACCGTTCTACCGAGCAGTGCGCAGCGACGCGATGGGCGTCGTCCGCAGGAGGCACCTCCGGTGCCGAGCGTCGACCGTGCTCGAGCTCGACGACGAGCTGTTCCACGACGATCTGCAGGGCGGCGGAGGCGACGACGTCGTCGTGGTCGGTGAAGCCGCGCTCCTCCGCGCCGTCCAGCGGAAGCGGACCGGTCGGATGGGCGACATCGTCGCGACCATCCAGCGCGCGCAGGACGAAGTCATCCGCGCGCCGCTCGACCAGACCCTCGTCGTGCAGGGCGGCCCCGGCACCGGGAAGACGGCCGTTGCCCTGCACCGGATCGCGTACCTGCTCTACACCCACCGCGAGGCGCTCGAGTCGAAGGGTGTCCTGGTGATCGGGCCGAACGAGATCTTCCTCCGCTACATCGAGCGCGTGCTGCCGTCGCTCGGTGAGCAGGGGACGACGCTCACGACCGCCGCCGCGCTGTTTGCCGGCCAGCGAGCCGTCCGCATCGAAGCGCACGGGTCGGCGCGGTTGAAGGGAGACGTGCGCATGGTCGATGTGCTGGCCCGCGCGCTGGCGAGCCGGCAACGCCGCCTGAAGGCCGCGGTCGTCGTTCCGTTCGGCGCGCACCGCCTGCGATTCGGCGTTCGCGCGTCCGAGCAGATCGTGGAGCACGCTCGATCGGCGACGGGCTCGCACAACCACCGGCGCACCAAGGTCGAGCACCTCCTCGTCGCCCACCTCCATCGCGTCTACCTGCGATCCGTGGAGCGAGCGCGCACCGCGGGCAAGGCGCCGAGCCCGGCGCTCGATCGCGACGAATTCCGTGAGGCCGCGCTGGGGCAGGCGGCAGTTCGGCGGCTGCTCGACCGGCTGTGGCCGGTGCTCACGCCCGAGCAGTTCGTGGGTGACCTGCTGTCCCACCCTGCACTGCTTCGGGAAGCGGCGGACGGCATCTTGTCCGCGACGGAGCAGGAAGCAGTCTTGGCGGCGACCGACGTGCACGCATGGAGCGATGCCGACGTCGCGTTGCTCGACGAGGCGGGCGTGCTCCTCGGCGCCGTGCCGCGACGCAAGCGTCGCGTCGCGCCGGTGGAGGACCGCGACTGGATGGCGGACCGCGTGCTCGAGGGCGTCGCCGCCGACGCCGAACATCTCGTTGAGCGCGAGCCTGGCGGCCGACATCAGGGAGCGCATCCTCAACGACGAGGTGGCGAAGCCCGACGCCCGCCCTGGCCCCGTGCGCACCACGTACGGCTATGTCGTCGTCGACGAGGCGCAGGACCTGTCGCCCATGCAGTGGCGCATGGTCGCTCGCCGGTGCCCTTCGGGGTCGATGACGCTCGTCGGCGACCTCGACCAGGCGAGCGGCGGGTGGAGGCTGACGTGGGACGAGGTGCTCCGCGTTGCTGCACCCGATGCGCCCGCCGGTGGCCAGCACGTCGCCGAGCTGACCGTGAACTACCGAACTCCAGCCGAGGTCATGGCCCTCGCGTCACGCGTGCTCGCGGCGGCGAGGTCCGGACCGCCCGCACCGGTCGCCGTTCGCGAGTCGGGCAACGCGCCGACGTTCGAGTCGGTCAAGTCCGTTGACGTTGCCGTCGCGGCTGCACGCGCC
>DASVEG010000286.1:0-17912 GCA_036380695.1 Acidimicrobiales bacterium
CCAGCGCATGCCGCGCCGAGGACGTCGCGGGGAGGTGGGGTGGCGAGGAGTTCCTCGTCGTCGCGCCCACGACCGACGTCGCTGGAGCCGTCGCCCTCGCCGAGCGCGTGCGGATCGCCATCGACTGCGCGCCGATCGACGCGTCGGGCGAGATGCTCACCGTGACCGCCAGCATCGGCGCCGCAGCCGGCGAGGGCGACACCGAGGAGCTGCTGCGCCGAGCCGACGCCGCGCTGTACGTCGCGAAGTCGTCGGGACGCAACCGCGTCAGCGCCGCCGGGTAGCGCTTCAGCTCGCGCGTAGCCTGCGCCCGATGGACGGCATCCACGACCTCGGCGGGATTGAGGGTTTCGGCGACATCGATCCCGAGGCCGACGAGCCGCTGTTCCACGCCGACTGGGAACGGCGGATGTGGGGGCTCGCCCTGTCGACGTTCTTCGCGGGGCTCAGCAACGGCGGCCAGTTCCGGCACTCGATCGAGCGCATGGACGCGGTGCACTACCTGACGTCGCCCTACTACGAGCACTGGCTCACCGGTATCGCGACGGGCGTCGTCGAGTCGGGGCTGGTGACGGCGGGCGAACTGGAGCGCCGCGCCCGTGGAGCGTTCCCGCTGTCGCGCGAGTCGCGTGTCGTGTCCGGGAGCGAGGCCCCGCACGACGCCCCGGGTCGACGTGAACCTTGCGAGCTCGCGGTCGGCGCCCGCGTCCGCGTCGCGCGCGTGCCGACTCGGGGCCACACGCGCTGTCCGCGCTACGTGCGCGGTCGTATTGGCACGATCGTGCGCGTCGACCCGCCTTCGTCGCTGCCCGACCTGGAGGCACACGGCGACGCCAGACGCGTGGAGCCGAGCTATTGCGTCCGCTTCGAGGCGCGCGAGGTGTGGGGCGATTCCGCCGCCGCCGCCGCCGACGCCGTGCACGTCGACTTGTGGGCGACGTACCTCGAGCCGGTCGAGCCGGCGGAGCGGGCATGAGCGGCGACCACCACCATCCGGCCGAGGTGGCTCCCATCGAGCGGAGGGTGGCCGCGCTCGAAGACGCGCTGGTCGAGCGTGGTGTCGTCGACCGTGACTCGATCGACCAGTTCGTGCGCATGTACGAGCACGACATCGGTCCCATGAACGGAGCGCGAGTCGTCGCCCGCGCCTGGGTCGACGACGCGTACCGCGCTCGGTTGTTGGCCGACGGCACGGCGGCGATCGCCGAGCTCGGCTACGGCGGGCCGGAGGGGGGCCACGTCGTCGTGGTGGAGAACACCGACACCGTGCACAACGTCGTCGTCTGCACGCTCTGCTCGTGCTACCCGTGGCCCCTGCTCGGCCTCCCGCCGAACTGGTACAAGAGCCCGCCCTACCGGTCGCGGGTCGTGCGCGAGCCCCGGGCGGTTTTGGTGGAGATGGGCTGCGACCTGCCAGACGGCGTCGAGGTGCGGGTGTGGGACTCCAGCGCGGAGGCGCGCTATCTCGTCCTGCCGGCGCGCCCGGCGGGCTCCGATGCGTTGGCCGAGGAGCAACTCGCCGAGCTGGTGACGCGCGACTCGATGATCGGCGTGGCTCGTCTGTGACGCTCCCCGTCCCGATCGCGGCCGATGCACCCGGCGCGCCGCCGCGGCGAAACGGCGAGCTCGTCTTCGATGCGCCGTGGGAAGCGCGCGCGTTCGGCTTGTGCATCGCGGTGCTCGAACGCGAACAGCTCGGGTGGGACGACTTCCGTCCGTTCCTCGTGGCAGAGATCGAGGCCGCGCCCGAGCGGCCGTACTACGAGAGCCTCGCGGTCGCGCTGGAAGCGTTCGTCGGTCACCGTTCGCTCGCATGAAGAGATGGAGCGACTCACACTTGCCGACCGCACGATGCGGTACGCGTCGCCATGCTGGATCGTCTTCAACGCCCTGACCGACGAGCGAGCGCCGCGCGAGCAGCGGGCACCGGCACGGCGATGCGCTTCCAGTGGGACGACGGTGTCGCCCCCCGACGACCGCGGCATAGGGATCGTGCGCTACCGGCTCAACTACCTGTTCGGCTCGGCGTTACGCGGCTGGACGGACGGCGGCGGGCTTTGGTCGTGAACTACTGCTCCAGCACGATCTCCGCGGCGATCACCGCGAGGAAGCAGGCGGCGTACGCGACCGCGGCTGCGACCGACACCCTGCTCCACCGTCGCCGCACGACGTCGCGTACCACGGTGCCGACGGCCGCGGCACACAGGGCGATTGCGGCCCCCGAGGCCGCAGGGCCAGCGAGGCGGTGCGCGGCACGCACCCCGAGAAAGAGGATCACGCACAGGAGCGCGAGAGCGAGCAAGCCGTAGGCGACGGACTCGATCGTGTCGACGATGTCGAGCACCTTGTCCAGCCGACGGAACCGCGGTCGCCGCTGCCCACGCGCCCGACGCGCCGTCACCTCACCTGGCTGAGGCGCGTGACGTCGGCCCAGAGCACGGTTGCCGCGTCGAGGGCACGTGCGCCGCGGTCGGCGAGCCCGCGCAAGTCGCGAGCCGCGGCGACGCGCGCCGCGACCTCGAGGTGCGCGGGGCTCAACGCCCCATGGGCCTCGAGGACGTGCGCAGGCCCGTGGTCGGCGAGCCAGCTCAGGTGCAGCACGTGCGCGAAGGCCCCCCACGGCCCACCGAGCCGCTCGCGTTCGGGAAGGCCGCGGGCGATCGGCTCCAGTTGCGTGAACAGGTCGTGCATGCCGTCCCAGACGGGGTCGTCGGCGGCGTACGCGACCTTCGGGAGCCGGTAGATGCGGATCGTCGCCGCGCACATGACGCACGGCTCGAAGGTCGTGAACAAGGTGTGGCCCTCGCGACAGTCACGCGGCAGCCGAGCGAGCGCGTTCATCTCGGCGTGCGCCATCCACGTTCCCGCCAGTGGGGTCGTGCCGTCTGGCTCGTCGAACACGCGGCTGCGCCCGGTCGTAACGACCTCGCCCTCGCCGTTGGCGACGACGGCGCCGACACCGGCCGACCCGGAGCGGAACGACGCCCACGCCTCGTCGAACGCAACGCGCCAGGGCTCGTCGAGCGCGTGCCACGAAACCGCGGCGTCGGTCACCGCACGACGGTACCGGCGTGGCGGCTGGTGCCCGCAGATCGGCGCGAATGGCACATACGGTCAAGCCCGTACGCTTCCTGCCGACCAGTGAAGGTCTTGTCGATGGAGGGGGTCGTCGGTGGTTTGCAACACGTGTGGATACGCGCACGAGAGTCACGAGCCGTGCGTGACGCGGGCGACGTCAGCTACGGCACAGCCGACCACCACCGCGGCTCCGGCTGCCGCGTGGTATCCCGACCCCACCAATCCGTCGCAGGTGAGGTATTGGGACGGCAACGCGTGGACCGACAACGTGGCCGCGGCTGCGGGCCCGTCCGCCGCACCGCCTTCCGCCCCCGCGCCGCCACAGTGGGCTCCTCCGAGATCGGCCGGCCCCCACGGCGCGTACCTCGGCGCCATCCCCGCGACCGTCGGTCGGAAGGGTCGTTTCGACGTCGTCGTGTACGAGCGGGCGCTCGTGTTCGCCCGTGTCCCTGGGACCGACCCGGCGTCGATCGGCGCGCTGCTCGGGCTCTGCACCGTTGGGTTCGTCATCGGCTACGTGATCGGCGACCACATCGGCGCGGGTCGTGACCATGCCCGGCTCGCACAACTGGCGCACCTGCCACCGGAGGTCGTCGCCGACGCGCACGGGCAGAACGCGATCGTGCCGGTGTCGAACGTGGCCTCGTGCGAGATCGTCACGTATGGCGGCGTCGGCGGCCGCCTCGACCTCCGGACGACCGGCGGCAAGCGCTACCGCCGCCGCTGGACGCGACCGCACACGAGGGGCAACGACTTCGGTGCGCTGCTCGTGCGGCCCCTCGGTGGCGTCGCCAACGTTCGCCGCGGATCGCCCATCCGCCCCTACGTCCCCATTGCTGCCGCCATCGTGCTGTTCGCGCTTCTGTTGTTCGCCCTCGCACTTCCCACGTTCCTCAGCGGCAGGGACAGGGCCGAGTCGCGCAACCCGGAGGTCACCGCGGTCTGCCAGCCGTACATGGCGATGTTCAACTCGGCCAGCGAGGGGACGGTGCCGTCGCGCGAGGAACTGACCGCGGTGGTCTCGCCGATGGTCGACGTGTTCATGCGCGCCGCAGCAGAGGACCAGCGCTATGCGCCGGGCCGCGACGCGGTGGTCGAGCTGAACGGGATGCTGTCGCAGCCGCCGGAGGCCGTCGACCAAGCCAGGGCGGGCGCCGCCGCGCAACGGATCGCCGAGGCCTGCACCCCGTAGACGGGGGCACCTCGTCCGCCCCGCCTCCGTTTCCGCCAGTACCACCGCGCATGGCGCGGACTTCTGCGAGAAACCTGCCGGGGGGCGGGGCGGGGCGGGCGACCGCGGTCTGCGGGTGCGCGCTGAACAGGGTCAGGCGCCTTCGGCGTCGAAGCGTGGGGCGTGCGCCACCGCCTTCTCGTCGTCGCTGCAGCCGCGCTCGTCCTCGCCCCCGTCGCGGGTGCGACGGCTGGGCCGCTGCCGATCCCGACACCGGATCCGGACGTCGTTCCCGACGTCGTGCAGACCGCGGCCGGGTGCGACCCGCTCGACCCTGCGCTCTGCCTGCTCCCGTTCCCGAACGACTTCTTCACCCGGCCCGACGCGACGAGCGCGACCGGCCGGCGGGTGAACCTCAGCCCGGCGGCGATGCCGCGCAACGGCACCGACGTGACGACGGGAGAGGCCGGCGGCGAGGGCAAGCCCGTCGACCCCGCGGAGTGGAACCGCAACGATGGGTTCTCGCCGGGGTCGCCCGTGGTCACCTACGTGCCCGGCATCGACCTGCACCGCACGTGGGGCACGGCCACCCTGCCCCACAGCACGGCTGGCATCAACGAGCCCGGCTACTTCGACCACCGCGACCAGATCACCGACGTCGACCTGTCGCTCGACCCCGAGGCGCCGATCGTGATCGTCAACGCCGCCACCGGTGAGCGCCACCCCTTCTGGTCGGAGCTCGACGTCCACCCGCAGACCGGTGACGACCGCCGCGCGCTGATCATCCGGCCGGCGCGCAACTTCGACGAGGGCGCCCGCTACATCGTCGCCCTCCGCAGCCTGAAGGACAGCGCCGGCAGGAAGCTCGCGCCCGGCGCCGCGTTCCTCGCCTATCGCGACGGCACGGCTGCGGACGCCCGCGCCGCGCACATGCAATCGATCTTCGCGACGCTCGACGAGAAGGCCGACATCGGCCGCCACAACCTCTTCCTCGCGTGGGACTTCACCGTCGCGAGCGAGGGGAACCTCGCAGACCGCGCCCTGCACATCCGCGACGACGCGTTCGGGCGCCTCCTCGGCGACGCCGACTTGGCCGACCGTCACGTCGCCGGATCGGCCCCGGAGTTCACCGTCGACGGCGTCGAGAACCGCACCGACACGTGGCGCGACTCCCACGGCGTCCAGCACTCGCAAGCACTTCGCCGCATCTCTGGCCGCGTGCGCGTGCCCAACTACCTCGATCGTGTGCAACAGACCGAGGCGCACGTCCGCCCGAACGAGTTGCCGTACGACCCGCCCGCGCCCGGTTCGCGCTTCCTGTACCTGCCCGGCGACGACCTGCCCGATCAGAACCCCGCAGAGCCGTTCGTCGACGTGCCGTTCGTGTGCGACGTCCCGACCGACGAAGGCCCCACGTACGGCACGCTCTACGGGCACGGGCTGCTCGGCATGCGCGACCAGATCGGCGACGTGAAGTGGCCGCGCCGGTTCGGGTTCAACGGCTGCGCGGCCGACTGGTGGGGCATGTCGAGCAACGACATCCCGACGGTCGCCTCGATCATCGCCGACCTGTCGAACTTCCCATCGCTCGCGGATCGCGCCCAGCAGGGCTTCTTGAACTTCATGTTCCTCGGCCGGGCGATGGTGCACCCGTCGGGCTTCGTGTCCGACCCCGCGTTCCAGAACGGCGGCTCGCCGCTGCTCGCCGTCGACCACGGCGAGGGCACCCAGCTGTATTACGACGGCAACAGCCAGGGCGGCATCATGGGCGGCGCGCTCGTGGCGTTGTCGCCGGACATCACCCGCGGGATCCTCGGCGTCACCGGCATGAACTACTCGACGCTGCTGCAGCGCAGCGTCGACTGGGAAGACCTGTACGCGATCGCGTTCTACGCGACCTATCAGGATCCGCTCGAGCAGCAGGTGTCGTTCGCGCTCATGCAGATGCTCTGGGATCGTGGCGAGGCGAACGGTTACGCCGCGCACATGACGACCGACCCGTACCGCAACACGCCGCCTCACGACGTCATGCTGCAGATCGCGTTCGCCGACCATCAGGTGTCGAACCACGCCGCCGAGGTCAAGGCGCGGACGGTCGGTGCCGCGGTGATGCAGCCGGGCCTGCCGGAAGGCAGGCACTGGGAACGCTCGCCGTACTTCTCGCCGACGGACACCTACCCGCACCAGGGATCGGCGCTCGTGTACTGGGACAGCGGCAACGCGCCGTCGCCGAACCTGAACCTCCCGCCGAACGCGGGCGCCGACCCGCACGGCCACCCCCGCAACGAGCCCGCCGCGGGCTGGCAGGAGGCGCACTTCCTGCTGACGGGCTGGATGGTCGACGTGTGCGCCGGCGGCCCGTACCTCACGCTCCGCCACCCGTCGAACGCGGGCGCCCCGAGTTGCCGCGAGCCGGCGTACCGCCCGGGGTCAGCCGGGCTCTGAGCCTCAGACGGCGCGGACGCGCTCGAGCAGGTCGGCCCGTTCGGTCTCGCTCTCCACGCGGAAGCGCTCGAAGTCGTCGCCGAGTCGCACGTCCGCGTGCAGCCCGGTCGGGTCTTCGTGGAAGTGGAGGAACGCCTTCGACCGGCGGTAGAAGACGCCGCGCTTCTTCTCGACCAGACCGGGCACCGTGCGCAGCTCGGCCAGCAACGGTTCGAGCCGGTCGAACGCCGCGCCCGTCGCGTGCCGAACGGTCAGCCCTTGCGGTTCTTCGACCGGGGAAGGCGAGCCAGCGCCTCACGCGGGCGCGGCAACGCCGCCGTCGCGCCACCGCCGCCCGCTGCCGCGCGGGTCACGCCGTCGGCGCCGACCGTCGCGATCGGGGTGCGGCTCGCCAACGCGACCAGCAAGGCGAACACGACCGGATCGATCGTCACGTCCTCGCCACCGGCCAGCCCCACCCGGTCACGGTACCGAAGGGTTTGTGCACCGACGGGCCGACATTCCGGACCATGGGTGCACAAGACGAGCCGGCCGCTGGGTAGGTTGACCGACGTGACGGAACCGGGGCGGCCAACCGTCCACCCCGCCGTCGAGCGCGTCGCCGCGTACAGCTGGCGGTTGCTGGTGATCGCCGGCGCCTTCGGCCTCGTGCTGTGGTTCGCCGGCCGCGTGTGGCCTGCGCTCCTCCCGCTCGTGATCGCCGCGCTCCTCGGGCGCGCGCTCTGGCTGCCGAACTCGTGGCTGCGCTCGCGCGGCCTGCCCCCGCCGGTCGCGGCGGCCGCCACCGTGCTGGGGTTCCTCGCAGTGCTGTCCGGGCTGCTCGCGCTGGCGAGCATCGCCTTGGCCGGGGAGTTCGACGGCGTCGGCACCGCCATCACCGAGGCAGTGGACGACGTCGAGGAATGGCTCGTCGACGACAGCCCGTTCGACGTCAGCCGGGCCGACATCGACCGCTTCCGCGAACAGGCGAGCGAGTCGATCCGGGAGGCGCTCCGCACGTCGAGCAGCTCGATCATCGACGCGACGGTGCTGGCAGGCGAGGTCCTCCTCGGCATCATCCTCGGCCTCATCGTCACCTTCTTCCTCTTGAAGGACGGCCACCGGTTCGCGGGGTGGGTCAACGGCCTGCTGCCCGAGGAGCGACGCGGCGTCGCCGCGGCGATGGGATCTCGCGCGTGGGAGACGCTCGGGGGTTACCTGCGGGGCGCGGCGTTGCTCGGGATCGTCGAAGGCGCTGGCATCGCGATCGCCCTGACCATCGTGGGCGCCGAGCTCGCCTTGCCGATGGCGATGATCACCTTCCTCGCCGCGTTCGTGCCGTTCGCGGGCGCGACGCTCGCGGGCGTGCTCGCGGTCCTGGTGGCGCTGGGCACGGCTGGCGCGGCCCAAGCGGGCATCGTCGCGATCATCGCGCTCGCCATCCAGCAGCTCGACAACGACGTGCTCGCGCCCGTCGTCTACGGACGCTCGCTCGCGCTGCACCCGCTGGTGATCATCCTGAGCGTCGTCGCGGGAGGCGCGCTCCTCGGCCTCGTCGGCGGCTTCCTCGCCGTTCCGGTCGTGGCTGTCGTGGTGAACGCGATCGCGGAGGCGAGGGCGCACGCCCGTGCCGCTGCCGCTCCTGTCGCCCCGCCGGAGGCCGACGCCGGCGCGCCGGCACCCGTGGTCTAACCGACCGCTTCCGGTACGTCCGCGAGCCCCGACGCGGCGACGGCGGCGCGGACCGCTGCGGCGTCGAGGCCGGCCTGCGCGCAGAACTGGTCGAGGTCGTACCAGATGTGCTCGCCGACCATCTCGTCGCCGGCGAACTCGATGACGGCGACGAACTGCAGGTCGATGTCGCCGCCGGGCGCGGGCACGCCGAGCAGGTCGCCGGCGACGCGGCCCGTCAGGCGCCCGAACTGGACGCAGTAGTCGTCGCCGTCGAACTGCCACAGGTAGTCGGCGTGGAGACCGTCGATCAGCTGGTACGACGCCGCGTACTGGAACGACACGCCGTCGCGCCCGCGGAAGGTGATGCCGAGGGCGGCGTTCTCGTAGAAGGCGTGGTCGACGTACGTCGAAGCGGCGGCGACGGCGTCGTGGCGGTCCTCCGCGTCGAGGTGCCGCCGCAGGGTCTCGCGTTGGGCCTGGTTCATCGTCGCACCTTTACATACAGGCTGTCGGTATACAACCGCCCTACGCTCGACGGCGTGGCGGAGCGGCCGGAGCCGAAAGCGGCGTCGAAGTCGAAGTCGAAGAAGATCGAGCAGGGCGAACGCACGCGCGCCCACCTCGTCGGGGTGGCGCGGGCATTGTTCGCCGAGCACGGCTTCGCCGCGACGTCGACGGAGGACGTCGTCCACACCGCTGCGGTGACGCGCGGCGCGCTGTACCACCACTTCCGCGACAAGGCAGACCTGTTCGAGGCGGTGTTCGAGCAGCTCGAGTCCGAGCTCGTCGCGGACGTGATCCGCGAGGCGGCGCGGGGCCGCACGCCGATCGACGAGCTGCGCCGCGGCGTGAGCGGGTTCCTGCGCCGGTGCCTCGACCCCGCGGTGCAGCGCGTCATCCTGCGCGACGGTCTGGCGATCCTCGGCTGGGAGCGTTGGTACGAGATCGACGTGCGTTACGCGCTTGGCATCCTCGTCGCGGGAATCGACGCGGCGATGGACGCCGGAGAGATCGCGAGGCAGCCGGCCGAGCCGCTGGCGCACCTCATCCTCGGCGCGATGAATCACGCGGGCATGTACATCGCGGGTGCCGCTGACCCGGAGCGGGCCCGCAAGGAGATGGACCGCACCTTGGGCAAGATGATCGACGGCCTGCGGGTCAACTGACCGCGCCCGACGCCTCGGGCGTGCTACCTCACCAGGGTGCCGGGATGTCGAGCAGGTGGGCGACGAACGCCCGCACGTCGGCCGCCTCTTCGATCATCTTCGCCGTCGGCGTGCCCAGGCCGTGGCCGGCGTCGGTCTCGATGCGGATGAGCACGGGCGCGTCGCCGTCGTGCGCGGCCTGGAGTGCCGAGATGAACTTGAAGCTGTGCGACGGCACGACGCGGTCGTCGTGATCGGCCGTCGTCACGAGCGTCGCCGGGTACGCCGTGCCCGACGTGAGGTTGTGCAGCGGCGAGTACGCGTAGAGCGCGGGGAACTCCTCGGGGTTGTCGGCGGAGCCGTAGTCGCTCGCCCACGCCCATCCGATCGTGAACTTCTCGTACCGCAACATGTCGAGCACGCCGCGGCTGGGCAGGCAGACCGCGAACAGCTCTGGCCGTTGCGTCATGCACGCACCGACGAGCAGCCCGCCGTTGCTGCCGCCCGCGAGCACGAGGCGGTCGCTCGTCGCGTGGCCCGACGAGGCGAGCCATTCCGCGACCGCGATGCAGTCGTCGAACACGTTCTGCTTGCGTTCCTTGGTGCCGGCGAGGTGCCACTCCTCGCCGTACTCGCTCCCGCCGCGCAGGCAGGGCTGCGCGAAGACGCCGCCCATCTCCATCCAGGTGACGATGCCGGGCGAGAACACCGGCGTCATCGGGACGTTGAACCCGCCGTAGCCGTACAACCAGGTGGGGTTCGACCCGTCGAGCTCGATCCCTCGACGGTGCGACAGGAACACCGGCACCTTCGTGCCGTCGCGACTCTCGACGAACACCTGCCGCGTCTCGAACTGGTCGGGGTCGAATGCGACCTTCGGCCGGTACCAGAGGGACGTCTCGCGACTGGCGAGGTCGTAGCGGAAGATCGTGCCGGGCTCGGTGAAGCCGGTGTACGCGAAGTACGTCGACGTGTCGGAGCGCCGCCCGCCGAAGCCCGTGGTCGTCCCGATCCCGGGGAGGGGGACCTCGCCTTCCAGCGAGCCGTCGAGGCGGTGGACCCGCACGACCGAACGCGCGTCGACGAGGTACGACGCGAAGAAACGGTCGCCGACGAGCGTGACGGTGTCGAGCGCTTCCGGCAGCTCCGGGATGAGCTCGGTCCACTGGAGCGCGCCAGCCGTGTCGACGTCGACGGCGACGACGCGGCCGTTCGGCGCGTCGCGGTCGGTGTGGAAGTAGAAGCGGCCGCCGTCGTTGCCGAGGAAGACGTACCGCGCGTCGAAGTCGACGAGCAGCTCCGTCCAGATCGCGTTCGACCTCGTGACCAAGCGGAAGAAGAAGGCGCTCTTCGGGTCGGTGCCGCGGGTGACGGTGAGCGCGAGGTACTTCCCGTCCTCGGTGATGTCGGCGTGGAAGAACCACTCCTTCTGGTCGGGACGCTCGTAGACCAATCGGTCTTCGGCCTGGGGCGTGCCGAGGCGGTGCAGGTAGAGCTTCTGGAAGAAGTTGACCTCTTCGAGCGCGTCGCCCTCCGGCTCGTCGTAGCGCCCGTACAGGAACCCGCTGCCGTCCGGCAGCCAGCTTGCGCCGGAGAACTTCGCCCAGCGCACGACGTCGCCCGTCTCGGCGCCGGTTTCGAGGTCGAGGACCCGCCACTCGTTCCAGTCGGATCCTGCGTGGGCCACGGCGTACGCGAGGTGCTTCGCCTGGTCGTCGACGGCGACGCTGACCAGTGCGGTGGTGCCTTCGGCCGACCACGTGTTCGGGTCGAGGAGCACGCGCCGCTCGCCGTCCGGGCCGTCCATCGTGTACAGGACGTACTGGTTCTGCAGGCCGTCGTTCTGCATCACGAACCACCGGCCGTTGCGGTGGAACGGCACGCCGACGCGCTCGTAGTCCATGAGCTCGGTGAGGCGGCGCCGGATCGGGTCGCGCTGCGGGATCGCCTCCAGGAACGGCATCGTGACGGCGTTCTGCGCCGCTACCCACGCCGCGGTCTCGGTCGCGTCGAGGTCTTCGAGCCAGCGGTACGGATCCGGGACCTTCGTGCCGTGGTAGTCGTCGACGTGATCGACCGTTGCGGTCTCCGGATAGACGAGCGGCGCATCGCGCTGGGGCATCGGTCCCTTTGTTCTCGGTGGACGGCCCCGACGCCTCCCGCGGCGCGGGAAAAGCGGCCATCGGCGTCGCGCTGCCGGTGTCGCGGCTGGCTCTCGTCGACCGAGTCTCAATAGAGTCCGCCCATGGCTCTCGATCTCCATGGCACCTCGTCCATCGTCACCGGCGGCGCGTCCGGCCTCGGTGAGGCGACCGCTCGCGTCCTCGCCCAGCGGGGCGCGAAGGTCGTGGTCGCCGACATGAACGAGGAGAAGGGGAACAAGGTCGCGAGCGACATCGGCGGCGCGTTCGTCCTGTGCGACGTCACGAACCCCGAGCAGGTCGTGCAGGCGTGCGAGACCGCGAAGGAGATGGGGCCGCTGCGCAGCCTCGTCACCGCGGCCGGCATCGGCATGGCCACCCGCACGATCGGCAAGGACGGCCAGTACGAGTCCGCCCACAACCTCGACCTGTTCAAGCGGGTCATCGAGATCAACCTCATCGGCACGTTCAACTGCGTTCGCCTCGCCGCGACCGCGATGAGCCAGACCGAGCCGGTCGACGCCGACGGCACTCGTGGCGCGATCGTCACCGTTGCGTCGGTGGCCGCGTTCGACGGTCAGATCGGGCAGGTGAGCTACTCGGCGTCGAAGGGTGGCGTCGTCGGCATGACGCTCCCCATCGCCCGCGATCTCGCGGTCGTCGGCGTCCGCATCAACTGCATCGCGCCTGGCCTCATCGACACGCCGATCTACGGCCAGGGCGAGGGCTCGGAGGCGTTCAAGGAGAAGCTGCGCCGCGACGTGCTGTTCCCGCACCGGCTCGGCACCGCGGACGAGTTCGCCACGATGGCTGCCGAACTGATCACCAACACGTACATGAACGCCGAGGTCATCCGCGTCGACGGCGGCGTTCGCATGCAGCCGAAGTGACCCCTCGGTAGCGCCGGCGACGTTTGCATCGCGGCGGGGGCGGGGACGCAGCCGTCGTGCGTTGGTCTCGTAGCGGCCGCCGGAGCACGAATCTCGAGGATCGTCGCGGCGCGTCCTCGGGCGGGTTCGGCGGCGGCTTGCCCGGCATGGGCGGCGGCATGCGCCTCCCGTTCCCCATGGGCGGCGGACTCGGGAAGATCGGGCTGCCCGCGCTTCTGCTCGTCGTCCTCACCATGGTCCTCGGAGGGCGGATGGGCGGCGGGGGCGGGACGGGCTTCGACATCGGCACCGGCGTCGACGGTCTCCCCGCTTCGCCCGCCGCGCCCACGGGCGGCGCCTCGGGTCTCGACGGCGCGCCAGACGCCGATGCCGCGCTCGTCGACTTCGTGTCGTTCGTGCTCGACGACGTGCAAGGAACGTGGGACGAGCTGTTCCGGGACGCGGGGCGCACCTACGAGCCGGCCGAGTTGGTGCTGTTCGAAGGCGCGACGCAGACGGGATGCGGCGTGGGGCAGGAGGCGACGGGGCCGTTCTATTGCCCGCTCGACAAGAAGGCGTACCTCGACCTCACGTTCTTCCGTGAGCTGCGCACGCGGTTCGGTGCCCCTGGCGACTTCGCGCAGGCGTACGTGATCGCACACGAGCTGGGACACCACGTGCAGAACATCACCGGCGTCAACGCCGACGTCCGCAGGCAGCAGCAACGCCATCCCGACGATGCCAACGAGCTGTCGGTCCGCCAGGAGCTCCAGGCCGACTGCTTCGCGGGCGTGTGGGCGCACTCGACGTACCGTCGCGACATCCTCGAGCGCGGCGATCTCGAAGAGGGCTTGGCCGCCGCCGCCGCAGTCGGCGACGATCGCCTCCAGCGCCAAGCCGGTGGCCGCGTCGACCCGCACACGTGGACGCACGGCTCGTCCGAGCAACGCATGCGCTGGTTCAGCCGTGGTTACGAGACGGGCGACCCCGACCGCTGCGACTCGTTCTCCGGCGACCTCTGACCGCCTGACGAATCGCCCGGAAGCCGTCTCGCCGCGAGGTTCGCCGAGGCGGCGCACACGATCGAGATGGCGAACGCCGCGGCGATGCCAGGGCGCAGGTCGCCACCGCGATCGGCAGCGGCGACGGCGGCACCGCCGAGACCTGCCGCGACCGCGACCGACAGCATCTCGGAGAGCTGGAGCGCGGAGCTCGCCGTGCCCTCTTGACCTGGCTTCGCTTGCGCGAGGACGAGCAACGAGAGCCCGCTGTACGCCATCCCCATGCCGAGCCCCGCGACGCCCCACACGAGCGCGGCGACGACGGTGGGCACCGCGGGCAGGACGACTGCGGCCATGCCGGCCACCCCGAAGATCAACAGCACCAAGCCGCGGCGCACCATCGTCGCCCGCCCCCACACGTGGCCGCGGTGATCCTGCAGCCACGCGCCCGCCGTCCACGTCACGGTCGAGCCGGTCAGGACGATGCCCGCCAGGGTTGCGGACTGGCCGCGGAGGTCGGTCAGCGCGAGCGGCACGAACGCCTGCGCGGAGAAGAACGCCGCCGCGTGCAGGCCGCGCGTCGCCACCGCTGCAGGGATGCCGCGAGCGGCGCGGAAGGTGCCGGCGGGGAGCAGGCGCCGCAGGGGCACGATCGCCGCCAGCGCGCCGGCGAGCGAGAGCGCGAGCGACGCCGGTGTCGCGGTGTTCAGCCCGCCGACGAGGGCGGCGGCCGCGGCGGCCAGCACGAGCGCGAGACCGACGGTGTTGCGGTGGGTCGCTCGGAGGGCTCGACGGTCGCGGGCGGGGTCGCTCGGCGGTGGGCCGAGGCGGAGGAGCGCGGGCGCGGTGAGCAGCGCGTTGACGGCCACGAACGGGAGGACCCCGAGGAACACCCACCGCCAGCCGACGCTCTCCGCGATCGTGCCGCTCAGCGCGGGGCCGACCAGGCCGGGGACCACCCACGCGCTCGAGAGCAGGGCGAACATGCGGGCCCGAGCCCGTTCGCCGAACGCACGACCGATGGACGCGTAGACCACCGCAGGGACGCCGCCGACGCCGAGCCCTTGGACGAACCGGGCCGCGACGAGGAGCGGCATGGACCGGGCCGTGCCCGCCCCGACGAGCCCGATCGCGAACAGCGCCAGCCCGGCGAGGAACGGGCCGCCCGGCCCCGTGCGGTCGACGCGCGCGCCGGCGAGCGAGATCCCGACGAGGCTGCCGAGGAGCGCGGCCGTGAAGGCCCAGCCGTAGAGGTCGACGCCGTCGAGATCGTCCGCGACGATCGGCATCGCGGTCGACACGCCGAGCGCCTCGAACGCGAGCATCGTGATCGTCAGCACGAGTCCGACGGCGAGCCCCCGTCGCTCCGGCGTCCAGACACGGTCGTCGGGCGGCGGGCTCACCGGAGCATCGTCGCATCCGGCGTGCGCGGCAGGCGGCAGGTGGGTACGTCAGTGCCCGTGCCTGGGTCGACGAAGGGAAACGGCGGCGCGGCCGCGGTCTCGAACGGGGGTGCGGTCGGCGAGTTCCTCGGCGGCGCGCTCGCCGCGATCGCGATTGCCGCCGCGGGAGCGAAGGCCGTCGTCCGGTTCGGCCGCGAGCGGCGCGACGTCGGCAGTGGTTCGGGCGGCGCGCCGCCGGCGATCCGAGTCCCGGACGTCGCCGCGACGGAGGACACCGAGCGCGTGGAGGCCAAGCCCGGCGGGATCAAGGCGAAGCTCGTCGCCATCGGCGGCCGGGTGCCACCGCTGGGCGTCGCCCTCAAGGTGCAGGAGCGCTACGGCGACCTGCACGGCAACAACATGGCTGCCGCCGTCACGTTCCAAGCGTTCGTGTCCCTGCTGCCGTTGCTGCTGGTCGCCGTGTCGGTCATCGGGTTCATAGCCGGTGGAGGCACCGACGTCGCCGGCCGCGTGATCGGCGAGCTCGGCCTCACCGGCGACGCCGCCACGGCCGTGACCGACGCCGTCTCCGCCGCGGAGGGCAGCAAAACCGTCGCCGGGCCGATAGGGCTCGCAGGCCTGTTGTGGTCGGGGCTCGGTCTCGTGCAGGCGCTGCAGTACGCGTACAACCAGGTGTGGCAGGTGGAGGCGCGTGGTCTCAAGGACAAGGCCGTCGGTCTGTTGTGGCTCGCGGGCGCGGCGCTGCTCTTCGTCGGCGCCGCGGCGATAACGACGGTGCTGCGGTGGCTGCCCGGGTTCCTGGCCCCGCTCGGAATCGTCGTCGCGCTCGGCGTCAACCTCGCCCTTTGGGTGTGGACGTCGAAGGTCCTCCCGAACACGAAGCTCGCCGTCCGCGCCGTGCTGCCTGGCGCCATCTTCGCGGCCGTCGGTTTCGAGGTGTTGAAGGCACTCGGCGCCTTCTACGTTCCCCGCGCGGTCGCCAGCTCCTCGCAGCTCTATGGAAGCCTCGGCGTCGTGTTCGCGACGCTGGCATGGTTGTTCTTCTTCGGCCGGCTGATCGTCTATTCCGCCACGCTCAACGTCGTGCTGTGGGAGAAGAAGGCGGGCACCGTGACCGTCGTGACGCAGGTTCCGCGACAGGAAGGCGCAACCCGCGGCGAGCAGGTCAGCCGCACGGGACGGCTGGAGAGCGCGTAGGCGCGTCGGGCGCGTAGACAAGCGGAGTGCACGCCGCCGAGATCGACATCGACGTCGAGTTCGTCAGTCGCAGGGGATGCCGGGGAACGTGATGCAGTTCCCGGTGAGGTTCACCGGTATCGGCGTGCCGTTCACGAGAACGACGAGCGTCGCCTCGCCGCTCGATCCGTAGACCACCTTCGGCGAGGAGATGCAGAACGAGCCGACGGTCGCGATGCACGTGGTCGTCAGGCCCGCCGACGACAGATCGCCCAGCGACGTGTCGAACCCCGTCGGGTGAATCACACGCGTACACGTGTCCTCCGTCGGTTGGCCGCACACGTCCAGGTAGACGGCGAGCCCAGGTCCCGACTGCACCGACGAGGACCACACCCCGAAGCCGAGGTCGAGCCCGACCACGTTGTTCGCGCCGTCGTTGATCTCGAAGCACAGCCGGGCGCCGATGATCCCGGGTTCCTCGAGGTGAGTGGTGTGCTCCGTCCCCACGAAGACCACCCGCCCAGGACTCACTGCCACGCCGATTTCTCGCGGGCACCCGTTGTCCTCGCACGCATACGTTCGGTATGCGCTCGCCGGGTTGGGCGCTGCGATTGTCAGGCCAGTAATCGCCAATACCGCGGCGGCAACCGTCACGAGACGCTTGTTCACGGTGGACCCCCCAGGATCGAAAGATGTTCACCCTTCCGCGGTGCGGTGGGCGGCGGGGTCGCGGGCGCTGCCATACAGAGCCGTAGCCTCCCGCGGCGCGCGAGGTGATCACCGTGGTCGTTCGCCTCGTCGTCGGCTATTTGCTGAAGACGCTCGAAGGAGGTCGTACGACATCGTCGAGAGACCGATCGAGAGCGGTGGGGGAGGCACAGAGAGGCAGTACTCGGGCTCCAACGTGCGGCCGCCGAGCTCTGCGGCAACGCGTCGGTGTAGTACGCGGTGTCGCACGTGCGTTCGGTTTGCCGGCCCGATCTCCCGCCCGAGGACGTTCTGCGCGCCGACCAGCCGGCACCGCGTCGACATCCTGGTCCACCGCGCGATGGTCGACGACGCGCGGCTCGGCGAGCTGCCAGCGGATGTGCTCGACGCGGTGTTCGAGATGCTGACGCCCGGAACCCGGTCAGCCCGCGACCGCTTCGCGGCAATGGATGCAGCTTCGAATCACCTCGAGGACCACCTGTTGCAGGTGTTGCGCGCACTCCGTTGAGTGGAGCGTCGCCTTTCCAGTAAATACCAACCGAATTGCTCCGGTATTTGTCTTGACGGGTGGACCGAACATATGTACGATTAGGAGATGTTGGCGGAGTTGGCGGAGGCGGTCGAATGAGCTGGATGTGCCGGTCGACGCCGGTGCCCTTCGCGACCTGATCGCGTTGCGCGATCGGTTGGACGCGAAGGTCGCCGCAGCGGTGCGCGCCTACGACGAGAGCGGCCTGTGGGCGTGCGACGGGTCGACGTCGATGACCGCGTGGTTGCGGTCCACGGTCGGCATGTCGTCCCGCGACGCGGGACGCGTCGCGGCGCGAGCCAAGCGGTTGGCGCGGCTACCGGTGGTGGCCGCGGCGTGGGCCGACGGCGTGCTGTCGACCGGGCAGGTCGACGCCGTGCTCGCCGCGGTGAACGCCAAGACCGTCGACCGGTTCGCCGACCACGAACACGAGCTGCTGCCCGCGCTGGCCGAGCTCGCGCCCGCGGACGTGACCCGCGCGATGCGGGTGTGGAAGGCCCACGCCGAAGCCGCGGCTGGTCTTGAGCTGGCGCCCGACGAACGGGAACGGCGACTGCACCTGTCCCCGGTGGGCGACGAGTGGGCCATCGACG
>DASVEG010000287.1:0-10944 GCA_036380695.1 Acidimicrobiales bacterium
CCCCCCTCTGTGTCCTCGAACGGTGAGACACCCTCCGCATCCCCCGATCCGAGCAGGAGGGCGTGGAAGGTGTCCACCGATGGCACATGCAGTGAACCGTGAGCTGGCCAAGACTGGCCCCTTGGCCGACCAGCCCACCGAGGGCCAGCGACCGAGGCGACGCTCCTACGACGCGGGGTTCAAGCTCCGCGTCCTCGACGAGTGGGACCGGGCCTCGAGCGCGGCGGAGCGCTCGGCCATCCTGCGCCGGGAGGGGATCTACTCCTCGATGATCTCGGACTGGAAGCGCCAGCGGCGCGAGGGCCGGCTCGTCGACGCCGTCCGCCGGCCCGAGGGCAGGGGCGGGCCGAGCTATGCCGAGGTCGAGCGGTTGCGGCGGGAGAACCAGCGCCTCGCCGAGCGCCTGGCCAAGGCCGAGTTCGTGATCGAGGTCCAGGGAAAAGTCTCCGCGCTCTTGGAGGAGCTCTCGAAGAGCGCGGACTCCGACGACACCGAGACCTGATCCTCGACTCAGGCGTCGAGGAGCTGGCCGCCGTGGTGGGCCGCAAGGCGGGCTGCGCGCTCGTGGGCCGCAGCCGGGCCAGCCACTACCGGGCCCGCCGGCCGCCGCAGCACGGACCGCCCTCGCCGCGGCCGGCCTCGTGGCGAGCGCTGTCGAGCGTCGAGCGTGACGAGGTGGCCGACGCGCTCAACGAGGAGCGCTTCTGCGACCGATCGCCGCGACAGGTGTGGGCGACCATGCTCGACGAGGGCACCTACCTGGCCTCGGTGTCGACCATGTACCGCGTCCTGCGGGAGCGGTCCCAGGTGCGGGAACGGCGTCGTGTCGCGGCTCACCCCACGCTGGCGAGGCCCGAGCTCGTCGCCACCGCCCCCAACCAGGTCTGGAGCTGGGACATCACCAAGCTGGCCGGCCCGCACAAGTGGAACTGGTTCCACCTCTACGTGATCCTCGACGTCTACAGCCGCTACGCGGTGGCCTGGCTCGTGGCGCCGAAGGAGTCGGCCCGGCTCGCCGAGGAGCTCATCGCCGACGCCATCTACGACCACGGCGTCGGCATGGGCCAGCTCACCATCCACGCCGACCGCGGCAGCTCCATGACCTCCAAGACGGTGAGCCAGCTGCTGGCCGACCTCGGCGTGCTGCAGAGCCACTCGAGGCCACACCAGTCCAACGACAACCCCTACTCCGAGGCCCAGTTCAAGACGCTCAAGTACTTCCCCACGTTCCCGAAGCGGTTCACGAGCCTCGTCGCGGCGCGCGCATTCGTCGAGGAGTTCTTCGCCCACTACAACAACGACCACCGCCACTCCGGCATCGGTCTGCACACGCCGGCCGACGTCCACATGGGCCGCGCCGACGCCGTGCGCGCACGTCGGCAGGCCGTCCTCGACGCCGCCTACGTCGCGCATCCACACCGTTTCCGGTCGCCGCCGAGCGCGCCACGCGTTCCTGAGGCAGCCTGGATCAACCAACCCGAAGCGTTGTCCCCGCGGTCGCAGCCCCATGACCGCAGGGTGTCTCACCTTCGTTGACACCTTCCGCCCCTTGCGTCGGTGTCACACCCTCCCAGTAGGGTTTGGTTGTCGTAGCTCGGCGCCCGGTTCGTCCGGCGGCCCTTCCGTCCGTTCGTCTCTCCGACGGAGCGCGCCGTGCCCGATCTCCCGCCGCCTCCTGCGCCGCCGTTGTCCCTCGCGGGCGCGCTCGCGGACTGGGCCCGGTCGGTGCGGCCGGCGTGGGCGACGCGCCGGGCGTTGACCATCGGCGCCGTGTGCGTTGGCGTGTTCGTGGTCGTCGCCGCATGGGGGCGGTCGGCGCTCGCGGGTCCACCGCCAGAGGCGTTCCTTCCGCGTGCGACCGCAGCGGGCGACGGGGGTGCGGGCTCCGGCGGCGACGGTGACGCGGACGGCACGGCCCCCCGAGACGCGGACGGCGGCCCGATCACGGTGCACGCCGCGGGCGCGTTCGCGAAGCCAGGCGTGTACGAGCTGCCAGCGGGGTCGAGGGTCGCGCAGTTGCTCGACGCCGCGGGCGGCGGCGCAGGCGGGGCGCTGGTCGACGCGTTGAACCTCGCGGCGCACCTCGCCGACGGCGAGCGCGTCTACCTGCCGCGCGCCGGCGAGGTGGCGCCACCGCAGCTGTCGGGCTCGGCGGGCTCGCCGGGCGATGGTCGATCGCGCGTGATCGACCTCAACCGCGCGACTGCCGACGAGCTCGACGACTTGCCGGGCGTCGGCCCCGCGACCGCAACGGCGATCGTCGAGCACCGGACGCAGGTCGGGCGGTTCCGTTCCGTCGACGAGCTACTCGAGGTGCGCGGGATCGGCGAGGCGAAGCTCGCGACGCTCCGGAAGCACGTGCGCGTATGACGCCGATGCCAACGCAGGTGCACAGCGCCTCAGAACGACAAGCAGTGCACGAGCGTCCTCGCTCGGCGACGCATGCGGGCGAAGAGATTGGCCTCACGCCGCCAGCGCAACTCACGGTCGAGCGATGCTCGCGTCACGCCGCGCTCGCCCCCCTCCGACCGCGCGGCATGCAGCGCCTCGGTCGCGACGAGCATCCCGTACGCGAACCGCGTGCGAAGGCCGAGCTCGCGGTTCGCGACCGCGTCGCTGACGACCTGATCGTCGGCCACCACCGGGCCGAGCCACTACCGGGGAGCATTCACGTCCGCAGAGCGTCGCGCGAAGGGCCGGGGCGGTGAGCGACAAGTGGGTCGTCGGGCTCGCGCTCTCCATTGCCGCCGGCGCCTTGGCATCGAGCGGTGTTCCGGTCACCGTGGTAATCGCCGCGATCGCCGCGGTTGCGATCGTGCGGGCCCCGGTGTCGTGGTGCATCGCCGGCGCGGTCACCGCGTCGTTTCTCGGTGCTCGCGCGTGGCAGGGGCTGCAACCGCCTTCACCAGGCGTTGTGGAGGGCAGGGCCACGCTCGTGTCCGATCCGGTGCCGGTGCCGGGAGGCGTGCAGGTCGACCTCCGGGTCGACGGTCGCCGGCTCCGGGCGACGGCGCGCGGCTACCCCGTGTCGAACGCGCTCGCGCCTGCAGCTGCCGGCGAACGCTTCGACGTCCGAGGTGTCGTCCGGCCGCTGTCGCGCGACGCCCGAGCGCGGTTGGCGCCGCGGCACGTCGCGGGCCGGATCACGTTGTCGCGAGCCGCCCGGGTCGACGGGGGCGCCGTGCTCGCCCGGGTCGCGAACGCGGCGCGGCGGACCCTCGTGGGCGGCGCTGGCTCACTCGCTCCCGACGCGCGAGCGCTCTACGCGGGCGTGGTGTTGGGCGACGACCGCGGTCAAGATCCCGCGCACGTCGAGGACTTCCGGGCCTCTGGTCTCGCGCACCTGCTCGCGGTTTCCGGGCAGAACGTGGCCTTCACGCTGGCGCTCGCCGCTCCCGCGTTGCGACGGCTCGGCCTTCGCGGTCGCCTGACTGCTGCGATCGCGCTGCTCGTGCTGTTCGGCACGGTGACCCGCTGGGAGCCGTCGGTCCTGCGAGCCGTTGGCATGGCCACGGTCACGCTGGTAGCGGCGACGCTCGGCCGGCCGGCGACGTCGGTTCGCGTATTGGCGCTCGCGAGCGGGGCGCTCCTGCTGGTCGACCCGCTGCTCGTGCGTTCTCTCGGTTTCGGGTTGTCGGTGGCCGCGTGCGCCGGCATCGCCACGCTGGCTCCGAGGTTGCGGGCGCACGTCCCCGATGCCCTCGCCGTCACCGTCGCCGCGCAGGTCGGCGTGTTCCCGCTGCTCGTCGCCGCCTTCGGCGGCGTGCCGGTCGCGTCCGTGCCCGCCAACCTGCTCGCGGCGCCGGCCGCGGGCCCGCTGATGGTGTGGGGCGTCGCCGCCGGAGCGGTGGCCGGCCTTGCCGGCGGCCCGGTCGCGGCGGTGCTCCACCTGCCGACGCGCGTGCTCCTGTGGTGGGTCGCTGGGGTGGCGCGGATCGGCGGGTCGATCCCACTGGGTCGGGTGACGGCACGCGCGGCGATCACCGTCCTCGCGATCGTCCTGGCCGCTGCCGCGCTGTCTCGGCTCGCGCGGCGGCGGCCGGGGCCAACGGCGGCGGTCGCAGGCGCCCTCGGGCTCGCGGTGGTCGGCGTGGTCCCGATGGTTCGGCCCGGTTCTGCGACGGGTGAGCGGCTCGACACCTACGGCGACGATCGGCTGTGGCGGAGCGGGCATCGCGTCGTGGTGACGTCGGACGGTCGGGCTCCGCCAGGCCGGTTGCTCGGGGCGCTGCGAGAGCGCGGCGTCGCGCAGGTCGACGTGCTCGTGGTCACGCGGTCGTCCCGGTCGGCAGCGGCGTCGGTCAGGCCGGTGCTCGACCGGTTGCCGGTCGGCGTCGTGCTGGCGCCCGCCCATCACCAGGTCGGTGGTGCCACGACGGTGACGCGCGTGGTGCACCTGCGGTCGAGGCCGTTCGAGATCGCGGTCGAGCCCGTACGCCCTAGCGACGGTGCGCGGCCCGGTGGGGGTCGGTTACGGGTGCGTATAGGTTCGCCACGTGCGCCTCGCGCTCGGTCCCCGTGAGTACGACGTGACGACGCGCGCCCTCGTGATGGGCATCCTCAACCGCACGCCCGACTCGTTCTTCGACAAGGGCGCCTACTTCGACTTCGACGCGTTCCTCCGGCTGGCGGAGGCGCACGTTGCCGCGGGCGCCGACCTCCTCGACGTCGGTGGCGTCAAGGCCGGCCCCGGGCCGGAGGTCGGCGCAGGCGAAGAGCTCGACCGGGTCGTGCCCGCGATCGAAGCGCTGGCGGCGCGGTTCGACGTGCCGTTGTCGGTCGACACGTGGCGTGCGGAGGTCGCGGCCGCGGCGTTCGGCGCGGGCGCGTGCGTGGGGAACGACATCAGCGGGTTCGCCGACGCCGGCTACCTGCCCGCTGCGGCGGGCGCGGGGGCGACGGTCGTGGCGACCCACATCCGGCTCCGGCCGCGCGTGCCCGACCCCGAGCCCGAGTACCCGCGCGGGGTGGTGGTCGAGGTGCGCGACCGGCTGGTCGAGCTGGCACGAGGCGCCGAGGAGGCGGGGCTCCCGCGGGAGCGGATCGTGCTCGACGCCGGTCTCGACCTCGGCAAGACGTGGGAGCAGTCTGTGGAGCTGCTGCGCGCGTCGGATCGCCTCGCCGCGCTCGGCTACCCGCTGTTGCTGTCGGCCTCGAACAAGACGTTCCTCGGCAGGCTGCTCGACCTCGAAGTCGCTGACCGGCGCGAGGCGTCGCTCGCGGCCACGTCGCTCGGCGTCGCCCGTGGCTGCCGCCTCGTGCGTGCCCACGACGTGGCGGGCGCCCGCCGGGCGTGCGACGTCGTCGCCGCCATCCTGGAGGCCGCGTGAGCAGGAGCCACCCCGGAGGCCGCACGAACACGAGCACGAGCACGAGCCGCCTGGAGGCCGCGTGACCGCGCCCAACGCCAACGCGACCGCGGTCAAGCCGGTTTACCTCGCGCGCGGAGACGACCCGACCCTCCTCGCCGACGCGGTCCGCACGCTGATCGGCGAACTGGTGGGCGACGACGACCACACCCTCGCGGTCGAGGACGTCACGTTCCAGCAGGGCGACGACCAGCGGGTGCCTGCCGTGCTCGACGCCTGCCTGACGCCTCCGTTCCTTACGGACCGACGCATCGTCGTGGCGCGCAACGCGGGGCTGCTCAACGCCGACGAGGCCGCCCGACTGCTCGAGTACCTCGACCAGCCGTTGGACTCGACGGTGCTCGTCCTCGTCGGCGGCGGCGGCACGATCCCGCAGAAGCTCGTGGCGAAGGTGAAGCAGTTGGGCGAGACGATCGACGCCGGGCTGCCCCGCCAGGGCAAGGAGCGGACGACGTGGCTCGTCGATCGCCTCAAGGACGCGACGGTCAAGTTCGACGCGCCCGCGGCGACGAGGCTGGCCGACCACCTGGGCGAAGACCTCGCGCGACTGCGCGGCATCGTGGAGACGCTCACCGCGGCGTACGGCGAGGGTGCCCGCGTCGGGGTCGACGAGCTCGAGCCCTTCCTCGGCGAGGCGGGCGCGGTCGCGCCGTGGGACCTCACCGACGCGATCGACAAGGGCGACCAGGCGACCGCGATCGAGCATCTCCACCGCATGCTCGCCGCGGGCGACCGGCACCCGCTCGTCGTCATGGCGACGCTCCATCGCCACTTCACGAACATGCTCCGGCTCGACGGTGCGGAGGCCCGCAGCGACGCGGAGGCGGCAGCGATCCTCGGCATGAAGGGGTCGACGTTTCCGGCCAAGAAGGCGATGGCGCAGGCGCGGCGGCTCGGCGGCGGCCGCATCCGCAAGGCCGTCGTGCTCCTGGCCGACGCCGACCTCGACCTTCGTGGGAAGACGGCGTGGCCGGAAGTCCTCGTCATGGAGGTCTTGGTCGCGCGGCTTTGCCAGCTATCCCGACGGTGAGGCCTGGCGTCAATCGCTAACGTGCCGACGATGGCACGACGGACGGCAACTGCGACGAAGTCGAGAGCAACGGCGGCGACGAAGACGAGGAAGATCCCGGCACCCACCCTGGCGGTCGAGCGGTTCACGCTCGACAACGGGCTGCGGGTCGTGCTCGGCCCCGACCGCTCGGCACCGACGATCGGGATCACGATCAACTACGACGTCGGCTTCCGCTCCGAACCGGAGGGTCGCACCGGGTTCGCCCACCTCTTCGAGCACCTGATGTTCCAGGGCTCGCACACCCTCGAGAAGGGCGAGGCCGACAAGCTGATCGAGGGCAACGGCGGCGTCGAGAACGGCAGCACCCGGTCCGACTACACGAACTACATCTCGATGCTGCCGTCGAACGCGCTCGAGCTCGGCCTCTTCCTCGAGGCCGACCGCATGCGGGCGGTGCGCATCACCGAGGAGAACCTCAAGAACCAGATCGACGTGGTGAAGGAAGAGATCCGCGTCAACGTGATGAACCGCCCGTACGGCGGCTTCCCGTGGATCGACCTGCCGCCCGTGATGTACCGGACGTTCAACAACAGCCACAACGGCTACGGCAGCTTCGTCGACCTCGAAGCCGCCACCGTCGACGACGCAGCGGACTTCTTCGCGCGGTACTACGCACCTGGCAACGCGGTGCTCACCGTCACCGGCGACCTCGACGTCGCCGAGACCACCAAGATCATCGAGCGTCACTTCGGCGACATCCCGCGCCGTGACGTGCTGCCGATCCCGGACTGCTCCGAGCCGGTGCCCGACAAGGAGCGCCGCGCGGCCAAGGACGACCCGATGGCGCCGATGCCCGCGATCGCCGTCGGCTACCGCGTGCCCGACCCGATCAGCCAGCTCGAAGACTTCCTCGCAGCCGTCGTGCTGGTCGAGGTGCTCACCGACGGCGACGCGTCCCGGTTGTACCAGCGACTCGTCAAGCGCGACCAGATCGCGTCGCACGTCGGCGGCTTGCTCGGCACGTTCGGCGACCCGTTCGACGTCCGTGACCCAACGTTGTTGCAGTTCCTCGCGTACCACCCGGGCGGTTCCGCCGAGCAGGTGCTCACCGCGCTCGACGAGGAGATCGACCGCGTCGCGGAGGGCGTCGCCGACGACGAGGTGCAGCGCGTGATCACGAGCATCACGTCCGCGCACCTCCGCCGGCTCGACCACCTGCTCCAGCGGGCGATGCTCATGTGCACGCTCGAACAGCAGCGAGGCCGCGCCGAGCTGGCGAACGAACTGCCGTCCCTGATCGCCGCGGTCGAACCCGCGGCCGTGTCCAAGATCGCCACCGAGTGGGTGCGCCCCGACAAGCGGGCCGTCCTCGAGGTCCGCCCCGGAGGTTCCCGATGACCGCCCTGATCGCCCCCGAGCGCGCCGCGCTGATTCCCGAGGTCCGAAAGCCGAAGGCGATCAAGCTTCCGTCGGTCGCCGACCAGACGCTCCGCAACGGGCTTCGCGTGCTCGCCGCCCGCCGCCCGGGCGTGCCCCGCGTCGAGGCCCGCCTCGTCGTGCCGACCGCGCGCGGCGACGTCGCCCCGTCGGCCCGCATTCGCATGGCGACCCGCACGCTCCTGTCGGGGACGAGCAAGCGCTCGTCGGTCGACATCGCCGAGCTCCTCCAGCAGATCGGCGGCAACCTCGACGCCAACTCGGACGAGGAGCACGTCGTCCTCACCGGCAGCGCGCTGGCGCCCGACCTGCCCGTGCTGCTCGACCTCCTCGCCGAAGTGCTCATCGACGCTTCGTTCCCGGACGACGAGGTCGCCCTCGAGCGGGCGCGGCTGACGCAGGAGATCACGCTCATGCGCAGCCAGCCGGAGACGGTGGCGCGCGAGGCGTTGATGAAGCGGATGTTCGGCCGCCACCCGTACGGCCGTGGCCTGCCGAGCCCAGCGGAGGTAGAGCGCGTGAAGCCCGCGATCCTCCGGTCGAGCACGCCGGAGCGCTTGCTCCCCACGGGCAGCATCCTCGTGCTCGTCGGCGACGTGCGCCCCGACCGAGCCGTCGCGGCCGCGGAGGAGGCCCTGAGCGGTTGGAAGGCCGACAAGCGCGCGCCCAAGCCCGGGCTCTCGACGCCCCCCACGATCAAGCCGGGCGCGACGGTGATCATCGACCGCCCCGGTGCCGTGCAGACCAACATCCGCATGGGCGGCCCCGCAGTCAACCGCTCGCACCCCGACTTCCCCGCGCTCGCCCTCGCGAACCTGGTGTTCGGCGGCTACTTCGTGTCGCGCCTCGTCGACAACATCCGCGAGAAGCGCGGCTACACGTACAGCCCCGGCTCCGCGGTCCAGCATCTCGACCAGGCGTCGTACTTCTACGTGCAGGCCGACGTCGGCACCGAGGTCACTGGCCCGGCGCTCGTCGAGATCCGGTACGAGCTCGAGCGCATGCTCGCCGGTCCGATCGAGCCGTCGGAGCTGCAGTCGGCCAAGCGATTCCTCGCCGGGACCCTCGCCATGTCGATCCAGACGCAGGCGGGGCTCGCGGGCTACCTCGCCATGCTCGCGTCGAGCGACCTCCCGCTGGAGTTCCTGCGCGACTACCCGAAGGCGGTCGAGGCCCTCGACGCCGACGCGGTCATCGAGGCGTCCCGCCGCCACCTCGCGCCCCACCGGCTGGTGACGACCCTCGTCGGCAACAGTGAGGCGATCGAGCCCGTGGCCGCGGCATTCGGGCCGGTGGAGACGTCCGCTGGAGGATGACGACGGCGCCCTGCGCCCCTTCGACATGCTGCGCGGCCTCGCCATCCAGGAGGTCGAGGTCGCGCCGGGTTTGCACCACGTCGAGGTGTACACCCGTCGTGGGTTGCTCACGATGCTGTGGCACGGCGAGCGCACGGAGGACCGCTACGTGCTCATGGGCGGCGGGGCGATGGGCGGGCTGCTCGGCCCTGCGGACGGCGCGTTCCACGACCTCGGCGTCGCGTTCGCAGCCCAAGGCATCGGCGCCGTGCGCGTCGGCTACCGCCTGCCGAACGACTTGCCGGAGTGCGTGCTCGACATGGCCGCGGCCGCCGACCTCGCGGCCAGGGCGGGCGGCGAACGTTTCGTCGCCATGGGCCACTCGTTCGGCGGTGCCGTCGCCGTCGGCTGTGCGATCGCGCTGCCCACGTACGTCGTCGGTGTCGTCACCCTGTCGACCCAATCGGGCGGGTGCGAGGACGCAGCCAAGCTGTACGGCACGCCGATGCTGCTCATCCATGGCGATCGAGACGAGATCCTGCCGGTGATGTGCAGCGAGGTCGTGAACGAGCTCGCCGGAGGCCAGGGCGACCTGGTGGTGCTGCCCGGCGCGGGCCACCTGCTCAACCAGGGCGACGCCGGTGCTGAGGTCCGGACGCGCGTCCTTCAATGGGTGCCGCGGGTGCTCGTCGCGCCAGCGAGCGCGCCGGCCACCGGGCCGGGCTGACAGGTGGGCTAGGCCGACTCGCCCGACGTGAGCCGGGCGATGCGCTTCATCAGGCGGCTCTTGCGGCGGGCGGCCTGGTTCTTGTGGATGATGCCCTTGCTCGCGGCCTTGTCGAGGCGCTTGATCGCGGTGCGCACCGCGTCTTCGGTCGTCTCGGCCTGAGCTTCAGCGGCCGACACGGCGTTCTTGACGCGCGTCTTGACCTCCGACCGCACGGCCTTGTTGCGAAGGCGCAGGCGCTCGTTCTGACGGTTCCGCTTGATCTGGCTCTTGATGTTGGCCACGGGTGACTGACGTCCTCACTACTCCGGAGACGGACCGATCAAAGCTAGCAGGCGTCGTCTACGTTCTCCCAGCCGTGCCCGACCGCCGACCGAGGATCGCCATCGGCCCCGAGCCCATCGCGGCCTACGCGTCGGACGCGGTCACCCGCGCCGGCGGCGTCGTCGTCCCTCTCGGCGACGCCGCCGCCCTCGTGTGGGCGTCGCCGGGAAACGTGGACGAGCTCGCGGCTGCGGTGGCGTCCGCCCCGCACCTGCAGTGGATCCACCTCAGGTGGGCGGGCGTCGAGGAGTTCGCGGGGCGTGGCCTGTTCGACCCGTCGAAGGTCTGGACGTGCGGGAAGGGCGTCTTCGCCGAGCCCGTCGCCGAGCACGCCCTCGCGCTCGCGCTCGCGGGCCTGAGGGACCTGCCCCAGCGGATCGGCGCGACCACGTGGCAAGCGCAGTCGGGCGTGTCGCTGTATGACGGTCGGGCGACGATCCTGGGCGGCGGCGGGATCGCGGAGGCCCTGGCCGCCCTGCTGGCGCCGATGCGCGTCGAGCTCACCGTCGTGCGCCGCAGCGGCGCGCCGTTCGCGGGTGCGGCGCGGGTGCTCACGCCCGACCGGGCGGACGAGGCGTTCACGGGCGCGGACGTGGTCTTCGTCGCGCTCGCCCTCACCGGCGAGACCGACGGCTTCGTCGACGAACGGCGGCTGCGCTTGATGGAGCCGCACGCGTGGTTGGTGAACGTCGGGCGCGGCCGGCACGTCGTCACCGACGACCTCGTGCGCGTGCTTCGCGACGGTGCGATCGGCGGCGCTGCGCTCGACGTCACCGAGCC
>DASVEG010000288.1:0-2688 GCA_036380695.1 Acidimicrobiales bacterium
GAAGCACCGGGTCTCTGAACGAATCTGCCGCCTCGCAGGCGTACGTCGAGGCCCTCCGCAATCGTGCCATTCTGGCCGGCGGGGCTTTTTCGGTGTTGCTCTTGTCGGCCGGGGCCCTTAGCGACATCCGGAACCTTCCTGGGCTACGTGGCGTGATTCTCATCGCGGCGGTCGCGACTACGCTAGTTGCTGCCACTGCATCGTACCTGGGGATTCGGGAGGGTTATCGTGCACATGCGATCTCTGAGACCGTCGCGAACGCACCGCCAAGCGCAGGTCAGTGATCCGGGAACAAGTTCGCTCGCGATAAACGATATGACTCTATCGGGAGTGACCGGGCGCACGCATGCTCGCGTCGAGGCCAGACGTTGACCGCCGGGTCACTTTCGATAGAGCCGTTTGGACCAAGCCGCTGGCGTTTGCGGCGGACGCGGGGGACGGCTATGGGCGTTGAATCGTACGATCGCGAGGCGTTCGGGTGCGCGTCGTCGTGATGGAAGCCCGATCGAGGCGGTCAGGACGTCGCCGGCGCGTGGTATCGACATGCGCAGCGACACGGTGATCGCCGCGCGGACAGACCTCCGGTGATCGCGCGTGGGAGCGCGGCTGACGGCGGAGGGCGACACGCGGGCGGCGGTTACGAGCTGTCATCGACGATGTCGGCGAGGAGTACCGCGAGAAAGAGCTGACGCGCGGTCAGTCGTTCGACGATGCGCATCGGCGCGCCACAGCGCGGACACGGCCACGAGCGCGTGATGGTGACCGCCGGCGCGGTCGGTGGCGGCGGCGCGACCGCGAGGACCGCTCGACACGTCGCGAGATCGGCGGTGCGACAGCGAGGGGCGAGCAGCCCGAAGTAGCGGATGCGGACGAAGCCTGTCGGGAGGACGTGCAGCAAGAAGCGTCGGAGGAAGTCGTCGACGTCGAGCGTCAGCGTGCGCATCTGGCTCCCGTGCCGATAGTCCTTCCACCGAAACGAGACCGTGTTGTCGGTGACGGCGACGAGTCGGTGATTCGAGATGGCGACACGGTGGGTGTACCGCGCGAGGTAGTGCAGGACGTGGGTGGGACTGCCAAACGGCGGCTTCGCGTAGACCACCCACGGTTGGTGATGGAGCGATCGGAGCCATCCGCGAAACGCGGACTCGGGCGCCAGCGCCTGCAAGGCCCCGGGAAACGAGAGCCGTCCCTCACGCCACGCCCTGCGCAGGCCGGCGACGAGTTTCCCGCGAAAGACCTGCCTCAGCACCTTCACCGGCAGAAAGAAATTCGGTCGCGCGTGGATCCACCGCGCCCCATCGGGCGACAGGCCGCCCGCAGGGACCACGCAAGGTACGTGCGGGTGATGCTGCAGGCGTTGTCCCCAGGTGTGGAGGACCATCAGTCCACCAATCGCCGCACCCAGGCGTGTTGGATTCGCCGCGACCTGCAGCAACGTCGCCGCGGTGGCCTGAAACAGGAGGTCGTAGACGACGCGTTTATTCGCCAGCGCGAGCCGTGCCAGCGGTTCCGGCACCGTGAAGACGACGTGGACGTAGCCCACCGGCAAGAGCTCTTGCTCCCGCGCGGTCACCCAGGCGTTACGGGCGGCTGTGAGGCACCTCGGGCAATGCCGATCCCGACAGCTGTTGTACGAGAGCGCCGACTGCGCGCACTGGTCGCAGCGATCGCGGTGCCCGCCGAGTGCCGCGGTTCGACACTGGGCGATGGCCCGGAGGACGCGCCGATGGTGCCCGGTCACCCAGGTGCGGTGCGTCTCCAAGAAACGATCGCCGTGTTGGCGCACGATGTCGGCCACCTCAAAGGGTGGCCGCGTCACCGCCGGTGCTTCAGCCGCGTGCGTCGCGCGGTGTCGGGCGCCGCGAGGGTCAGCGCGTCCAAGGGACTGGCGACAGCCTGGAGATGTTTCTGGGAGAGGTGGAGATAGAGCACGGTGTGCCGGATCTCCACGTGGCCGAGGAGCAGCTGAATCGTCCGGAGGTCCGCGCCACTCTCCAGTAAGTGGGTGGCGTACGAATGGCGCACCAGGTGCGGCGAGCAGCGCTTACGCACGCCGGCGCGCCGGGCCGCGACGACGCACGCGTCCCAGAGGACCTTGGGCGTGATGGGCTTGTCGGCGCGCCAGCCGTCGACCGTGCCCGGAAACAGCCACGTCTTCGGCCGCATCCACCGGTAGTAGGCGCGCAACGTCGTCAGGAGCGTTGGGCTGAGCGGCACATACCGATCTCGTCCGCCCTTCCCGTGCTGGATGTGAATGAGCATGCGCCGGCTATCGATGTCCGCGACCTGCAGCTGGCGCAGTTCCGCGTTGCGCATGCCGGTCGAGTACAGGACCATCAGCATCGCGCGGTGCGCCAGGCTGTCGGCGGCGTCGATCACGCGCGCCATCTCCTCGACGCTCAGGACTTGGGGCAGCCGCCGCGGGGCTTTGGGATACGGCGTGTCGTCGAGCAGGTACCGACGCTTCAGCGTCTTCACAAAGAAGAAGCGCAACGCGGCCACGTGGAGTCGGACCGTCAACGGGCGCAGCTTCCGCTGATGCAGCAGATACCCTTGGTACGACCGGAAATGCGTCTGATTCAGCCGGTCAGGCCGGCACTTGAAATGTCGAGCGAACTGCTCGACTGCGTGAAGATACGTCGAGATGGTCGTCGGCGCGTAGTTCCGACGCTGGAGCTCCTCCAACAT
>DASVEG010000289.1:0-3341 GCA_036380695.1 Acidimicrobiales bacterium
CGCGACCGCTCGACGTTCAACTTCCCGCCGTCCCCGCCCGCACCCACGCCAGGCCCCGACGACGGAAACACGCCGGCACCCGGGACCCCGGTCCCAACGGCCACGCCGACCCCGACAACGACCCCGACCCCGACGGCCACGCCGACCCCGACGGCCACGCCGACCCCGACGCCCACGCCGACGGCCACGCCTACCCCGACGCCCACGCCGACGGCGACGCCGACCCCGACGCCAACGCCCACCCCGACGCCTACGGCCACGCCGACGCCGACAACGACCCCCACGCCCACGCCAACGGCGACCCCGACCCCGACGCCCACGCCTCCCGCACCCGTCGCCGCTCCCCCGGCACCGGCGATTAGCGCACCCACGAGCTACTCGTGGGCCCGAAGCGCAACGTTCGTTGTCTCCGGGACCGCGCAGCCGGGCGCGACGGTCGAGCTGTTCGACGGCTCCACGTCCTTTGGCACCACGACCGTGTCGATCACCGGCGCCTGGTCGCGCATGATCACCGTCCTCGGCGACGGTGCGTACCTGCTCACCGCACGCACCCGCAACGCCGGGGGCACCTCACCCAGCAGCGGCATACGAGTGGTTCAGGTCGACACACGCGCGCCCGCGGTGCCGGTGCTCACCGCTCCGACCGGCGCCGTGGCGACGAGCTTCACGCTCACGGGCACCGCCGAGGCCGGCACCACCGTCGAGGTCTTCGAGAACGGCTCCTCGCGCGGCACCGTCGCCGCCGGCAGCGGCACCTGGACAAAGGCGTTCAGCGGCGTCGCCCGCGGTACCTGCAACTACACCGCCGTCGCCACCGACATGGCCGGCAACCGCTCTCTGATCTCGTCCGCACGGACACTGACGGTCGGCTAGGCCACGTACACCGGACGCGGACCACGAGCCGTCGTGGTCCGCGTCAAGCCCGGACGGCACCGGGAGGCCCTCGCCGAGGTGTGCGGGGAACTCGGCGATAGGCGGTTCCAGCGAAGCGCTGTTTCGTCGACAAGCGCTACTTTCGTCGCAGGTCGCGGAGATACATTCACGGTCCATGGCTGCCTGGGGACCTGAGATCGAATGGCACGAGCGCGACGTGGTCGTCCCGGCCTTCCGCCGCTGGCTTGAGGCTCAGGGATGGACGACGGAGGCCGAGAAGGGATACATCGACGTGGTCGCTCATCGGGGCGACGAGACCATTTACGCCGAGGTCAAGGGCCGGACGAAGGGGCGCCCAGGGGCCGGACTCGACACGCTCTATGGGCAGCTCTTGAGGCGAATGCCGGCCGCGGAAGTTGACGACTCCAGCACCAGGTTCGCGGTCGTCGTCCCTAGAGGGTCGGAGGCGGCGGCTCTTCGGGTTCCGAGCAGGGTGCGGGAGCTGCTCCGGATCGACGTCTACGTCGTGAGCGACCAGGGTGACGTCGAGGTCCTGGTCGGGGACACTTCCGAGCGGGAGGTGAAGGCAGAGACGCCGGACCCGACGAGACCGAAGAAGACGAAGAAGACGCCGGAGTGGAAGACGGACGCGGAGTACCTCCTCGACCACGAGACGATCCCCGATCGCAAGTGGACGAACGAGCCTCGGCTCAAGAACGAGAAGCGCGAGGCCTTCATCCGCCGGGTCCTGCCGGGTCAGGTCTCGCAGGGCAAAGCCGCCGAGCCCGATTCGACCGGACCCGGCGAGTAGCGAATCGCCCGTCGCGACCGCCGACCGAATGGCGACGCCGTCGAAATGGATTCCTGCTTCGAGGGACCCGTTCGACGCCCGTGCCGGCAGCGACAGGTGAACGCTACGCCCGGTTACGAGCGAATACTCAGTCGCCAGCGGCCGTCGATCGCGTCAATTCGCGTCTCGACCGGAGCCGGAGTCGCAATGTATCGCTTGCCACCGACCGTGACCGGCACGTCGTCCTCGCGAGGATCAACACGAAGATATCCTTGCTCCAAACACCTCGCGGTCACCGACGCGTTGAACTCGGTGGCGAAGTCACGAGGAATTTCGATCCACGCGCCAGGACGAAAGACCGCCTCTTGGACCGCGGTCAAGTACATGTCGGTGATCGGTCGACTACGAGCCATCGTGCAGTTCGCTACTCACTCGCCGCCGTTCGCTCGCGCGCCAGCGTTGCGACTGATCCGCTCGTCCCTGCGTGAACCGAACGCCCTCGCGCTCGAGCCAGCGTGCGACCTCAGTTGCATCCGCAGGCAGCCCGGGTCCGGCAGGCCTCCAAGCGGGGCTGATCTCACCGGCCGCATTGAGCACACGATGGACATTCGCCAGACGATGTCCGTTACTACCGAGCCAAGCAACAACCCCTTGCGCCGCGTTGGTCTCGCGCCCCGCCGCCACAGCGACGTCACCGTACGAGGTCCATCGACCGACCGGTACCGACTCTAGAAACGCGGCCGCCGCGTCGAGATCCAGCTTTGTGCGCCGAGCGCTCACCTCGTAGAAGCTAATTCATGACCGCGGGCCGATCGCGATCGGGCGTCGACTGCCGCTTCGCCACGAGGATCCCTGCGTCGAAATCCACCGCTTTGGGATCTTGATAGGCCACGTCTTAGCCTCATCTTGTGAGTCGTCGCGAGGTTCGTGTCGCATCGCCCGTCGTCGTCGCTGCTGCGCGAGCCGCCTCGGCTCGAGCGTTGCCTTCTCGCTGCCTCAGTGCCGCTCGTGCCGCCAGTCAGCTGTCATATCGCGTGGCGGGCCGCATACGGTCGTCGGCACTACGTGTTCAGGCCGGGCGGAGCGGTGACTTATCGGGTCAATCGGACCGTGCGATGCCGCGTGCGGTCGTTGCCGGCAGCGTCGGTGGCCACAACGGTCAACTTGAGGCTGGCGGTGCGGACTTGTCGTAGCGCACGGCGAGCTTGCGCCGTTAGCTTGACGTTAATTTGCCTCGTGCCGGGCGTCCCGAGTCGTGCGGTCGTCGCGCCGAGCAACTTCGCTCGTGGGAGCTTCAGGCGTCGGGTCAGCGCTGCGGTGGCATTCAGGCGCGCCTGGAGCCGGCACGGCTCGGAGCAGCCGATCCTCACCTTCAATCCGCGCCGAAGCACGCTGGCGAGGCGCTGCTGAGGAATGGCGAGCGACAGCTGCGGGGCCGCGACGTCGCGCGGCGCCGGGAGGGCGGGTAGGGCGAGGCCCGATGCACTGAGCGGAATGCGCAAGTCCGCAGCGCCGTGCGCGCTGACGACCAGTTCCGCGGCTCGCGCCCCGACGGCCGTAAGGTCGGCGACGATGTTGACGGAGCATGTCTCGTCGCTTCCTAGGCGCCGGCCCGCACAATCGGTGCTGGCGATGCGAAAGTCGGCGGAGTGCGTACCGGTGATCGCGACGCTGACGT
>DASVEG010000290.1:0-12634 GCA_036380695.1 Acidimicrobiales bacterium
ACAGGGAGAGCGATACGTGACACCACGTACCCGGTCGCAGCGAGCCCTGCTCCTGCGCCTCGCCGCCCTTCTCGCAATCGTCACCTTCATCGGTGCTGCCTGCGGGGGCGGCGACGACGACGAAGATGCCGGCGGCGAAGAAGACGCGGTCGAGAGGACCGATACCAAGGACGAGGGAACGCCAAAGGCCGGAGGCAGCGTCTCGATGGCGCTCGAGGCGGAGAGCGCGGGCTGGCAGCCGTGCGTCGACTCGTTCTCCGAGTCGGGCACGATGGTCATGCGGGCGATCTACGACCCGCTCACCTCGCGGGACTCCGAGGGTGAGGTCAAGCCGTTCCTCGCCGAGTCGATCGAGCCGAACGCAGACGCGACCGAGTGGACGCTCAAGCTCCGTTCGGGCGTGAAGTTCCACGACGGGACCGCGCTCGACTCCGCGGTGCTCAAGCACAACTTCGACGCAGCGAAGCAGCCGGCGTCGCGGTGCTTCGGCGCGCTGGCGCCGATCAAGGAGATGCAGGTCGTCGACCCGTTGACCGTCAAGTACGTGATGACGAGCCCGTACGGCCCCTTCCCGGAGCTGCTCGCGACCTCGTATCCGTTCTCGCCGACCAACGCCGACAAGCGCGGCAAGGACGTCTCCGCGAACCCCGTCGGCACCGGGCCGTTCGTCTTCGACAGCTGGGAGCGCGACTCCAAGCTCGTGGTGAAGAAGAACCCGAACTACTGGCAGAAGGGCCTGCCGTACCTCGACCAGGTCACGTTCCGGCCGATCCCCGACGAAGACGCCCGGCTCGCGGCCGTGCAGTCGGGCGAGGTCGACATGATGCACACGCTGCGTCAGCAGTACGTGAAGTCGGCCCGCGATCTCGGCGATGAGGTCGAGCGCTACGAGTTCGTCGGCAACAACTGCGGTGGCTCGATCTTCAACACGGTCCGCCCGCCCGTCGACGACAAGCGCGTGCGCAAGGCGCTCGCCTACGCCATGAACCAGGAAGAGCTCATCGCGATCCTCGGCGGCGAAGGCATCAGCCCAGGGTGCACCCAGTTCTTCTCCGAGGACTCGCCGTGGTACTCCGAGAAGGTCGCGAAGGCGTACCCGCAGAACAAGACCGCCGAGGCGAAGAAGCTGATCGACGCGTACAAGAACGACGAGGCCCGGTCGGACAAGAAGCCCGTCGGCAGCGAGGTCGCCGTCGAGTTCAACTGCCCGCCCGACCCGACGCTCGTCGCGGTGGCCCAGGGCTACCAGCAGCAGGCGACTGCGGCCGGGATCAAGATGAACCTGAACCAGGTCGAGCAGGCCACGCACATCAACAACGCCGTCGGCAAGGCGCCGTTCACCGACGCCGACTACATGATCAACTGCTGGCGCCTCGGCGCCCAGTCCGACCCGGACACCGTGCTGTTCACCCAGTACGCCGATCCGAACGGGCAGGCGGCGAACGTCACCAACTTCAACAACAAGCAGGTCCAGACCCTCCTCCAGCAAGGCCGCGAGGAGACGGACTTCGAGAAGCGCAAGGCCATCTACGAGCAGATCCACGAGATCTTCAACGACGAGGTTCCGCACGTGTGGACCGGCGCGACCGTGACGTCCGTCGTCACCAAGAAGAACATCCGGGGCGTCGAAGCCTGGAAGTTCCCCAACGGTGACAAGGGCAGCGGTGCCGAGAACTCGGGTGTCCGCTTCCTCTCCGTCTGGGTCGGCGAGTAGACACCTTCAACACAACGGGTAAGGACGGTCGGGCATGGTGGTGCTTCGGAAGCTGCTCACGCTCGTGCCCACCGTCCTTCTCGTGTCGTTCCTGACGTACCTGTTGGTCGACCTCCTCCCTGGGGACGCTGCTACGCAGCTTGCGGGCAACGATCCCCAGGAGGAGACGATCCGGGCGATCCGCGAGGATCTCGGCCTCGACAAGCCGCTGCTGATCCGTTACGTCTACTGGCTCGGCGACGTCGCGACCGGCGACTTCGGCCGGTCGTACCGCACGAACCAGCCCGTGCTCGAGGCGATTGGCGAGCGGTTGCCGATCACGCTGCAGCTCGGCCTCATGGCGATGCTGTTCGCGCTGTTCCTGTCGATCCCTCTTGGTGTGCTGTCCGCGTTCAAGGCCAACACGCCGATCGACAAGACGATCACCACCGTCAGCTTCGGCTTGCTCGCCGTCCCCAACTTCGTGATGGCGCTCCTGCTCTTGTACGTCTTCGCGGTCGAGCTCGGGTGGTTCCCTCCCGTCGGCTGGACCCGCCTCACCGCCGACGTCGGCGACAACCTCCGCCGCTCGGTGCTCCCCGCGCTCTCGCTGAGCATCGGGCAGCTCGCCGTCTACACGCGGCTCCTTCGCACCGACATGATCGCGACGCTCCAGGAGGACTTCGTCGCCATGGCCAAGGCGAAGGGCCTCCCCACGTGGCGCATCCTCTTCACCCACGCACTGCGCCCGTCTTCGTTTTCCCTCCTCACGATCATCGGCCTGCAGGTCGGTGGCCTTATCGGCGGCGCGGTCATCGTCGAGCAGTTCTTCGCCCTTCCGGGCATCGGCCGGTTGCTGCTGGAGTCCATCCAGCAGCGCGACCTGATCATCGTGCAGGGCGTCGTCCTCTTCATCGGCCTCACGACCGTGCTCGCCAACTTCGCTGTCGACCTCGTGTACAGCGTCCTCGACCCCAGGATCCGCCGTGGCTCGACCCGTACAGCCTGACGTCGCCGACCCGTCGCCCGACGACGATCGGCCGCCGACCGAACCCACCGAGCTCGCCGCGCCGGCGGGCGTGGCTGCCGCGGAGATCGGCATCGCGAGCGGCGCCGCGGGCGGCGCGGCGATCCTGATGCCGGACGCGCCGCGCAAGAAGCGGCGGATCTTCTACTTCCTCGCCCTCGGGTGGCTGGCGGTCGTGGTCTTCACCGCCGTGTTCGCCGACGTACTCCCCCTGGCCGACCCCAACTTCCAGGTGATCAGGGACCGCCTCGCGGCGCCGGGGGAGAAGGGCTACATCCTCGGCACCGACAACATCGGCCGCGACCTGCTCTCCAGGCTCGCGTTCGGCGGGCGCGTGTCGCTCATCATCGCCTTCACCGCGGTCATCATCGGTTCGCTCGTCGGCGGCGCGATCGGGCTCACGGCCGGCTTCTTCCGCGGTTGGTACGAACGCATCGTCATGTCGTTCGTCGACGTGCTGCTCGCCTTCCCCGCGCTCGTCTTGCTGCTCGCGCTCGTCGCCTTCGTCGGCCAGAGCCTGCGCACGATCTCGCTGGTGATCGGCTTCCTCGCCATCCCCGCGTACGCGAGGGTCGCGAGGGCGACCACGCTCGCGGTGTCGCAGCGCGAGTACGTGCTCGCGGCGAGGGCGCTAGGTGCCAAGAGCAGCCGCATCCTCTTCCGCGAGCTGTTGCCGAACGTGGCGCTCCCCGTCGTCGCCTTCGGCCTCGTCGCGCTCGGGCTCGTGATCGTCGCGGAAGGCGGCCTCGCCTTCCTCGGCCTCTCCGTCGAGTTCCCGACGTCGACGTGGGGTTCGCTGATCGCGGCTGGCAAGAACTGGGTGCGCGAGTCGCCCCACCTGGCCTTGATCCCTTCGGTGGTGATGCTCCTCACCGTGCTCTCGCTGAACTACGTCGGCGACACGTTGCGCAGCCGCTTCGACGTGCGCGAGAGCGCGCTCTGATGGCGACCCGTCGCGAGGCCCGCCGGCACCAGCGGGAGCTGCAGCGGCTCGGCGAACCGGACGCGGCGCCGCCCCCCGCAGGCGCCGAGCGCGCGCTGCTGGAGATCGACGACCTGCGGACGTGGTTCCGATCGCCACGGGGGACGGTCCACGCGGTCGACGGCGTCTCCCTGTCGCTCGAGCGGGGCAAGACCCTCGGCATCGTCGGCGAGTCGGGCTCGGGCAAGACCGTGCTGTCTCGCTCGATCATGCGGCTGCTGCCGCGCTCGACGACCGTCCACCCGACCGGCAAGGTGTTGTTCGACGGGCGCGACCTTCTGACGCTCGAGACCGGCGAGCTCCAGGACATCTGGGGCGAAGAGATGGCGATGGTCTTCCAGGACCCGATGACCTCGCTCAACCCCGTGGTCAAGATCGGCAGGCAGATCACCGAGGGGCTCCGGCACCACCTGCACATGTCGAAGAACGACGCGCGCGAGGCGGCGGTAGCGCTGCTCACGTCCGTCGGCATCCCCGAACCCATCCGCCGGCTCAACCAGTACCCGCACGAGCTGTCGGGCGGCATGCGCCAGCGCGTGACGATCGCCATCGCGCTCGCGTGCGGCCCGCGCCTGCTCATCGCCGACGAGCCGACGACCGCGCTCGACGTCACGGTGCAGGCCCAGATCCTCGACCTGCTCCAGAAGCAGCAGCGCGAGCGGTTCATGGCCCTCGTGCTGATCACCCACGACCTCGGCGTGGTCGCGGGGCGCAGCGACGAGATCGCGGTGATGTACGCGGGCAAGGTCGTCGAGCGGGCTCCTGCGTACGAGCTGTTCCACCAGATGCGGATGCCGTACACGGAGGCGCTGCTCAAGTCGATCCCGCGGGTCACCAACCCGAGCCACACGCGCCTGCAAGCGATCGTCGGCCGCCCGCCCGACCTCGTGAACCTGCCGAAGGGCTGCAAGTTCGCGCCCCGCTGCCCCTACGCGCAGGAGCGCTGCGTCGAGGAGGAGCCGCCGCTGCTGCCGGGGCCGACCCCAGGGCACGAGTTCCGATGCTGGTTCCCCGTCGGCACGCCCGAGGGCACGTCGGCATTGCAGCGGAACCTGCGCGAAGGTCGCATCCCCGGGATGGACAACCCCGCGGCCCAGCCCGTGCCGCCGGACGTCCTCGAGCAGCTGGAGAGCAACGCGTAGCCCATGGCAGGCACAGGGAAGGCGCACCTCAGGCGCGAGTCATTGCTCCGCGTCGAAGACCTCGTCGTCGAGTTCCCCGCGGGCGGCGGGCGCAAGGTGCACGCCGTGTCCGGCATCAGCCTCGACCTGTGCGAAGGCGAGACGCTCGGGCTGGTCGGCGAGTCCGGCTGCGGCAAGTCGACGACGGGCAAGGCGATCATGCAACTGCCGCCGCCCACGTCGGGGAGCATCGTGTTCCAAGGGCAAGACCTGACGAAGCTCCACGGCGAGGATCTGCGCCGCACGCGGCCGCAGATGCAGATGATCTTCCAGGACCCGATCTCGTCGCTGAACCCGCGGCGCAAGATCAAGGACATCATCCGCGAGCCCCTGTCGATCTGGGGGCGGGCCGAGGGCGACGCGAAGGTCGACGAGGTGCTCGAGGCGGTCGGGCTCGACCCGGTCGCCGTCGCCGATCGCCGCCCCCACCAGTTCTCCGGCGGCCAGTGCCAGCGCATCTCCATCGCCCGGTCGCTCGTGCTCGACCCGAAGGTGATCATCTGCGACGAGCCGGTGTCCGCGCTCGACGTGTCGGTGCAGGCGCAGATCCTCAACCTGCTCGAGGACATGAAGGCGCGCTACCAGCTCACCCTCGTCTTCATCGCCCACGACCTCGCCGTCGTCAAGAACATCAGCGACCGCGTCGCGGTGATGTACCTCGGCAAGGTCTGCGAGTTCGCCGGGTCGGACGAGCTGTACCGGCAGCCGCACCACCCGTACACCGCCGCGCTGCTCGCGTCGATCCCCGAGCCGAACCCGGAGGTGCGGCCGTCGGCCGCAGGCTTGCGCGGCGAGCTGCCGTCCCCCCTCGACCCGCCCTCCGGTTGCCGGTTCCGCACGCGGTGCCCCCGCGCCCAGGACCGCTGCGCCGAGGAGGAGCCGATCGTGCGGGAGATCGGCGACGGCCACTTCGTCGCCTGCCACTTCCCCCTCGGTGCGCCAGAGGCCCCGCCCCGCGAAGAGCTGCTGCGCGCCGACGCCGACCGCGCCGCCGCCTCTCCCTGATTGCTTTTTCGCACGACCACCGCGCATCGCGCGGACTACTGCGAAGAAGCGACCTGGGCGGTTCATGGCGCGACTCGTGTTCGCGGGGCCACCTGCGGCACCATGACGGCGTGAAGACGTACCGACTGATCATCGCCGCGCTCGTCTGCGCGGTGGTGATCCCCCTCGCCTTCGTCATCCAACTCCTCATCGTGAAGTAGGCGCGCCGCCGCTTCCGGCGTTGCGCGCCCGCCTGGGTAGGCTCCGGCCATATGGCCGAGAAATTCGACGTCGTCGTCATCGGCGGCGGCCCCGGTGGCTACGCAGCCGCCCTCTATGGCGCAGCGGCAGGGCTCAACATCGCCGTGGTGGAGAAGGACAAGGTCGGCGGCACGTGCCTCCACCGCGGGTGCATCCCGGCCAAGGAGTTCCTCGAGACGGCGAGCACGTTCCGGCACGTGAGCGAGGCCAAGGAGTTCGGCATCTCCACCGACTCCCCGACGCTCGACTTCGGCGTCAGCCAAGCGCGCAAGCAGAAGGTCGTCGACCAGCTCTGGAAGGGCCTCAGCGGCCTGATGAAGCGCCGCAAGGTCACGACGGTGCACGGCACGGGTCAGCTCGTCGCCCATCGCACCGTCAAGGTCAGCGACGGCACCGAGCTCAAGGGCGACCACGTCATCCTCGCCGCGGGCTCTGTCCCCCGCACCATCCCCGGGTTCGAGATCGACGGCAAGACGGTCATCACGTCCGACGAGTTCCTCATGCTCGACCGCTTGCCCGCGTCCGCGGCGGTGATCGGTGGCGGCGCCATCGGGTGCGAGTTCGCGTCGACGATGGCCGACCTCGGCGTCAAGGTCACGCTGCTCGAGGCGCTGCCCAAGATCCTCCCCGGCTGCGACCGGGAAGTCGCCGACGTCGTCGTCAAGTCGTTCAAGAAGCGCGGCATCGACGTGCGCGCCGGCGTCAAGGTCGCTGGCCACACGCCTGGCGACACCGGGACGACCGTCCAGTTCGGCGAAGGCGAGTCCGTCACGGTCGACGTGGTGGTGGTCGCGGTCGGGCGGCGCCCGATGTCCGACGGGCTGCTCGGCGACGGCACCGCGGTCGAGATCGACGAGCGCGGTTTCGTCACCGTCGACGAGTGGCTCCGCACGCCGGAGGAGAACGTTTTCGCAGTCGGCGACGTCGTGTCGACGGGGCAGGGCGTGCACCCCGCGCTCGCCCATGTGGGGTTCGCCGAGGGCATCCAGGTGATCAAGACGATCCTCGGCGAGCGGGCCGTGCCGGTCGACTACTCGAAGGTTCCGTGGTGCATCTACACCTACCCAGAGGTCGCGTTCGCGGGGCTCTCCGAGGAGGCGGCCAAGGAGGCCGGCCTCGACGTGCTGGTCAAGAAGGACCCGTTCATCGGCAACGGTCGGGCGTTGATCCTCGGCGAGCCCGAGGGCCTCGTGAAGGTCATCGCCGAGAAGCGCCCCGACGGCACCGCTGGCACGATCCTCGGCGTGCACATGGTCGGGCCCTGGGTGACCGAGCAGCTCGGCATGGCGTACCTGTCCGTCAACTGGGAAGCGACGGTCGACGACGTCGCCCAGTTCATCCAGCCGCACCCGACGCTTTCGGAGGTGTTCGGCGAGACCGTGCTGGCGCTCACCGGGCGCGGCCTGCACACCTAAAGAGGAGCGCACGATGGCTGACATCACGATGCCCCAGCTGGGCGAGACCGTCACCGAAGGCACGATCACGAAGTGGCTGAAGCAGGTCGGCGACAAGATCGACGAGGACGAGGTCATCTACGAGGTCTCGACCGACAAGGTCGACAGCGAGGTGCCCTCTCCCGTGGCCGGCTACCTCGCCGAGATCCGCGTGCCGGAGGGGGAGACCGCCGAGGTTGGCGCCGTGCTCGCCGTCGTGTCGGACGCGCCTGTGTCGGGCGACGGAGCGTCCGAACCTGCGGCGCAGCCTGCGGCGGAGCCCGAGGAGCCGTCGGCCCAGCCCGCCGCCGAGCCCCAGCCCGCGGCGGAGGCAGAGCCTGAGCCGGCAACGGCCGGTGGTGGCGGCGACCCCGAGCCCACCGCGGGATCGGACGTGCCTTCCGCGTCCCCCGCGCCCGAACCCACCGGCGCCGAGGTGCAGCCGCAGACGCCGACGTCCGACGCGCCTGCGCCCGCGGCCGCGGCCGCGCCGGGATCCGCGAATGGGGGCGAGGGCGGGAGCCTCCTGCTGTCGCCCGTCGTCCGCCGGCTCATCGCCGAGCACGACCTCGACCCGGCCACGATCAAGGGCACCGGGTCGGGCGGGCGCATCACCCGCAACGACGTGCTCGCCGTCGTCGAAGGCGGCGGCCGCGCCCCCTCGACCGCACCGGCCGCGCCTGCGCCCGTCGCCGCACCAGCCGCGCCTGCGCCCGCCGCGCCCGCAAGCGCACCGCAACCCGCGCCGGCTGCGAAAGCTCCCGCGGCCGCCCCCGTGCCCATCGCCGCGTCGTCCGGCGCGCGTGACGAGATGGTGCCGTTCTCCAACATCCGCAAGCGCACCGCCGAACACATGGTCCGGTCGCTCGCGACGTCCGCGCACACCCTCGTCGTCATCGAGGTCGACTACCAGAACGTCGACAAGGTCCGCGGGCGCATGAAGGACACGTTCAAGGCGGAGGAGGGCGTCAGCCTCAACTACCTGCCCTTCATCGCTCGCGCCGTCGTGGACGCGATCCGCGAGTTCCCGCACGTCAACGCCACCGTCGGCGACGACGAGCTGATCGTCCACCACTACGTCAACCTCGGCATCGCCGTCGACATGAACTTCCAGGGCTTGATCGTCCCGGTGGTGAAGGACGCCGACGGCAAGCGCCTGCGGGTCATCGCTCGCGAAGTCGCCGACCTCGCGAACCGGGCGCGTGCGAAGAAGCTGGGCGCCGACGAGATCGCGGGCGGCACGTTCACGATCACCAACGCGGGCCCGTTCGGCACCCTCATCACCGGCCCGATCATCAACCAGCCGCAGGTGGCCATCCTGGCGACCGACGGCATCAAGCCGCGGCCGGTCGCGGTACCGATGCCGGACGGTTCGCACGGCATCGCCGTGCACCCGACCGGGAACCTCTGCCTGTCGTTCGACCACCGCGCCTACGACGGGGCCTACGCGTCGGCGTTCCTCGCCAAGGTGCGCGAGATCCTCGAGACGCGCGACTGGTCCTCGGAGGTATGAGCCGAGGATGACGCTGCGCGTCCGGTGGCTCGGGCGGGTCCGCTACCGCGACGCACACGCCCTGCAGCTGGCGTTGTTCGAGCGGTCGGACGACGACCACCTGCTGCTGCTCGAGCACCCCCACGTGTTCACGATGGGCGTGCGGGCCAAGCGGGAGCACGTGCTCGTCGACCCCGCGACGGTGGGTGCGGAGCTCGTCGACACCGACCGCGGCGGCGACGTCACGTACCACGGGCCGGGCCAACTCGTCGGGTATCCGATCGTGTCGGTGCCGATGGGTCCCGACGCGACACCTCGTTACGTCCACGCGATCGAGCAGCTCGTCATCGACGCCCTCGCCGACGTCGGCCTGGCCGGCGCGAGCCGCATCGACGGCTACCCCGGCGTGTGGATCGGCGAGCGAAAGATCGCCGCCATCGGTGTCCGCCTCACCCGTGGCCGGTCGATGCACGGGTTCGCGCTGAACGTCGACCCCGACCTGTCGATGTTCGGCCACATCGTCCCGTGCGGTATCGCCGACAAGGCGGTGACGTCTGTCGCCGCCGAGGGCTGCGCGGCGACGATGCGCGAGGTCGTCGACGCGGTCGGGTCGCGTGCCGCCTCGCTGTGGGGCCGCGACGGCGTCGAGCGCCAGGACGCGGCGTGGACGATCCGACCGGACGACCTCTCGCCGTTCACGCGCGGCGCGGGCGCGGGGGCGCAGGTGTCGGAACAGCCCGTGCGGTTGCTCGGCCGCCTGGCGGCCGCGGGCGTCGACTCGTCGACGGCGTTGCCCGTCCGCGAGCGCAAACCCGAGTGGCTCCGGGTGAAGGCAGACATGGGCCCCGAGTACCGCCAGCTCCGGCGGACGATGCGGTCGAACGACCTCGTCACCGTGTGCGAGGAAGCGGGCTGCCCGAACATCTTCGACTGCTGGAACGCAGGCACGGCGACGTTCATGATCAACGGCGAGCGGTGCACGCGGGCGTGCGGCTTCTGCCTGGTCGACACCCGTCGCCCCCTGCCCATCGACGTCGCCGAGGCCGAGCGGGTCGCCGCTGCGGTCGAGTCGATGGGGCTGCGCCACGCGGTCGTCACCGCCGTCGCTCGCGACGACCTGGCCGACGGGGGCGCCGCTGCGTTCGCGGCAACCGTCGCGGCGATCCGTGCCCGCACCGACGCGCAGGTCGAGATCCTCGTTCCCGACTGCAAGGGCGACCCCGCCGCGCTCGCCGTCCTCTTCGACGCGCGGCCCGACGTGTTCAACCACAACCTCGAGACGGTGGTGCGGTTGCAGCGCGCCGTTCGCCCGTCCGCGTCGTATGGGCGGTCGCTCGCCGTGCTCGGTCGGGCGAAGGCGGCCGGCCTGACGACGAAGTCGGGGGTCATCGTCGGCATGGGGGAGACGCCGGAAGAGGTCGTCGGCGCGCTCGCCGACCTGCGGGGCGTCGGCGTCGACATCGTCACGATCGGCCAATACCTCCGGCCGACGGCGAATCACCTCCCCGTCGCGCGGTGGTGGACGCCGGACGAGTTCGACACGCTGCGGGTCGTCGGCGAGGCCATGGGCTTCGCCCACGTGCAGTCGTCGCCCCTCACCCGGTCGAGCTACCACGCCGCCGACGCGGCGTCGGCCGCCCGCCTCTAACCGTTTTTCGCCCAAATCCAGGAAGACGAGCGCTCTCGTAGGCTGCGCGGCATGAGCGAGACCAGCCGGGTCGACCGGGTGCGGGCGGGGATGAGGGAGGCGGGGGTCGACACGTTGCTGCTTTCCCTCGGCGCCGACCTTCCGTGGTTGACGGGGTACGCACCGCACGAGTCGGAACGCCTCACGATGCTGGTGCTGCCGGTCGACGACCAGGCGACGATGGTCGTGCCCGAGCTCGAGGCGCCGAAGGTGACCGAGCGCCCAGACGTGTTCCGCATCCAGCCCTGGCGCGAGACGGAAGACCCGATCGACGCCGTCGCCCGGCTCGTCGGCAACCGGCGCTCGCTCGCCGTCTCCGACCGGGCGTGGTCGTACTTCCTGCTCCGCCTCCAGGCCGCGATCCCCGAGGCGACGTGGCAGCCGGCTTCGGTGGTGACGACGCCGCTGCGCGCCCGCAAGGACGCGGCCGAGATCGACGCGCTGCGCAAGGCCGCGGAGAGCGCCGACCGGGTCGCGGCCGCGCTGCTCAAGGGCGAGATCCCCCTCATCGGCCGCACCGAGAAGGCGGTCTCTTCAGACATCGCGCGCCGGCTGCGAGAGGAGGGCCACGATCGCGTCGGCTTCTCCATCGTCGGCAGCGGGCCCAACGGCGCCAGCCCCCACCACGACGCGAGCGACCGGGTCATCAACGCGGGCGAGGCCGTCGTCTGCGACTTCGGCGGCTGGGTCGACGGCTACTGCTCCGACATCACCCGCACCGTCTTCACCGGCGACCCTCCCGGCGAGTTCGTCGAGCTCTACACCGTCCTGCAACGCGCCCAGGCCGCCGCGGTCGACGCCGCGACGGTCGGCACGCCGTGCGAGGAGGTCGACGGCGTCGCGCGGCGCATCATCACCGAGGCCAAGTTCGGCGAACTCTTCATCCACCGCACCGGCCATGGCATCGGCCTCGAAGGGCACGAGCACCCGTACCTCGTGAAGGGGAACACCGAGCCGCTCGCGGCAGGCCATGCCTTCTCGATCGAACCGGGCATCTACGTCCCCGGCATGTGGGGCGCCCGCATCGAGGACATCGTGGTGGCGACCGACGACGGGCCTTCGCCGCTCAACCTCGCCGACCCCGACCTCAACGTGGTCGAGGCGTAGGACGCGGGGGCGAGACGTGGACCTCGGCATCCGCGGCCGCGTCGCGCTCGTCACCGCGTCGTCGAAGGGCCTCGGCCGCGCCTCGGCCCTCGCCCTCGCGGAGGCGGGCTGCAACGTCGTGATCTGCGCGAGGGGCGAGGACGCGTTGCGCGACGCGGCCGAAGAGATCGGCGCGACGGGCGCCGAGGTGCTCGCCATCGTCGACGACGTCACCGACCCGGAAGCGCCGGCGCGCCTCGTCGCGTCGACGGTCGAGCAGTTCGGCTCGATCGACATCGTCGTCGGCAACGCAGGCGGCCCCCCGCCGGGCCGCGCCCTGGAGGCGACCGACGAAGCCATCGCCGCAGCCGTCAACGCCAACCTGTCGACGTCGGTACGACTCGCTCGTGAGGCGGTGCCCCATATGCGAGAGCGCGGCTGGGGGCGCATCTGCTTCATCGCGTCGTCGTCGGTCAAGCAGCCGATCCGCACGCTCGCGCTGTCGAACACGGCGCGGACGGGGCTGTGGGCGTGGGCGAAGACCGCGGCGCAGGACCTCATCGCCGACGGCATCACGATGAACCTCGCCTGTCCTGGATCGCACGACACCGACCGGATGAAGGCGCTGGTCGCGTCCGGCGCGTACGACGGGCCGTTGGGCGACCCGCGCGACTTCGGCAAGGTCGTCGCGTTCCTGTGCTCGGAGCCGGCCAAGTACGTCTCCGGCACGGCGCTGCAGGTCGACGGCGCAGGGACCGTCGGGCTGCTCTAACCCGCGAGCAGGCGCCTCGCTGCGGGCACGAGCTCG
>DASVEG010000291.1:0-4695 GCA_036380695.1 Acidimicrobiales bacterium
CGAGCTCGTCGGGGGTGTGGGCCGAGCTGTCGAGGACGAGATCGTGCGACCAGCCTTCGTGCACGCCGACGGTCGACTCGGCGAGTCCGCCCCACCGGTCGTCGCGACCGCCCTGGCGCGCGACGAGCACGTCGACAGGGCACTCCAACCCGACGAACAGCACGGGCACCCCGACGGCAGCGAAGGCGTCGCGCCACACGCCCTGGGCGTGCTGACCGGACGACGTGACGACTTGATTGCCCGACGCGGCCAGCGCGGCGATCCCCGCGACGAAGCCCTCGCGCAGCGTCGGTGCGGTCTCCGGCCAGATCGCATAGGTCATCGGGTAGCTGCCGAACGAGGCCTCGTCGAACACCACCCACGGCGTCCCGGCCGCGGCCGAGATCGCGTGCATCAGCGTCGACTTGCCCGCGCTCGACGGGCCGTGGACGACGATCGCACGCCCGCCAGCGACGCCGGGGAACACGGGTGGGCGCTCGAAGACGTGGAGCGACCGGAGCCGTTCGCCGTCGTCGCTCGTGTAGGCGATGCGCCACTCGCGATCGTCCGACGACGTGACGCCGAGATCCACTCGGTTCCCGTTCACCGCGGACCACTCGACGGCCACGGCGGGCGATGCGACGAGCGGGGCCAGCAGGGCGCGGACGGTCTCGGGCGACAACCCGTCCTCGTGCATAGGCGTGAGGTCGTCACCGCCGGCGACCGCGGCGACCATGCGCAGGAACAACTCGTCCGGCCCGAGCACGGCGCCAGCATCGCGGACGCGGGATCATCGCCGGGTGCCCGAAGGGTGGGAGTGGGACGACACGTTGTTCGCAGGCGCGGCAGCGTTCTACGAGCGGGGCCGACTCCCGTACCCCGCCGGCCTGGCCGACGCACTCGCGGACGCGCTCGACGCCGACGCCGCCCCGAAGCCATGCCGGCTACTCGACGTCGGGTGCGGTCCTGGCACCGTGGCGCGACGGGTCGCCCACCGCTTCGACGAGGTCGTCGGCGTCGACCCCGACCGCGAGATGCTGGCCACCGCCGAAGCGCTCGCCGCGGCCGCGGGGATCACGAACGCACAATGGGTGCTCGCCAGGGCGGAGGAATTGCCGGTGATGGGAGTCGGTGCCTTCCGCGCCGCAACCTTCGCGCAGTCGTTCCACTGGATGGACCGGCTTGCGGTCGCCCGAGCGGTCCTCGACCTCCTCGAACCCGAGGGCGCCTTCGTGCACGTCGACGTGCGGCACCGGCCGCCCGTCGAGGCGGGGAGCGGCGCCGCGCACCCCGCACCACCGAACGACGAGTTGCTCACCCTGGTGCGGCGGTATCTCGGCCCGCAACGCCGCGCCGGCCAGGGTGTGCTGGCGCACGGCACGCCGAGCGGCGAAGCCGCGGTTCTCGCCGAGGCGGGCTTCGGCGCGCCCGACCTCGTCGCCGTGCCGGGCGGCGACCACCTCAGCCGCACGGGCGACGACGTGATCGCGGGGCATTTGTCGACGTCGTGGTCCGCGCCCCACCTGTTCGGCGATCGCCTCGATGCCTTCGTGGCCGACGCCGGAGCGCTCCTGCGCGCCGCCTCACCGGAGGGCCTCTTCACCGAGCGGGTGCCCGACGTGACGCTGCACGTCTACCGCAGGACAAACCACGCGCAGGGCGCTAGGTAGACAGTGGTCATCGGGTAGCGACCTCGATACGAACGCAAGATCGGATCGAAGGGAGCACCCCGACATGGGTCAGAGCATCAAGGACGTGATGACGAAGAAGGTCACCACCGTCGCCCACGACGCGACCATTGCCGAGGCGGCACGGCTGATGCAGCAGGACGACATCGGCGACGTCCTCGTCACCGAGGGCAAGACCGTCTGCGGGATCCTCACCGACCGCGACATCGTCATCCGCGCCATCGCGCAGGATCGCGATCCCCGCGAGACCACGGTCGGCGAGATCTGCACGCACGACCTCGTCACGCTCGAGCCGACGGCGACGATCGAAGAGGCCAAGCGGCTGATGTCCGACCGCGCCGTCCGCCGCCTCCCGGTGTGCGAGAACGGCAAGCCCATCGGCGTCGTGAGCCTCGGCGACCTCGCCGTGGAGGGCGACGGCGACCGCCCGCTCACCGCCATCAGCTCCGCACCACCCAACAACTAGCACCGGCGGCGGCACCGCCAGCACTTCCTTCTGGGTGCAGAAACTCGCGCATAGCGCGAGTTTCTGCCCCCAGAACGCGTCAGGGGGCGCGTCGGGCCTACGGTGCGTCCATGATGTCGATGAGGCGGGCGACGAGCTCCTTCGGCGGGATGCCCTTCTCGAGGTAGGCGGTCGCGCCGCCCTCCCTCGCCTGGTCGCCGAGGCGCTCCTCGGCGAAGCCCGACAGCATCACCACCTGCGACCGGGGCGCGACCTTCCTGATGAGGGGGAGCGCTTCCAACCCGTCCATCACCGGCATCGACACGTCGAGGAGGACGAGGTCGGGCTGCGACGCCCTCGTCGCCTCCACCGCCTCGTGACCGTTGCCGGCCTCAGCGACGACCTCGAAGGCGCCGGACCGCTCCAGCGCGAGGCGCACCAGGGCGCGCAGCTCCCCGACGTCGTCTGCGAGCACCACTCGTCGCAACGCCACGCCGGTCAACCCCTCAGTCGATCTGCGCCGGCGTCTCGCGGCGGAGGTCGCCGGCTCGCACGGGCTCGGGGTCTTCGTCGAGAAGGTCGGAGAGGATCGTCTTCGCCGCGGCAAGGCTCGCCTCGAGCGCGGCCATGCCCTTCGCTCGGTCGCCCATCTCGAAGCTGAGCTTCGCGGTCGCGAGCGCCTGCACCACGTTGTCCTGCAGGTCGAGCGCCTGGCGCCTGCGGGTCGCGGCGGACCGACGGTTGTCGGGGGCCGTCACGACGGCGACCAACGCCGACCCTCACGCGCCGCCAGGTGCGCGAACGCGACGAAGCCGCGCGCACCCGTCGCAATGGACCACCACTCCATGCCGTCGGTACCTCCAATGTCTCGTTCGGCAGGTTTCGTCTGGTCCGGAGGGGTCGGCTCCAGGTGGTTCGCCCGGCGGTCCCCATAGCCCGCGCGCCAGCCGGGGAAATGGCCCTCGGGGTCTATGGCGCTCGGCACCCGAACAGGTCATTGCTATGGGGGCTGCAGAGGGAGGTTGCGTTGTCACACAGCGTGGTCAACGGAGGGAACACCGAGCGTGACCGGGGCATCTCGTGGGCGGTTCCCGTGCTCGTCGCGCTGCTGGTCGCGGCGACGCTCGCACCGGTCGCGACGGCACTCGCCATGCGGAGCGGGACCGGGCCGCGAGCGGTCGTCGACCCCCAGCTCGCGGGCGAGACCGGGCGGGCCGACGTGCTCGTCCAGGCGCTCCCGGGCCGGCTGGCCGAGGCCCAGACCGCGGTCACGACGGCCGGCGGCGTCGTCGGCCGCCAACTGCCGATCATCGACGGGTTCGAGGCCGACCTCCCCCTCCCGATCCCGCCGTCGGTGACCGAGAGCGGCGCCATCCGCTCGCTCTCGGCCAACCGCCCCATCCAATTCGAGGAGTACGCCTACGAAGAGGGCGTGACCGGTTCGAACTTCGCCAAGACGTCCGGCGCGGCCAGCGCGTGGACCGGCGGGGCGCTTGGCGAAGGCGTCGGCGTGGCCGTCATCGACACCGGCATCGCCGACATGACCGACCTCAAGGGCCGGGTCGTGCAAGGCCCCGACCTGTCGGGCGAAGGTTCGACGGTCGACAGCTACGGCCACGGCACCGTGATGGCCGGCATCATCGCCGGCAGCGGTGCCGACTCTGCGACCACCGGCAAGTACACGGGCGTCGCGCCCAAGTCGCACCTGGTCGCGATCAAGGCCGCGGGGCGCAACGGCGTCACCGACGTCTCCACGATGCTGGCCGCGATGCACTGGGTGGCCGCGTACAAGGACCAGTTCAACATCCGGGTGCTCAACCTCTCGTGGGGTACGCCGTCGACGCAGGACCCGGCGGTCGACCCGCTCAACTACGCCGTGCAGCGGTTGTGGAAGCTCGGGATCGTCGTGGTCGTCGCCGCCGGCAACTCCGGCCCGAACGCCGGCACGATCATGAAGCCGGGCGACGACCCGATGGCCATCACGGTCGGGGCGTTCGACGACAAGCAGAACACCGACCCGCTCGACGACTCGATCTCGTCGTGGAGCTCGCGTGGCCCGACCGCGTCGGGCCTGTCGAAGCCGGACGTCGTGGCCCCCGGCCGCTCGCTCGTGGCGTCCCGCTCCTTCGGTTCGGCGGTGGAGAAGGACAACCCGAAGGCGCTCGTCGCGCCCAGCTACATCCGCGGCAGCGGCACGTCGCAGGCCGCCGCAGTCACCTCTGGGCTCATCGCGCTGATGCTGTCGAAGCGCCCCGACCTCACCCCCGACCAGGTCAAGGCTCTCCTGAAGGGAACGGCCGCGCCGCTGCTCGCGCAGCCGACGTCGGTGCAGGGCGTCGGTCGCGTGCGCCTCGACGTCGCCCTCAACGCCCCCGTGCCCCTGCTCGGAACTACGCAGACCTCCAGGGCAACCGGGCTCGGGTCGCTCGAAGCGAGCCGTGGCGGTCGCAACGTCCAGACGGACTGCGGCAACGACGGCACGATCGACGTCATCAAGGGCGAGATCGACACCCGCTGCGAGGCGTGGAACGGCACGTCGTGGACGGGCACCTCGTGGACGGGCACGTCGTGGACGGGCACGTC
>DASVEG010000292.1:0-2293 GCA_036380695.1 Acidimicrobiales bacterium
GCCCCCCAGCCCGCGCCCGGCGACGGCGCGCTCGAAGCGGCGCCGGCGCCCGAAGGCGTGCGCAAGCACCGCGCCCCCGGCGGTCACAAGGGCATGGGCATGGGCATCCACGGCGAGTTCACGACGAGGGCGCCGGGAGGCGGCTTCCAGACCCTCGCGACCCAGCACGGCGACGTCACGGCCGTCAGCGCGTCGTCGCTCACCGTCAAGAGCGAGGACGGGTTCTCCCGCACCTACGTCGTGAACGACGACACCCTCGTCAACGCGGGCGACGAAGGGATCGCCGACGTCGAGGTCGGCGACAAGGTGCACGTGATGGCGGTCGTCAAGGACGGAACGGCCTCGGCGGTGAAGGTGCACGACGGCACCCAGATCAGGGCGTCGCACGAGAAGTGGCAGCCCCGCCGACAGCCCCCGGCACCCCCGGCAGGTGCGACCACGCCGACCACGACCGCATAGGCCGCAGCGAGCGGCTCACCATCCCCCCAGCGCCCGTACGACGCCCGCCGCCCTCCGAGGTGGCGGGCGTCGTACCGTTTCGACGTGCGTATGACCAAGCGATGGCGCAACACGCTGATCGGCGTGGTCGCGACGTTGACGCTGCTCGGCATCGCCGACGTCGCCTTCTCGATCTGGGCGGAGGACGAGATCGAGGACATGCTGCGGTTCGAGCCGCCCAAGCGGGCCATCGTGTGTGAGGGACCCGTCGACGAGGCGTGCGCGAAGAAGACCGCCGACGGCGCGCAACGGATCGTGGCGTGGATGCCCGACACCGACCTTCTCTCGAGCGAGTACCTCCTTCTCCTCGCAGGGCCCGCCGTGCCGCGGCCGGTGTCGGAAGGGCGGGTGTACCAACAACTGAGCTCCGACCGCGGCGTGCTCATCACCGTGTACTCCCACCCCGCCAACGAGGTGCGATCGGCCAACGCCAAACGCGTGCGCGACCTGCGGCGCGGCGACGTGTCTGCGCCGATGTACCGGTACACCGACCGCGACGGAGAGGCGTTCGTCCGCTGGGCGGAGCACGGCGAGATGTTCGAGATCAGCGGCACGATGCTGCGGCTGGACCGGCGCCAAGACCTCATCGAGGAGGCGGTGGCCGACGCCTTCTCGAAGATCCGCTACGCACACGTGGCGACGGCACCACCCCAGGCGTAGCTGGTGGCGGGGTCGGGAGGGGGCGGCGAGACGACGACGGTCGCCGTCGACGGCGGCGACCTGCTCGTCGGCGCGTGGGGCCCGAAGGACGCACCCGTCGTCGTCGCCGCCCACGGCATCACGGGCAACCACCTCCACTTCGCGTTCGTGGCCCGCGCGCTCGCGAGCGACCACCGCGTCCTCGCGCCCGACCTGCGCGGTCGCGGCAACAGCGCAGCCGTCGGAGGGCCGTACGGCATGGCCGCCCACGCGCGCGACCTCCTCGCGGTGCTGGACGACGCCGGTGCGGACAGAGCCGTGCTCGTGGGTCACTCGATGGGAGCCTTCGTCGCGGTGGCGATGGCGGCGGCGTACCCCGACCGTGTCGCGCGGGCCGTGCTCGTCGACGGCGGGCTGCCGCTCGGCACCGAGGTCGTCGCCGGCGAAGACATCGACGCGACGCTCGACCGTGTCATCGGTCCTGCCGTGCAGCGCCTGGCGATGACGTTCGCGTCGCACGGCGCGTACCACGAGTTCTGGAAGGCGCACCCTGCCATCGGCGGCGACTGGACCGACGAGCTGCGGGCCGCGGTCGATTACGACCTGATGGGCGAGCCTCCGAAGCTTCGGTCGGGCGTCTCGGCAGATGCCGTGCGGGGCGACGGGGCCGACAACGTCGACGATGGGCGCGTGCTCCCAGCCGCGGATCGATCGGCGTGCTCCCTGCGTCTCCTGTGGGCCGAGCGCGGCATGCTCGGGCAGTCGCCGGGCCTGTATACCGCCGCCACCGTCGCTCGCTTCCGCGCGCGCTTCGGCGCGAGGTTCGACGACGAGCGCGTCCACGGCGTGAACCACTACACGATCGCCTTGTCCGAACGCGGCGCGGTCCGGATCGCCGCGGCGGTCAGGGACGATCGAGCGTGAGGCTCAACGCGCATGCGATGCCGGCGGTCGCGCCCTTGGCCGCGGCGATCGAGATCAGTTGGGTTCCCGGCGTGAGGTCGCCCGCGGCGTAGACGCCAGGCACCGACGTCTCGTTGTTCGCGTCGACAACGACGCATCCTTCCTCCGTCAGCTCGCACCCGAACTCGCGCGCGAGGTCGTTCGTCGGGTGGTGGGCGATGGAGAAGAACGCCATGCGGCAGGGAACGCGTTG
>DASVEG010000293.1:0-6136 GCA_036380695.1 Acidimicrobiales bacterium
GACAGCGACGAGTAGCCCGTCCCGAAGTCGTCGATGCTCAACCGGGCGCCGATCGCCTGTAGCCGTCGCAGGATCTGGCGGGCCATCGGCAGGTCTTCGGCCACCTGGGTCTCGGTGAGCTCGAGGGTGAGCTGGCCGGACCGGAGCTGGTGGTCGTCGAACAGCCGCGTGAGCCACCGCACGAGCCGCGGGTCGTAGAGGTTGCGGGCCGAGATGTTCGCCGACACATCGAGGTGGATCCCCGCGGCGCGCCACGTGCCGAGTTGCCGGCCCGCCTCGCCGAGCACCCAGCGCGAGAGCGGCCCGATCAGCGCGGTCTCCTCGGCGAGCGGGACGAACTCGCCCGGCGCGACCTCGCCGAAGTCGGGGTGGTGCCAGCGAACGAGCGCTTCCGCGCCGACGACGTTCCCGCTCGCGAGGTCGAGCTTCGGTTGGTAGTGCAGCGCGAGGTCGCCACGGTCGATCGCGTCGCGCAGGTCGGACACGAGCGTGAGCCGGCGGACGTTGTACCGGTCGTCCTGCGGGCGGTAGACCGCGAGACCTCGCCCGCTCTGCTTGGCGCTCCACATCGCGATGTCTGCCTTGCGAAGCAGCTCCTCGGCGTCGTCGCCGTGGTCTGGCCACGACGCGGCGCCGACGCTGGCGCTCACCCGGATCGACAGGCGGCCGAGGGGGAACGGCGTGCCGAACGTCGCGCCGACCCGCGCCGCGAGCGACTCGAGCGTCGCGACCGTCGGCGTCGCGAGCAGCGCGAACTCGTCGCCGCCGACGCGGCACACGCGCGACAGGTCGTCTCCGAGCGCGGTGAGCCGCCTGCTGACCTGCGCGAGGAGGAGGTCGCCCTGCGAGTGGCCGAGGGTGTCGTTCACTTCCTTGAAGCGATCGAGGTCGAGGACGATGACGGCGAGCCGGGTGTCGTTCGTCCTCGCCTGCGCGAGGGCGTCGTCGAGCGACCGCAGGAACTCGTCGCGGTTGCCGACCCCCGTCAGGGTGTCGTGCCGGGAGATGTGGCCGATCCGCCGTCGCGCCTCGTGGTAGGCGGTCACGTCGAGGACGACGAGGCCGACGCGTCCGTCCCCGAGCGGGTGCACCCTCGCCTGCAGGATGCGGTCGTCGACGACGATGTCGTCCGCGACATGGTCGTGGCCGTCCGCGACGGCCTGCATCAGCGACAGCAGCAGTCGGGGATCGTCGAGGATCCGGTCGGCCGCCTCTCCAGGGGAGAGCGGCCTGCGCAGCAACTGCCTGGCCGCGGCGTTCGAGTCGGCGACGCAGAAACGCGAGGCGCGCTCCTCCCACACGACGAGGCCCACGTCGGTGGCCGCGAAGAGCTGTTCGTGGTGGGACGCCACGCATCAAGTCTGGTGCGCGCCTGCCTTCGCCGAAATGGCCCGTAGTGACTACTCGCCACCACGGCACGCCGTTGAGTGGCCTACGCGATGGCGGGTTGGCTCTCGCGGACGGCCTGCGCGAGCCGGGCGCGATCCTCGTCCTCGATCTCGAGGAAGACGATGCGGTACTCGAAGCCGCCCTCGTTCGCCGTGGCGTGGAGGATGGCACCGAGCGCCACGAACGTCTCGCCGCGCGGGAGGTTCACGGTGACGGTCGGGTCGCATCCCGACGGGAAGGAGCGTGCCGTCCGCACGCGGCACCCGCCCTCGCCGAGGTCGAGCGTCTCGCCGACGAGGTTCACCATCGCGCCGGGGTCGTCGAAGTTCGACAGCACGGCCGGCAGCACGAGGCGCGTACGCGGCACCTGCCTGCGCTGCACGCGCTGCACGTCGTGCATGCGCAGGTCGATCACGGCGTCGCCCGTGCCCTCGTGGCGCGTGGCCGTCGCCTTCACGCGGTAGAGCGCATCTGGCGCGAAGAAGCTGACCACCACCTCGCACTCGTCCTCGGTCGGTCGGGGCGACGCGCCGAGGTCGATCACCACGGGCTGTTCGCCGTCGCTCGGCTCGTCGAGCACGACGCCGGTGAGGCACGCGTCCTGCCCGTCGACCTCGATGAGCGCTACCTGCCCTGGTGTTGGCCTCCAGGCGAAGGGCATCACGACCTCCTCGATGCGATCTGCCGTCGTCAAGAATTACCTGCTTTCGCCCCAAGCGGACAAGGGACGAGCCGGAAATGACGCGGGCGGGTGATCGGCCGCGTGGTCCCGTTGCCCTCCACCCTACGGGCTTCGCCCGGAGGGACACGCTCGGGCGAAGGGTTTGTCTTACGCAACCGGTGCTCTCTACCGTGCGGGCGTGACCGCGCACGACCGCCCCTTCGGCCGGTACTTCGAGGACTTCGAGCCTGGCGACGTGTACAAGCACTGGCCCGGCAAGACGATCACGGAGTACGACGACCATCTCTTCTGCATGATCACGATGAACCACCACCCGGTGCACACCAACGCGTGGTTCGCCGAGAACGAGAGCCCGCACGGCAAGAACCTGGTCGTCGGCAACCTCGTGTACTCGCTCGTGCTCGGCATGAGCGTGCCGGACGTCAGTGGCTCGGCGATCGCGAACCTCGAGGTCGAGACGCTCCGCCACCAGTTCCCGACCTACCACGGCGACACGATCTACGCGGAGACGCGCGTGCTCGGGAAGCGTGAGTCGTCGTCGAAGCCCGACAGGGGTGTGGTGACCGTCGAGACGAAGGGCTTCAACCAGCGCGGCGAAGAGGTGTGTTACTTCCGCCGGAAGGTGATGGTGTGGAAGCGCGACAGCGCGCCGCCACGCGGCCGGCCGTACCCCGCCGATCAGGTGTGGGGCGAGTTACCGGCCGCGGACTGAATCGCCATGGCGGGCGAGAAGATCCACGAGGTTGCGGCGAGCGGCTTCGCTCGTGGCGCGGAGGAGTACGAGGCGGGGAGACCTGGCTACCCGCAAGCCGCGGTCGATCTGATCGCGCGCGAGCTCGAGATCGGTCCGGGGTCGACCGTGGTCGACGTCGGCGCGGGCACGGGGAAGTTCACGCGCCTCCTGCTACCGACGGGCGCGCGCGTCGTCGGCGTCGAGCCGGTCGCGGAGATGCGGGAGGTCTTCGCTCGCGCCGTACCCGGAGTGGAGATCGTCGACGGCACGGCCGAGGCGATCCCCCTCGGCGACGGCGAGGTCGACGTCGTGACCGCCGCGCAGGCGTTCCATTGGGTCGACGCTGTGCCCGCGGTAGCAGAGGTGCACCGCGTCGTGCGCCCTGGTGGCGGCGTCGCGTTCCTCTGGAACAGCCGCGACGCGTCGGTCGACTGGGTGCGCCGCGTCAAGGAGCTGATGGACCGCGTCGTCGGGGGCACGCCGAGGTACGGCAATGCCTACGGCGGCGGGTGGGAGCGGGCGATGGCCGACCACGGCGGGTTCACGCCGATGGAGCGCGTCGAGCTCGCGCACGAACACCCCGTCGATCGCGAGCTGATGCGAGCGCGCGTTGCGTCGACGAGTTACGTCTCGATGCTTCCCGACTCGGAGCGAGCCGCGGTGCTCGCCGAGATCGACGCCATCGTCGACGAAGCCGGGCTGGGCGAGACGTTCACCGAGCCCTACCGCACGGAGGTGTTCTGGTGCACGCGGCGATGACGGCGTTCCAGGACGCGCTGTTGTCGTGGAGCGAGCGCGAGGGTTGGCGCGACCTCCCGTGGCGCCGGACTCGCGATCCATGGTCGGTGCTCGTGAGCGAGCTGATGCTCCAGCAGACCCAGGTGCCGCGCGTCGTCCCGAAGTACGACGCGTTCTTGCGCCGGTTCCCGACGCCCGCGGCGTGCGCGGCTGCGCCGGTCGGCGACGTCGTCCGCATGTGGGCAGGCCTCGGGTACAACCGGCGCGCCGTCAACCTGCATCGAGCCGCCCAGGTGTGCGTCGACGACTACGGCGGCGCGCTGCCGGACACGCTCGTCGACCTGCTGGCGCTGCCGGGCGTCGGCCCGTACACCGCGCGCGCCGTCCTCGCGTTCGCGCACGAGCAGGACGTCGCCGTGCTCGACACCAACGCGGCGCGGGTCGTCGCCAGGGTGCGGGGGCGGACGTTCGCCTTGGCCGACGCGCAGAGCGAGGCGGACGCGCTCGTGCCCGAGGGGCGCGGGTGGCGATGGAACCAGGCGATCCTCGACCTCGGCGCGTCGGTCTGCACGAAGCGGGTACCGCGGTGCGAGCGCTGCCCCGTCACCCGCTCGTGCGCGTGGTTTGCGACCGGCCGCAGCACCGCCGACCCGGCGGAGGGGAGTGGCGGGACCAGCGGCCGCCAGTCCGCGTTCGCCGGCTCCGATCGTCAGGGCCGTGGCCGGCTGGTCGACGCGCTACGCCTCGGTCCGTTGCCGCTCGAGCACGTGGCAGCCACCGCAGGCTGGCCGGACGACCCGCACCGCGCGGACCGCATCGCCGCGTCCCTCGTCGCCGACGGCCTCGCCGAGGTCTGCCCCGACTCGCGCGTCCTCCGCCTGCCGTAACCGATCAGCGCCGGGTGACGGCGGCGACGATGGCGTCGAAGACGCCGTCCGCGAGGGCTCGCATCTCGTCGTCGGTGCGGTCCTGGATGGGGTGGGGGACGAACACGCGGGCTACGTCGAGGCCGAGCGAGCGCGACTGCGCGGCGGCCGCGACCTCGAACTCCGTCGAGGCGACGAACACGCCGGGGAGCCCCCGGCCTTCGAGATCGGCGATGTCGTGCACACTGCACGACGTGCAGCTCCCTCAGTCGGCGAGCGCTTCGATCACCACGTCGCACGTGACGGTGATCTCGTGGCGGAGGTCGACCGGCGCGTTCTTGGCGAACGTCGGCTTGCGGTAGCGCACCACGTCGGCGTCGAGCCGCTCGCGCAGCAACGACTCGAGGCGGTCGAGGAAGACGTCGCCACGCGGCTTCGAGATGTCGAGCAACGCGATCCGCTTGCCCGCAAGCGACTCCGGCCGCTCCACCAGCTCGCGCACCGCCGGCCGCAACTCGCCGGTGGGGTCGAGCACGACCACGCCCCCTTGCCGTTCTGGGTGCAGAAACTCGCGCATACCGCGAGTGTTTGCACCCAGAACGATGGGGGTGGGCGTCGGCGTCGGAGAAGTCACGTCCACGGCTCGACCTCCCTGGTGACCGGCTGGCTGCCCGTCGCGCCGTTGATCCACCCACCGATGATGCTGCAGAACCGCCCTGCGGTGCCGCCCGCGTGCACCACGAGCAGGCCGCTTGGCCGGAACTTCGGGAGCGTCGCGTCGGCGAACGCCTCTGGCGCTCCCTCGGCGATGCCGCCGGCACCGCGCACGATGTCCGCGCCTTCGAGCTGCAACAACGCGTCGAGTTCGGCGATCAACTGCGACCGCGACCACCCGGACTCGCGGAACACCTGCGCGTGCTCGGGCGACACCACGAGCACGGCGTCGAACGCCATCGGGAGCTTCGGATGGGCGACGGTCCGCAGGCACGCGGCGATCGACCGCGCCAGCGACTCGCCCGTCCGCGACAACTGGTCGACGACGCCACGCGGGCCCTCGCCGGCGAACAACGTCACCGTCGACCGCTCGCGCTCGAACCCGAGCGCGACGTGGAGCGGCTCCCACGGCGAGCCTTGCTCGTCTTCGGCGAAGCAGAAGGTGTACTTCCCAGGATTGCCGAGGGTGGCCCGGTCGATCTCACCCGGCCGGCCACCGCCGACGTTGCGGACGACGAGTTGCAGCGCCCGACCGATCGTCGCGTTGGCGCGGTTGCCCTGGCCCAGCGCGTTGTGGCCGGAGTTCATGCCGATGCGTCGCGCGATCGGTCCGTTCACGATGACGAGCGGCCCGGAGAAGTACGTCGTGGCCAGCAGCCCGTGCATGTTGAACTCGTCGGTGCACGCAGCCTCGACCGCGGCGAGCACGACCGGGAGGTATTCGGGCCGGCACCCGGCCATCACCCCGTTCACAGCGACCTTCTCGACCGTGCACGGCACCATGTCGGGCGGCACCATGGCCACCACGTCGTCCGCGGCGCGCGACGTGCCGTCCAGCATGCGCAGTACGCGCGCCTCGGTTGGCGGCACCACCGGCAACCCGTCCGTCCACCCGCGGTCGAACATCGCCTCGAACGGGTCCTGCAGCGACGAGACGTCGACCCGCCGCGACCGCAGCGTCGCTCCACGGAACCGCACCGCCAACTCGTCGGCGACCGCCGGTTCGAGCGTGCG
>DASVEG010000294.1:0-11536 GCA_036380695.1 Acidimicrobiales bacterium
GATGTCCTCGCTGACGATCCGGTTGCCGCGATCGACGTGCACGATGCTCGGCTCGAACCCGTCGAGCTCGCTGGCGTCGTAGTCCGCGTAGCTGATGACGATGATGCGGTCACCCGGGTGCACGAGGCGCGCCGCCGCCCCGTTGAGACACATCGCACCGGACCCCGCCGCCCCAGGGATCACGTACGTCTCGAAGCGGTTGCCGTTGTCGATGTCGACGATGGCGACCTGCTCCCACTCGAGGAGGTCGGCCGCGGCCATCAGGTCCGTGTCTATCGTGATCGACCCGACGTAGTTCAGGTTGGCGTCGGTGACGGTCGCCCGATGGATCTTGGACTTCATCATCCTTCTTCGCATCAGAGTTCGTGCTCCATGTTGTCGATGAGCCGGGTCGAGCCGACACGGGCGGCAAGGAGAAGGCGACCGTCGCGGAGCGCCGCGTAGTCGAGCTCGACGAGCGGCTCGGACGCGACGACCTCCTTCATCACGGTCTCGGGATCGGGCGACGCACGAGCCGCGACGAGCGCGCGGTGCAGCACGGTCGCGGCGCGGCGCTCCTCGGGCGTGAGGTACACGTTGCGGCTGCTCATCGCGAGGCCGTCCGGCTCACGCTGCGTCTCGCAGCCGACCACGTCGACGGGCATGTCGAGGTCGCGCACGAGCTGCCGGACCGCGAGCAACTGCTGCCAGTCCTTCTCCCCGAAGTAGGCGCGGCAGGCGCCCGCGATGTTGAAGAGCTTCGTGACGACGGTGGCCACGCCGGCGAAGTGCGTCGGGCGCGACGTCCCCTCGAGGCCCTCGGTGATGTCGCGAACCGACACCGTCGTGAGCCCGCCGCCCTGCGGATACATCTCGTCGGTGGTCGGGACGAACAGGTGCGACGCGCCAGCCTCTTCGGCCAGCGCCGTGTCCCTGTCGACGTCGCGCGGGTAGCGGGTGAAGTCCTCGCTGGCGCCGAACTGGGTGGGGTTCACGAAGATCGTGACCGCGGTGACGTCGCACTCCGCGGCCGACCTGCGGATCAGCGACGCGTGGCCGTCGTGGAGGTAGCCCATCGTCGGGACGAGGCCGACGGATCGGCCGGCATGCCGCTCGGCGACCAGCGCGCTCCGGAACGCGGCGACCGTCGTGTGGGTGCGCACGGTCATCGGGCCAGCGGCTCGCTCTCGGCCTCGCGCCCACACAGCCGCGCCGCTTGCCGCGCCATGGCGACGTAGGCGTCGCCCTCGTCGGCGGGGATCGCGTCGAGGTGCCTTCGGACCGTGTCCCAGTCGCCGCGCGCTACTGGGCCGGTGAGCGCGCCGGTCGGCCCGTGCGCGGCGACGTTGTCGATCGCTCCCCGCGCCAGGTCGAGGAAGGCGACGAGCGGCACGCCGGCCTCGGCCGCGATGCGCTCCACCTGCCCGAGCAGCGCGACGAGATGGTTCGAAGCCACGACCGCGGCCGCGTGATAGGCCGCCCGCGACGCGTGGTCGTCGCGCACGGATATCGGGCGCCCGCCGATGTCGTCGACGGCTTCGGTCGCGAGCCGATCGCCGGCCACGGCGAACCATGCCCCGGACAGGTCGGTGGTGGGCGTAGGGATGGCGCGCAGCGGGTGCATCGACGCGCGGCGCTCGTGGGGCTCGAGCACGTCGAGGCCGAGCGACCCGGCGAGGTGCGCCACCACGGTGGTGGCGACCGGGGCGACGGAAGCGGCGACCTCGGCGACGGCCGCGTCCGGCGTGGCGATGAGAAGCAGGTCGACGCCAGCAGCGGCGGCGCGGAAGGCGTCGCCACGACCGAGCGGCGCGTCGGCGCGCCAACCCGCCTTCTCGAGGGCGGCGAGCGCGGAGCGGCCGGCGCGACCCGGACCGATGACGCGTACGGCTCTACGAGCCATTGACCTTCCTGACGTTCCAGGCCCGGCTGCCCGGGTCCCGTTCGTGCTGGTGCCTACAGGGTACCCGCGGCGCGCACCCGTCCACCAAGTCGCTCGAGGTCCTCGGGCACGAGCTCGGGAGCGAGGTCGCGGAGGGGTTGGAGGACGAACTTCCGCTCGCGCATCCGCGGGTGCGGGATCTGCAAGTCGGGCTCGTCGACGACGAGGTCGCCCATCAGCAGGATGTCGACGTCGAGCGTGCGCGGGCCCCATCGCACCGTGCGAACACGGTCGGCCGCCGACTCGAGGCGGTGGCAGATCCCGAGCAGTTGACGGGGCGTCAGGTCGACGTCGAGCTCGACGACGCAGTTGAGGTAGTCGGCCTGCCCGCTCGGCCCGCCCTCCGGGCCCGTCTCGTACACGGGCGACACCGCGACGACGTCGGGAAGCGAGTGGACGGCGTCTCGCAGGTACGTGATGCGGTCGCCCATGTTCGACCCGAGCGACACGAACACCCTCACCGCCGCGACCTCGTGATCGTCACACCGGCGCGGTCGAGCGCGAGGGGCACGGGCGGGCGCAACTTCCACACGGTCACGGTGACCGAAGACGCGCGGTCGTCGAACGCGAGGACGTCGTTGGCGATGCGGCCGGCGAGCCGTTCGAGCAACGCGTGCGATTCGGTCGTGACGATGCGCGACACGAGCTCGACGAGCGCGCCGTAATCGAGCGTGTCGCCGAGATCGTCGGTGGTCGCCGCGGTCGAGAGATCGGCCTCCACGTCGACGTCGAGCTCGAACGGTTGTGCGCGCTCGCGCTCCTCTGGCAGCACGCCGTGCACGCCAACGGCGCGCAAGCCGCGCAAGACGATCCGATCCATCGCGTGTGCCCGTGGCTAGAGGTCGGCGGCGATGCCGACGATCTCGCGCCCAGGCGGACCCATCTGGCGGTGGAGGATCTGCTCGATCACGGTCACCGCGTGCGGGCCCGTGTCGACGAGACCGCCCCACAGCAGGAAGCCGGCCACGACGCCCATCACCCGGTCGCCGAGCTCTTCTTGGTGGACGAGCAGCTTCTCGCCATTGCCGACCCAGTCTCGCAAGTGCGGGAACAACTCGGCGAGCACGGCCTTCGCCTCGGCACCGACCGGGAACGGGAAGTGCGACCAGGGCACACCGACCTCGTCGTAGGCGTGGAGGTTGTGCGGCGACGGCAGCAACGAGACCACGCGCGTGAAGCCCTGGTTCCGCAGCCAGAGGATCTCCTCGTGGCGGCGGACCTTGCGGTGGTTGCGTGCGTACCCGCCCGGCCGCTCGCTGACCGCGAGCTTGTCGCGCATCACCCAGGCGAAGTTGCGCGGCTGGATGCCGCGCTCCCACTTCCCCCTCACGCGCCGGCTCCGACCGGCTCGCCGACGACGCGGGCCGCCTGGGCTGCGGCGCGCACGTCGTGCACCCGCACCATCCGCGCGCCGGCCGCCATCGCGAACACCGAGGACGCGATCGATCCCTCCAGCACGTCGTCCGGCCCCGCGCCGAGCAGGCGTTGGAGGAACCCCTTGCGGGACGTGCCAACCGCCACCGGGAACCCGGTGTCGGCGAGAAGACCGAGGTGGCGAAGCAGCACCAGGTTGTGCTCGGACGTCTTGCCGAAGCCGATCCCCGGGTCGATCCAGACCTCGTCGACCCCTGCGGCACGCGCTGCGTTCGCCCGTTCGACGAGGTGGTCGCGGACCTCGGTGACGACGTCCGCGTACGCCGGCGCCTGCTGCATCGTCTGCGGCGTCCCTTGCATGTGCATGGCGACGAAGCCGACGCCCGGCTGCTGCGCGGCGACGTCCCAGAGCGATGCGGACACGTCGTTCACGAGCGTCGCGCCGGCTCCGACCGCAGCCTCGGCGACGGCCGGCTTGCGCGTGTCGATCGAGATGCGACCCCTGCTCGCGGCGGCCAGCGCCTCGACGACCGGCAGCACCCGCCGGAGCTCTTCGGCCTCGTCGACGGGCTCGGCACCCGGCCGGGTCGACTCGCCCCCGACGTCGACCACGTCGGCCCCGTCGTCGAACAAGGAGAGCCCGTGCGCGACCGCAGCGTTGGGGTCGAGCCAGCGCCCGCCGTCGGAAAACGAGTCGGGGGTGACGTTCACGACCCCCATCACCAGGGGGCGGCCAGAGAGCACGGCGGCAGAGGATACGGCATCCCCTCCGCCCCACCGGGCGCCGCAGACCGCCTTTACGCCCTCCCACACCGTGGCTTTTGGCCACGAAGTGGGCTGTGACCCCACTTTCTGGCCAAAAGCGAACGAAGTGGAAGGGGTCAGTGGAAGGGGTCAGTGGATGAAGGCCATGGCCTCGGCGCGGGTGCGGGCGTCGTCGCGGAACAGGCCCCGGACCGCGGACGTCACCGTGATCGCACCCGGCTTGCGCACACCCCTCGCGGCCATGCAGAGGTGTTCGGCCTCGATCACCACGAGGACGCCGCGCGGCTGCAGGATGCGTTCGAGCGCGTCGGCGACCTGGGCGGTGATGCGCTCCTGCACCTGCGGGCGCCGCGCGTACAGGTCGACGAGGCGAGCGAGCTTCGAGAGCCCGGTGATGCGACCGTCGGCGTTCGGGATGTACGCGACGTGGGCCTTGCCCACGAACGGCACGAGGTGATGGGCGCAGGTCGACACGAGGTCGATGTCCTTCACCAGGATCATCTCGTCGTGGTTGGCGTCGAAGGTGACCGAGAGGATGTCCTCCGGCACCTGCTCGAGGCCCGCGAACACCTCCTCGAACATGTTCGCGACGCGCTCGGGCGTGCGGTCGAAGTTCTCGTCGTCGAGGTCGGCGCCGGTCGCCTCGAGGATCTCGCGGACGGCCTTCTCGATCCGCGCCTTGTCGACGGCCACTAGGTGCCGAATGCGGGCTTCGGCGCGCGGCGACGACGTGACGGCGTCTCGACCGCCGCCGCGGCTGCGTCCTCTGCGACCGGCTGCGTCCGCGGACGGGGGCGAGCCTTGGTGCCGCTGCCGCTGCCGCTGCCGTCGGCCGATACGACGCGGTTGTTGCGCCCCGGCCACGGAGGCAGGTGGCCCATGATGTCGGCGAGCTCCTGCGTGTCGAGGGTCTCCTTCTCGACGAGCTGGTTCGCGATGTCGTCGAGCACGTCGCGATGCGCCTCGATGATCGCCCGCGCCTCGGCGTGCGCATCCTCGATCAGGAACCGCACCTCCTCGTCGATGCGGGCGGCGACGTCGTCGGAGTAGTTCGCCTGGTGGCCGTAGTCGCGCCCGAGGAACACCTCGCCGTTCTTCTGGCCGAGCTGCTGCGGGCCGAGCACGTCGCTCATGCCGTACTCGGTGACCATGTCGCGGGCGATCTGCGTGGCCTTCTCGATGTCGTTCGCCGCGCCGGTGGTGATCTCGCCGAACACCAGCTCTTCCGCGGTGCGGCCACCGAGCGCCATCGCCATGCGCGCCTTGAGCTCGCCGCGTGTGTAGTTGTAGCGATCCTCCGGCAGCGACCACGTCAGGCCGAGCGCGCGACCGCGCGTGACGATGGAGACCTTGTGCACGGGGTCGGCCTCGGGCAACACGTGGCCGACGAGCGTGTGACCGCCCTCGTGGTACGCCGTCACGAGCTTGTCCTTGTCGGACATCACGCGGCTCCGGCGCTCCGGCCCCGCGATGACGCGGTCGATGGCCTCCTCGACGTGACGCATCACGATCGAGCCCTGCCCCTGGCGGGCGGCAAGCAGCGCCGCCTCGTTCAGCGTGTTCGCGAGGTCGGCGCCGGTGAAGCCGGGCGTGCGGCGCGCGAGCACGTCGAGACGGACGTCGTCGGCCAGCGGCTTGCCGTTGGCGTGCACTTCGAGGATCGCCTTGCGGCCCTCGAGGTCGGGGCGGTCGACGACGATCTGGCGGTCGAAGCGGCCCGGACGCAGCAACGCGGGGTCGAGGATGTCGGGACGGTTCGTCGACGCGATGAGGATCACGCCCGTCCGTTGGTCGAAGCCGTCCATCTCGACGAGCAGCTGGTTGAGGGTCTGCTCGCGTTCGTCGTGGCCACCGCCCATGCCCGCACCGCGGTGGCGGCCGACGGCGTCGATCTCGTCGACGAAGATGATCGCCGGTGCCGCCTGCTTCGCCTGCTCGAACAGGTCGCGCACCCGGCTCGCGCCGACGCCAACGAACATCTCGACGAAGTCTGAGCCGGAGATCGTGAAGAACGGCACGCCCGCCTCGCCGGCGACGGCGCGGGCGAGGAGCGTCTTGCCGGTGCCGGGAGGGCCGAAGAGCAGCACGCCCTTGGGGATCTTTGCCCCCATGGCGTGGAACTTGGCGGGGTTCTCGAGGAACTCCTTGATCTCCTGCAGCTCGGCGACGGCCTCGTCGGCGCCGGCCACGTCGGAGAACGTCACCTTCGGCGAGTCCTTCGTGACCTGCTTGGTGCGCGCCTTCCCGAACTGCATCACACGGCTGCCGCCGCCCTGCATCTGGTTCACGAGGAAGATGAACAGTCCGACGATCAGCAGGATGGGCAGCACGTTGAAGAGGACCGACAACCACACGTTGTCGTCCTCGCGCTGCGCCTTCGCCTCGATGTCGCGGTCGGCGAAGAGGCGGCCGGTCAACTCCTCGCCGTACGACGCGGGATAGTCGACTTCGTACTCGGTTCCGTCGCGCAGCCGGCCGCGGACGGTGCCACCGTCTTGGGTTTCGGTGATCTCGGCGGTGCGGACCTCACCGTCCTCCAAACGCGACTGGAAGGCGGCGATGGACAGCGGCTCGCGGTCTTCGCCCCCACCGAACACGCCGTTGAGCGCGACGATGGCGACGAGCGCAACCAAGACGAGCACGACGATGCGGCTGCTGGGACGCTTCTTCACGATGGAGCCCAATCTATTCGGCGAACGGGTTCGTTCTTACCCGCGAGGCCCCTGAGGACGCAGCCTCAGCCCGGCTCGCCCGCGTAGCGGCAGACAAAGGGCAGGTTGCGGTAACGCTCGGCGACATCGAGGCCGTAACCGATGACGAAGGCGGGCGGGATGGTGAACCCGACGTACCGCAGGCCGAGGTCGTCGCGCTGGCGACCTTCGCGAACGAGCAGCGCGCACACTTCGAGGCTCGCCGGCCCTCTCGCCATGAGGTTGCGCCTCAGGTAGTTGAGCGTGAGCCCCGAGTCGATGATGTCCTCGACGACGATGACGTGGCGGCCGGTGAGGTCGAGGTCGAGGTCCTTGACGATGCGCACGACGCCGCTGGTCTTCGTCGCGCTGCCGTAGGACGACACGGCCATGAAGTCGAACTCGACCGGGAGGTCGATCGCGCGCGCGAGGTCGGACATGAAGACGAACGCACCCTTGAGCACGCCGACGAGCAACGGCGGCCGGTCGGCGTAGTCCTTGGTGATGTCCGCGCCGAGCTCCGCGATGCGCCGCTGGAGCTGATCCTCGGCCACGACGACGTCGCCGACGTTGGGGTCGCCCGCCACGGAGGACATCGGCGGCGACGTTACGTGGTCCGGCAGCGCAGGCGCATCCCCGACCGCTCGACGCGCACGCCGCCCGGCAGTTCGCACGCCGTCGCCTCGCATCTCGCGACTGCGAGCACACGCTCCACGGACGCGGCGTCGAGCGGGTGACCCGTCGGCCCTTGCACCCACGCGCGGATCGCGCGGCGCGCGAGCGGGAGGGGCGCGGCGACGAGGGCGCGAGCGTCGGTCGGGTCGATGGCGGACGCGAGCTCGGCGAGGAGGTCGCCGTCGTCGCGAGCGAGGTCGGCTTGTCGCGCGAGGAGGGCGGTGACGTCGCGTTCGGCGATCGCGTCGAGCAGCGGGAGCAGTTCGTGGCGAACCCTCGTCCGCCGGAACGTCGGGTCGTCGTTCGTCGGGTCGTTCACCGGCGTCAGGCCGTGCCCGTCGCACAGCGTGTGGGTTTCGGCGCGGCGCAGGCGCAGCAGGGGCTTCGTCGGGCCCGGCCTCATCCCCGCGAGCCCGTCGGTCGAGCTGCCCCGGAGCAGGTTGATGAGCACGGTCTCGGCCTGGTCGTCCGCGGTGTGGCCCGTGAGCGTGCCGGGAGGAAGCGCGCCATGGCGCGCGTCGCGCCACCGAGACTCGAGGTTCGGCCCGCGCGGCACCGACACGTGTCGTCGCTCGAAGCGCGCGCCGAACCGGCGAGCGACGTCGGCCACGACGTCCGCCTCGTGCGAGGCGTCGGCCCGGGTGCCGTGGTCGACGTGGACGGCGGTGACCTCGAGGCCCGCCGCGACCGCGAGCACGAGGAGGGCGAGGGAGTCGGCGCCCCCGGAGACCCCGCAGGTGACCGCGGTGCCGGGAGGAGCGAACGTGCAGCGGGCGAGGAGGGCGGTGGCGGCGTCAGCCGCCGGTGGGGATGCCACCGGACCGCGCGAGGGTCACCAGCTCCGGCACCGACCGGACGTCGAGCTTGCGTGCGATGCGGCGAAGGCTCGCGTACACGTTCGATCGGCTGACCTGCAGGCGCTCGGCCGCTTCGCTGACGGTGGGCGTCGACCCGACCGTCGTGAGCAGCTCGCGCTGCTTCTCCGACAACGTCTTCACGCGGTCGGGGGCCACCTGCACGTTGCTGCGCGCGGCGGGCTCGGGGTCGGGTGCGCGCTCGAGGCGCGTCAGGTGGGGCCTGGCTGCTGGGCGGCCGCGGGGCTCGCCGCTGGTGCCGGACTCGATGCGCGCGAGCTGCTCGAGGGCGTCGGTCTGGGCCTTGCGGCGCTTGAGGGGCTCGGGCTCGCCGACGAGCGCCTCGCTCACCTCGCTGCGCAGCTCGCTCGGCGAGAACGGCTTGGTGAGGTAACGGATCGCGCCTTCGATGCCGCCGCGAATGCGGTCGAGGTCGTCCGCGCGCGCCGTGAGCATGATCACCGGGATGTGGGCGATCACCGGATCGCTCGACGCCTTCATCTGCGCGAGCGTCTGCCAGCCGTCCATTTCCGGCATCATCACGTCGAGCACGACGACGTCGGGATGTTCGCCCACGGCGTACTCCAGCGCCTCGACGCCGTTCGACGCCGCGAAGACCTCGTGCCCGTCGAGCTCGAGGTTCAGGCGAACCAGCTCGCGGATGTCGGCTTCGTCGTCGACGACGAGGACGGTAGCCATGCGGAGGCTCAGGTTAGTGAGGGGCGATGACCAGAGCGCGCACTCTCGCGATCCAACGGTCGGGATCGCGGATCTCGGGCAGCGTCGGCACGTTCTCCGGACCCTCCCAGAGGCGGTCGAACAGCTCGCGCCCACCGGCCCGCTCGACGGCCTCGATGAAGCGCTCGCCCTGTTCGTACTGCCGCAACTTGGCGTCGAGCCCGAGCAGCTTCTGCGCGACCTTCGCGGGCCCCCGCACCTCGTTGCGACGCTGGTGCAGCGTGCGATGGAACCTCTCGGCGTTCGGCACGAGCCCCTGCGCGGCGCGGTTCATCGTCACGTCGCCGTGGCCTTCGAGCAGGCTCATGAGGCCCTGAACCTGCTGGAGCGCGGCGTGTTGCTCCTCCCCCGCGAGGAGCGCGACGAGGCCGCCGTCGTCGAGCGGGTTCTGCCCGGCGCGCACCTGGTCGACCGTGCGCCGCAGCGCGGAGACGAAGCGCGACGGGTCGGGATCGAGCGCGCTCATCGTGCGCTCGACCAGCGAGAGGAAGTGCGGCCGCATCCACTCGACACCGGTGAACTGGGCCCGGTGGGTCACCTCGTGGAGCGCGAGCCACAGGCGGAACTCCCGCGGCGGGAACGCGAAGCGCTTCTCGATGGCCAGGACGTTCGGGCCGACGTAATAGACGATGTCCTGGTCGTCCTCGTCCTCGCCCTCGACGAGCAGCAGGTCGTACTGGCCGAGCACGCGCGTCGACATCCACCCCAGTAGCGTCCCGACCTGCACGCCTGCCATCGCCCGGCCGACGGGTGCGATGGGGCTCGCGCTCATCTTCGGCCCGATCTTGTCGAGCACGGGCCGGAGCAACCGCTGGAAGGACGCGACGTTGGCGTGGGCCCAGCCGGCGCGGTCGGTCACGAGGGCCCTGGCCGGGCCGGAGAGCGATCGGAGCCCGGTGACCTCGGCGACGAGCTCTTCGGCTTGCGCCGTCAGCTCCTCGAAGTCGGGCTGGAGCGAGGCGTACAAGTAGGAGTCGGCGAGCGGCTCGCGGCCACCGACGCGAACGGCCACCTTTTCGGCGAGGTCCCATGCGACCGGGTCGGTCATCCGGCCAGTATCCCCGCCTCGGGGCCGTACGTGGCCCCGCCCGTTACTGGCGCGGGTACTTGCGGCTCAGAACGAGCTTCACGTACAGGATCCCGATCACGACCACGAGCAGCAGGATCGGGACGACCTGGAACACGCCGAGCCAGAAGTGCCAGACCTTTGCCGCGACGAGGGGCGCATGCACGGCGGCGATGGTAGGCGCCGCGCCTCAGCCCGCCGCAACTCCACCCCCCGTTCCGCCGCGCACTCTGCGTTCCGGAGGCAATAGGGGCGGTTGTACCGCCTCTATTGCCTCCGGAACGGGACACCCGGACGCGGCGACGCCCCCGCCGTCCGGCGCATGGGGGGCACGCGGGCAGGCGGGGGCGTCTGGCTCGCCCGCTGGGGGGCGGGCGAGAAGCGCGTCCTGGGGAGGACGCGGGCGCCGACGGCGTGGGGACCGTGGGCGATTCGTGATCAGGCGATCTTCTTGCCCCTGGTGCGGGGCACCGTCATCGGCTCGTGCAACGAGCAGTACTTGCCGGGGTTGTACAGCGAGAGCCGCGTGCCGCAGCCGTCCTCCCCGCACACCCGACCCTTGCCGAAGTTCTTCGAAGGCCGATCGCTCCCCGTACCGAAGGACTGACCGACGACCGCGGTGTCGCTCATATCCGTACTAACCGTCGCTGAAGCCGGGAAATTCCCGGGACGGCGGGTTCATCCCGAGCGCCTTGGCGATGCGCGCCCGCATCTCGTCCGGCACCTGCTCCCTGCACTTCTGGGCGATGGCCATCTTCAGCTCGGCGTGGAACTCGATCACCTCGTGGCAGTCGACGCAGCCGTGCATGTGCGCGCTGATCTGCACGCGACGGCTCTCGGTCAGCTCGCCGTCGAGGAACGTGTAGAGCTCGGCGACGACGGCCCCGCAGTCGATCTCGTCTTCAGGCATCGGGGTCATCCATCGCGGTCTCCTACGAGCCCTCTCTGCGCACCGAAATCGAACAACGCCTTCTGCAGCGCCTTTCTTCCGCGGTGCAGCCGCGACATGACGGTACCGATCGGGATCTCGAGGATGTCGGCGATCTCCTTGTAGGAGAAGCCTTCGACGTCGGCGAGCAGCACGGCGATCCGGAAGTTCTCGGGCAGCGCCTCGACGGCTTCCTTCACGTCCGTTTCGGTGAAGAGGTCGAGCACCTCGTCCTCCGCGCTCCGGCCGGACTGCGCGGCCTCCAACCCGCCGAGCCGCCGGTACAGGTAGAGGTCTTCGACCTCGTCGAGCTCGCTCTCGTCGGGCCGCCGCTTCTTCGACCGGTACGCGTTGATGAACGTGTTCGTCAGGATGCGGTACAGCCACGCCTTGAGGTTCGTGCCCTGCCGGAAGGTGTGCCACGCGCGGTACGCCTTCAGGTAGGTCTCCTGGACCAGATCCTCGGCGTCTGCGGCGTTGCGCGTCATGCGCAGGGCGGCGGTGTACAGCGCACCCATGTGCTCC
>DASVEG010000295.1:0-3105 GCA_036380695.1 Acidimicrobiales bacterium
CGGCGACGCGTACCGCGCCGCCGCGCGCCGCGTCGTCCGGTACCGGATCCTCCACGGCGGGCTGGTCGCCGCCTGCCGCGGTGGTCTCGGTCGCCGTGGTCGTCGACGGGCGCGGCCCGGCGCCGTCGCCCTTGCCGTCGCGTCCATCTCCCCGCGTGCACGCCCCGAGGGCGGCGGCGAGAGCGAGGGCAGCGGCGATCAGTCGGCTGCGAGCCACACCGTCGACGCGTCGAACGTGCCGGTGATCGAGAGGCGGAGGTCCTTCACCCTCGGCACCGCGACGGCGAACTGCTGGAACTGCCCGATGGGAAGCACGGGGAACTCGCCGAGGATCGCCTCGTCGGCCTGCCGGTAAAGCTCGGCCCGGGCCGCCGGGTCGATGGTGGCCCGCGCCCGCTGCACGAGCTCGTCGACGCCGCTCAACGCGAAGCCGATCAGGTTGTTCGACGCGCCGGAGACGAACAACGGCGCGACGAACGCGTCCGCGGTCGGGTACGCGGCGACCCACCCAAGCCGGAAGAGATCCTGCTCGCCAGACGCCGCGAACCGCTGGTAATCCTCCAACGGCTTCGGCCGGAGGTTGACGGTGAAGCCGACGGCTTCGAGGTCGGCCTCCAACCGCTTCGCGACCTCGCCCTGCGTGCGGTCGCCTTCGAAGTCGATCGCCACCTCGGGGACGGCGCCGGCCGCGGCCACTTCGGCGACGAGCGCCTTCGCCCGCTCCGGGTCGTGGCCGCACGCCGCGCACGAACCGGCGCCGGCGAGCGGGGCCGGCACCAGGCTCGTCATCGCTCGCAGGTCGCCGCGGTAGACCTCCTCGGCGATGGCCGCGGTGTCGACGGCGCGCACGACCGCCTCGCGGAGCCGCTTGTCCTGCCACTTCGGGTTGCGGAGGTTGAACGCGTAGAACAACTCGGCGGCGTACGGGCGGAAGTACGCGCGCCCGTAGCGGGTCGCGGCTTCCGCGACGCGGTCGGCGGGGACCGGCGCGTAGTCGACGCGGTCGTCGACGAACGCTTCGTACGCCGCGGTGGCGTCGTCGTACTGGCGCACGTCGAGCCCTGCGAGCCGCGCGTCCCTGCCCTCGACCCGCCTGAGCGTGAGCCGGTTCTGTTCGCGTTTGCGCACCATGAAGGGCCCGCTGCCGACCGGCTCGTCCTCGAAGGACGCCGCCGTCACGCCGCTCGGGACGATGCCGAACTGCGGCTGCGCCAGGGCGTGCGGGAGCGACGACCACGGCGTCGACAGCTCGATGCGCACGACGCCGCCGCTGTCCGCGACGACGCCCACGAGCTCGCTCGCGGTGCCGTCGACCGCGAACTCCTTCCATCCCTTGACCGGCTCGAGGAGGTCGGCGACGGGCGAGCCGGAGTCCTTCTTCGCGATGCGTTCGAGCGTGGCCTTCACGTCGGCGGTCGACACCTCGCGCCCGTCGGAGAACGCCGCGCCGGACGCGAGGGTGAACTGCCAGGTGAGCTGGTCGTCGGACACGGTCCACGACTCGGCGAGGCCGGGTTCGGTTTCGACGGTCTCGGGGTCGAGGGCGACGAGGCTGTCGAAGAGTTGCTCCGCCACGAGCTGCTCGTCGATGGTGCGCGCCGCCATCGGGTCGAGCGTCGCGGGCCGGACCACGCCGATCCGCAGCACCCGCCGGTCGGCCACGTCGTCCCCACCACGCACGAACGAACACGCCGACGAGACGAGAACGACGGCGACGACGACGGCCATCCATCGTTCTGGGTGCAGAAACCTGCGTATAGCGCGAGTTTCTGCACCCAGAACGAAGTGTGATGGTGTCCGCACGGCGATCGACCCGGCCTCGCGACCGGGCTCAGACGACTTCTTCGACCCGGGCGTAGTGGCACGCCGCCGGGTGCCCCTGCCCGCGGTCGACGAGGGCCGGTTCCTCCTGGATGCACCGCTCCCGCTGGTTGTCGTCGAGCTCGTTGGCGAAGACCTGGCAACGCGTGCGGAACCGGCATCCCGACGGTGGGTCGACGGGGCTCGGGAGGTCGCCCTGCAGGAGGATCCGCTTGCGCTGGCGCTCACGGCGAGGGTCGGGCAGTGGCACGGCGGAGAGCAAAGCACGCGTGTAGGGGTGCGCGGGGCGTCCGTAGATCGCGTCCCGCGATCCGATCTCGACGATCTTGCCGAGGTACATCACCGCGACCCGATCGGAGATGTGGCGGACGACCGAGAGGTCGTGGGCGATGAACAGGTACGACAGCTTCAGCCGCTCCTGCAGCTCCTCCAGCAGGTTGATCACGCCGGCCTGGATCGACACGTCGAGGGCCGACACCGGCTCGTCGAGGATGACGACGTCGGGGTCGAGAGCGAGCGCGCGAGCGACGCCGATGCGTTGGCGCTGCCCGCCGGAGAACTCGTGCGGGTACCGGTTGCCGTGCTCGGGGCGGAGGCGGACGAGCTCCATGAGCTCGCGCACCTTGGCTCGCGCTTCCTTCGACCCGACGCCTTGCACGAGGAGCGGCTCCGCGATGATCGCGGCGACGGTCATGCGCGGGTTGAGCGACGCGTACGGGTCCTGGAAGACGATCTGCATGTCGCGCCGCAGCCGGCGCATTTCCTTCGGCGACTTCGACAACACGTCTTCGCCGCGGAACCGCACGCTCCCGCTCGTCGGGTCGATCAGCCGCAGCACGCAGCGGCCGGTCGTCGACTTGCCGCACCCCGACTCGCCGACGAGCCCGAGCGTCTCGCCCTCGATGACGTCGAACGACACACCGGACACGGCGTGGACGACGCCGATCGTGCGGCGCAGGAACCCCTCGCTCCTGACGGGGAATTCCTTGACGAGCTCGCGCACCGCGAGGAGGGTCGGCGCGCCCTCTGGCGCGCCCGAGCGCGCGACGGCGTCGAGATCGGCGACGGCAGCGGCCGCCGACGTGTCGGTCATGCCAACGACCTCTCCGGCTCGGCCTCCGTGCCCAACTCCTCGGCGTAGTGGCAGCGCGAGAAGACCATCCCGACGACGCGGAGCGCGGGCTCGGTCTCGATGCACAGCGGCTGCGCATGGGGGCAGCGCGGGTGGAACGAGCAGCCGCTCGGCAGGCGGATCAGCGAAGGCGGCGTGCCGCGGATCGGGGT
>DASVEG010000296.1:0-15893 GCA_036380695.1 Acidimicrobiales bacterium
CGATGGGACGACCTGCGGGAATGGCAGGCCGCTGCTGACCTGTCGAGCGTGGAGGGCAGCGGGATCGTCGCGTCCGAACTCGGGCCATGCGTGCCGCGCCCATCGAAGGTGTTCGGGGTCGCGCTCAACTACCGCACGCACGCCGGGGAGACGGGCGCCGAGCTGCCTCCCGCCCCCTCGGTCTTCACGAAGTTCCCGAGCTGCCTCGCCGGCCCCGCGTCGCCCGTGATGCTCCCGTCGGCGACGGTCGACTGGGAGGTCGAGCTCGTCGTCGTCATCGGGCGCGGCGGGCGCCACATCCGCGAGGCGTCGGCGCGCGACCACATCGCCGGTTACTGCGTCGGCCAGGACTTCTCCGACCGTGTGCTGCAGATGACCGGTTCACGCCCGCAGTTCTCGCTGGGCAAGTCGTACGACACGTTCGGGCCCATCGGCCCCGCAGTCGTGGGCCTCGACGCGTTCGACGACCCGGACGACCTCGCCATCTGGTGCGACGTCAACGGCGAGCGCGTGCAGGACGGCTCGACGAGCGACCTGATCTTCGCGGTGCCCGAGCTGGTCGGCTACCTGTCGTCGATCTGCACGCTGGAGCCGGGCGACCTCGTCTTCACCGGGACCCCGAGCGGTGTCGGCGTCGCCCGCACGCCGCCGCGTTTCCTCCGCGCCGGCGACGTCGTCACCAGTGGCATCGAGGGCATCGGCACGATCGAGAACACCGCCGTCGAGGCCTAGTCAGTCCGCGGCGAGCATGAAGCGGCGCGCGCCGACGAGCAGGCTGGCGGTCCCGCCCAGGATCGCCGCGGCGCCCAGCACGCCGTAGAGCACGCCGGGGGGCGACGTCTCGGCGGCAGCCGCGGCGGCGGTGATCCCCCGAGCCGCGTCGGGGCCTGCGCCCGGTTTCGCGGTGGATGCCGCAGCGGTCGCGGCCGCGACCTTCACCGTCCCTCGCATCTGTGGGTGGAGGGTGCACGTGTAGTCGAACGTGCCCTCCTCCCCGAAGGTGTGGCTGAAGGTGGCGCCGGTCTCGAGCATCTCCGAGTCGAACCCGTCGCCCGTGACGGTGTGGGGCGCCTCACCGGTCCATGTCCACGTGACGGTCCCGCCAGGGCGCACGGTGACGGCACGCGGCGCGAACGAGAAGTCGCGCACCTCGACGTCCGCGGTCGCAGGCGGCGCTTCGCCGCCGGCACCAACCGCGTCCGGGCCGCCGTCCGCGGTTGGCTCGTCGACCGCGCCGGCCGTCGGTGCCGCCCCGGCCGGCGGTCGCGGGGCAGCCGCGGGCGGTGGAGCCGAGGCCGCGCCAACCGTCAGCGACCCGACCATTTCGGGGTGGATCGTGCAGCCGTAGCGGAACGTCCCTGCGGCGCGCAGGACGGTCGAGAACGTGGCTCCCGGCGCCATCCGGCCCGAGTCGAACGATGACGCGGTGACGGTGTGGGGCGCTCGGCCCGCGTTCGTCCAGACGACCGTGTCGCCGACGACGGCGCCGAGCGCGGCAGGCTCGAACGCGTTGTCGACCACTCGCACGCGGCGGGTGGCGGGCGCCGCGCCCGCGGGTGCCGGGGGTGCAGGAGCGGGGGTGGGCGCGGCGGTCGCTGCCGCGGCCGGCGACGGGGCGGGCGGAGGGGGCGGGGCGGGCGCCGCGCCCGGCGCGGCGGAGACCGTGACCGCGCCCGTCATCTCGGGGTGGAGGTCGCAGCGGTACCCGAACGTTCCCTCCGACGGGAACGTGAAGCGGAACGTGCCGCTGCCGTTGACGTCGCCGCTGTCGAACGCGCCGGACGTCGACGTGACCGTGTGCGTGCGGTCGCTCGCGTTGGTCCACGTGACGTTGCCGCCCGGCGCGACCACGACCGACGACGGCGAGAACGACCGGTCGAGCATCGACACCGACGCAGCTGCCGGAGGCGGAGCCCCGGCTGTCCCGCCAGCCCCGCCCGTGCCGCCCGTCGCGCCGGAGTGCGGGGCGCTCGACGACACCGTGATCGAACCCCAGTAGTTCTCGTCGTCGCGATCGCGGTCGTCGATGTAGCGGTACGTGCCTTCGCCTTGCAGCGTCACCGATCCGGTCTCGCCCGGGTCGAGGTCGACGTCGAACTCGGTGGGTCCCGTGACCGATCGCGGGCGGTGGCGGTTGCCGTCGTCGTTGCGGAACTCCACGGTGGTACCGGGCGCGACGGTGACGTCGCGAGGCGACACGCTTCCCGTGACGACGACGGTGACGGTCGCCGCTTGGGCCGCGGGCGGGACGAGCGCGAGGCTCGACGCGCCGATCAGGAACAGGACGGCGCCGAGGCGCGCGAGCAGTGAGGCGATCCGCATCGCACCCTCTGTCGCCGGAACGCGCCGCGCGTCACACGCTTGCCGCGAGCGAGTCGAACGTCTTCTTCCAGCCGTAGACCGCGTCGACGTACGCGTTCGAGTGGTTGTAGGAGAAGAACGCCCTGCGTAGGGGTTCCTCGGTGTCGAGCCCACCGGTCGCGACGGCGCGGCAGAGGTAGGCCGCGGTAGCGAGGGCGCCGTCGTACGCGTTGTTCGCATCGCGGACCCCGTCGCCGTTGGCGTCCTGCGCGATCCGGGCCCACGTCGACGGGATGAACTGCATCGGCCCGACGGCCCGGTCGTACACGGTGTCGAGATCGAGGACGCCCTTGTCGGTGTCCTTGATGACCCTCGTCTTGCGGGTGCCGTCGAGGGGGATGCCGATGATCCGCGGGTACACGTCGCCGTTCAGCGCGAGGCGCGCGCCCTGGGTGCGGCCGTGGTTCGACTCGATCTTCCCTATCGCCGCGATCGCCGTCCACTCGACGCGGCAGTGCGGCGCGCGCTTCGCCAGCGTCGACGCCGCCTTCCGGTAGGCGTCGAGGAAGAGCCGCGGGATGTCGCTCGCGCCCACGGGCGCGGCCGCCGTGATCACGTCGAGGAGCTGGCGGCGGTGGTCGACGTCGGCCCGCAGCGCGTCGACCGCGGCTTGCGAGGCGCGCAGCTCGCTGTCGGCCTGGCGCGCCGTCGCGGCCAGCGCGTCGGCCGCGGCGAGGGCCGCCTCGAGCTCGGTTGTCGCGGTGCGCTTGGCGTCCTGGTATCCGTCGAGCGCGTCCGCCTTCGACTCGGTGGCGCGCTGCACGAGCTGGTGGCGTCGTACCAGGTCGGCCGGCGTCTTCGAGCGGAGGAGGTAGTCGACGGGCGGCACGTCGCCGCCGATCACGTACCCCGCTATCGCCATGTCGCGCACGCGGTCGCGTGCGGCGACGAGTGCGTCGGCTGCGGCACGGTCGCGCTCGGTCAGCTCCGCGATGCGGGCCTCGGCCGCGGTGCGCTGCTGCTGGAGCGCAGGCGCGCGCTTGGTCAGCGCCTTGTGCGACGCCGTCGCCTTCCTGAGTGCCCGTTCGGACGCTCGCAGTTCGTCGGCGGCGAGACGCCGGCCTGCTTCGTCGGCCCCCTGCGGCGCGAGCACGACGCCGGGCGGGACGCTGGGCGGCGGCGCTTCCTCCGCGCCTGCCGCGGCGGTCGACGGGCGCGGCGCGGCGGCCGCGATCACCACCACGGACGCGGCGAGCAGGACGCGCGGCAGACGCCAGCGCAAGGTCACCCAGGGACCATCGGCCGTCGGGGATCCGGCCATGAGTGACAGATGTTGTCACTGTGACTCCTGTGAACGCCAGGGCCGCCTTCTGCGGTCGGCTCGGCGGAACGTGCGCGTCTCAGCCGCGGTACTCGCGGCTCCTGTCGCGCGGAGTCGGGTGGGCGGCCCTGCTACCCGGCGGCTTTCGTCGCGCCGCCGGCCTTCCTCGCGACCGGAGCCTTCTTGGCCGCCGCCTTCTTGGCGGGGGCGGCGTCGTCCTTGGCGTGGGTTGGGTCGAGGTGGTCGTGCACGTGGGCCTCGCCGGTGTGCTCGCTCTCGAAGTCCTGGTGGGGGATGTGCGAGTGCTCGAGGGCCGTGTGGTCGTGCTCGTGCTCGTGCTCGGAGAACAGGTGGTCGAACCCGCCGGTGAGCCGGTTGTAGTTGTGGGTGACGTGGAAGTGGCGGTGCGAGTGGAGCAGCGCCTCGTGGCTGTGCTGCTCGGGATGGGGGACGCCCTCGAAGTCCGACATGGGCGGCGTTGTACCCGTGCTCACCGTCGGAAGTCGGGATCTTGCCCGCAAGGTGTCGTGGTGTAATGATGTAAGCATGCAAGAACCCGACGCCCCCACCGGCGCACCCACGGGTGCCAGCGAAGCCGACGCCGAGGTGTCGGCGTGGTTCGCCGCACGCCTCCCCGACGACTGGTTCACCGCTGCCCCTGCCGTGACCGTCGACCGGGAGGAGATCGTCGTGATCGGGGAGTTGGCGCCGCCTGCCGTCGAGGACGGCGCGGGCGAGCGGGCGAAGGCGGCCGCCCTGGCGGCCCGGGTAGCGCGCTTCCGCGAAGAGACGCGGGCCAAGCGCATGCGCATCGCGGACGAGGCCGAGCACCGGTTCGGTCGCAAGGTCTCGTGGGGCGCACGGTGCGGTGACCGCGGCGAGCTGTTCACGAACGTGAGCGTCCCGGTGATGACGAGGCTCCGCCAGCCCGAGCGCCGGGTCCTCGACACGCTTGTCGACGCCGGCGTCGCCCGCAGCCGCAGCGATGCACTGGCGTGGTGCGTCAAGCTCGTCGGCGCCAACCAGTCGGAGTGGATCACCCGGCTGCGTGACTCCCTCGTTGCCGTGCAGCGCGTGCGGGCCGAGGGACCCGCCGCCTGACCGGCCGCCCCACCCGCGGCGCCGCCCGCGCTCGGCTGGGGTATCGGAGGCGCGGCGGGCCAGAATGACCGCCGCATGCGAGTCGGCCGCGCGTTCGCGTTCCTCGACCTGTCGGGGTTCACCGCTTTCACGGCGACGAACGGCGACGAAGAGGCCGGCCGCGTGCTGACCGAGTTCCGCTCGGTGGTCCGCGAGGTGTCCTCCCGCAGGGGCGTCCGCGTCGCCAAGTGGCAGGGCGACGGCGCCATGTTCGTCAGCGTCGAGCCACAGCCCCTCGTGGAGACGGTCCTCGAGATCGAGCACCGGATCGACGGGACGCCGTCGCCGCTGCGCCTCCGGGCCGGCATCACCTACGGCCACGTGATCCTCTTCGAGGGCGACGACTACATCGGCTCCGCGGTGAACCTCGCGGCGCGCCTCTCCGATGCCGCCCAGCCCCACGAGATCCTCGCATCCGTCGAGCTACGCCCCTTCGTGCCCGCCTGGGCCGACGTCGAGCCCGCCGGCCCCATCGTGGTTAGGGGCTTCGCCACCCCCGTGCCGGTGCTGCGCCTGCGGTGCGCGTCGTGCGGCGTGCACGACGGGGTCGTCGACCCGGTCTGCCACATGCGCATCCCGCGCGACGCGGTCGCGACGTGGCGCGACGAGACGCCGTTCTGCTCGGAGTCGTGCGCGCAGGCGTGGGACGACGCGCACGTCCGTAATCCGCTTTCGACGCCCTGAAGAGGTCGGTAGCCTCGCCGTCCCCCCTTTTTCCGGACTGGAGGTCGTCGCGTGCGTAACGCCGCGCTCTGGCGCGTGAAGCCCTACCTCCGGCCGTACGTGGGCCAGATGGTGCTGATGACGGTGCTCGCGGCCGCAGGCCTCGGCGCGGGCACGGTGGTCCCGTTCGTCATCAAGGGCGTGATCGACGGCCCGCTCGCACGGGGCGACCGCAACGGCATCTTCCTGCTCGCCCTATGCGCGCTCGCGCTCGGCGGATTCGAGAGCCTCGCCGCGTTCAGCCGCCGCTACACCGCGGGCAACGTGTCGCTCGGCTTGGAGACGAAGCTCCGCAACGACCTCTACGCGCACCTGCAGCGCTTGCCCGTCACGTTCCACGACGAGTGGCAGTCCGGCCAGTTGCTGTCGCGCGCGATGTCCGACTGCCGCTTGATTCGGCGGTTCTTCGGGTTCGGGCTCGTGTTCTTCGTCGTCAACGCGGTCACGTTCGTGACCGTCGTGGTGCTGATGTTCCGCCTCAACGCGACGCTTGCCGCGGCGACGTTGCTGTCGGCCGTGCCGCTCGCGTGGCTGTCGAGGCGGTTCGAGCGCGACTACCTGATCGTGTCGCGCGAGGTGCAGGACCAGGAGGGCGACCTCACCACCCGCATCGAGGAGGGCGCGACGGGGATCCGCACGATCAAGTCGTTCGGCCGGCGCCGGCTCGTGCATCGAGAGTTCCTCGAGCACGCGACCCGGCTGCACGACATCTCGATGCAACAGGTGCGCCTGCGGGCGCGGTTCTGGGCGCTGATCGACATGGTGCCGAACCTGACCCTGGTCGCCATCCTCCTCGGCGGCGCGCTCGCGGTCGGGGACGGCTCGCTGACGCTCGGCGGGCTCGTCGCGTTCATCAACCTGCTCGTGCTCCTCGTGTGGCCGATCGAGTCGCTCGGGGAGATCCTCGCCCTCGCGGAAGAGGCGTCGTCCGCGGCCGACCGCATCTTCGAGGTCTTCGACACCGAGCCCGCGATCGCCGACAAGCCGGGTGCCGTCGACCTCGAGGTCTGCAGGGGTCGGGTGAGGTTCGAGCGCGTCGACTTCCGCTACGGCGACGGCGACGTGGTGCTCCGCGACGTCAACCTCGACATCGCGCCCGGCGAGACACTGGCGCTCGTCGGCATCACCGGCTCGGGGAAGACGACGCTCGCGTCGCTCGTGCCGCGGCTCTACGACGTGTCGAGTGGTCGCGTCACCCTCGACGGCCACGACATCCGCGACGTCACCTTGCGCTCGCTCCGCCGCCACGTCGCCGTGGCGTTCGAGGAGCCCATCCTGTTCTCGGCGAGCGTCAAGGAGAACCTGCTGCTCGGTTGCCCGGACGCGACCGACGAGGACATCGCCCTCGCGCTGGCGACCGCGCAGGCGGAGTTCGTGCACGACCTGCCGTGGGGCCTCGACACGCGCGTCGGTGAGCAGGGCCTGTCGCTGTCCGGCGGGCAGCGCCAGCGCCTCGCGCTCGCACGCGCCGTGATCGGACGGCCCCAGGTGCTCGTGCTCGACGACCCGCTCAGCTCCCTCGACGTCCACACGGAGGCGCTCGTGGAGGACGCGCTCAGGAGCGTGCTGCGCGGGGTGACCGCGTTGCTCGTCGTGCACCGCCCGTCGACGCTCGCGCTCGCCGACCGCGTCGCGTTCCTGTCGGGCGGGACGATCGTGGCGACGGGCACGCACTCCGAGCTCATGCGCCTTCCCGAGTACCGCGACGTGCTGTCGCAAGAAGCCGAAGACGACGACGACATCGCCCTCGCGGAGGAGTCGGCATGACGGACGTCGCCCCCGAGACCTGGCGCGGCGTCGCGGCCGAGGAGTCCGACGAGCTGACGTCCAGCATCAGGACGTTCCTGCGCAGCCGCAGCCGCAGGCTCCTCGGGTCGCTGCTGCGGCCGCGCCAGCGCGCCATCGCGCTCGGCGGCACGCTGGTCGTGCTCGACACGGTCGCGCGCCTCTCGTTCCCGATCCTCATCAAGGTGGGCATCGATCGCGGCATCCCTCCGATCCGGCGGGGCGAGGGAGCGGGCGTGCTCGTCGCGATCTGCATCGCCTTCCTCGCGGTAGTGCTCCTGCGGTCGGGCCTCGAGTACGCGTTCACCTCCGTGAGCGGCCGGGTGGGTCAGGACGTGCTGCTCGATCTGCGGTCGCGCCTCTACGACCACTTCCAGCGACTGAGTCTCGCGTTCCACGAGCGCTACACCTCCGGGCGCGTCATCGCACGTCTCACCTCCGACATCGAGGCCATCAGCGAGCTGTTGTCGAGCGGCGTGCTCGCGGCGACGACCGGTGTCCTGTCGATCGTCGGCATCAGCGTCGTGCTCCTCGTGATGGAGTGGCAGCTCGGGCTCGTCGCCCTCGCGGTCTTCCCGTTCGTGGTGCTGCTCACGCGCTGGTTCCGCGGCCGCGCGGAAGACGTGTACCGCGAGACGCGCGAAGCGGTCGCGCTCGTCATCGTCCACTTCGTCGAGTCGCTAGGCGGGATCCGCGCCGTCCACGCGTTCCGTCGCGAGCCGCGCAACCAGGCGATCTTCGAGGACGTGAACGACCGCTTCTTCCGCGCCAACCTCCGGTCGAATCGGTTGTCGGCCGTCTACGGCCCTGGCGTCGCGGCCATGGGGCGGTCGAGCGTCGCGATCGTGTTGCTCGCCGGTTCGTTGCGGGTGCTCGACGGCGAGATGACGATCGGCGTGCTGGCCGCGTTCATGCTCTACGTGCGGCGGTTCTTCGAGCCCGTGCAGGACCTCAGCCAGTTCTACAACCTGTTCCAGTCGGCGGCGGCCGCGCTCGAGAAGCTGTCCGGCGTGCTCGAAGAGGAGCCGAGCGTGAAGCCGCCTGCGGAGCCGGTGGCGTTGCTCGAGGCGCAGGGCGACATCCGCTTCGAGGCCGTGCGCTTCGCGTACCGGAAGGCGGAGGTGCTGCACGGTCTCGACCTCCACATCCCGGCGGGGGAGACGGTCGCCCTCGTGGGCCCTACCGGAGCAGGCAAGTCGACCGTCGCGCGCCTGATCGCTCGCTTCTACGACCCGACCGCCGGCCGGGTGACGCTCGACGGCGTCGACCTGCGAGACCTCGACGACGAGACGCTGCGCCGCGCCGTCGTGATGGTCACGCAGGAGAACTACCTCTTCACCGGGACGGTCGCCGACAACATCCTCTTCGGGCGGCCCGACGCGACCCGCGACGACGTGCACGCCGCGGCCAGGGCGATCGGCGCCCACGAGTTCATCACCGCGCTGCCGGACGGGTACGACACCGACGTACGCAAGCGCGGCGGGCGCTTGTCGGCCGGGCAGCGGCAGCTCGTCGCGTTCGCACGCGCGTTCCTCGCCGACCCGCACGTGCTCATCCTCGACGAGGCGACGTCGTCCCTCGACATCCCGTCCGAGCGGCTGGTGCAGCGCGCGCTCCGGACGCTGCTCGCCGACCGCACCGCGGTGATCATCGCCCACCGGTTGTCGACGGTGGAGATCGCCGACCGCGTGCTGGTCGTCGACGGCGGGCACATCGTGGAGGAAGGAACGCCAGCCGACCTGGTCGCCCGCGAGGGCTCGCGTTACGGCGCGCTCCACACCGCGTGGCAGGACTCGCTGGTCTAGTGACGCGCCTGCTGCTCGCGGCGCTCGCGCCGGCGAGACATGCGCGTCTCAGCCGTGGTACTCGCGGCTCCTGTCGCGTGGAACGGCCCGCCGGCGCCTCCGCCCGGGCTACGCGGGCTTGGCGCACTCGGCGGCGATGCTGGAGAGCGCGACGCCACGGCGGCCGAGGCGGAGTGAGTGCCGGTCGATGCCGTTGGTGAGGTAGCAGAACGAGAGGCCCGTCTCGGGGTCGGCCCACGCGAGCTGGCCGGCGGCGCCGTTGTGGCCGAAGATCGACGGCGAGCCCGTGCGACCGAACCCTCGCTGGTTAGCGCGGCCGTCGTCGCCGGCGACGATGAGACCGAGCGTCCGGTTCGCGGGGTACCCGAGTAGGCGCTCGCGGAGCGTGTTGCGCACGCGGCTCGTCACGTCCTCGAGCAACCGCGGCGACCACAGCCGGCGGGGGTTGTGCAGCAGCGCTTGGTAGTAGAGCGCGACCGACGACGCGTCGGAGAACGCGCCAGCGCCCGGCACGCCGAGCGACCGCACCTCGGCCTCGTTGTACCGGAGCATCGCGTCCTCGGTCACCTCGGTCGCCGGCAACTCGGGGATGCCGTACACCGCCATGATCTCGCCGCTGGTCGCGGCCTCGCCGCAGCCGGCGAGGTCGAGGATGTCGCCTTGCTCGTCGACCGGCACCCCGAGCCGCAAGCGGGGCAGCAGACCCAACGGGCGAAGGATCTCGTCGCAGACGAACGTGGGGCAGTCGCGCCCGCCCACCCGCTCGACGATCTCGCCGAGCACCCAGTGCGCGGAGGTGGCGTGGTATTCGAAGCGCGTGCCCGGCTCCCAGTTCAGGCGCCACGACGCCATCTTCTTCACCCGGGCCTCGCGGTCGAACCACGCAGGCGGCCCGAGCGGCGCGCGCGGGAAGCCGGCGGTGTGGAGCATCACCTGCTCGACCGTGACGGCGTCCTTCCCGTTGTCCGCGAACTCGGGGAAGTAGTGCGCGACGGGGCGGCTCACGTCGACGCCACCCTCCTGCATGAGCAGCCAAACGGCGGACGCGACGATCGGCTTCGTCGCGGAGAAGATGGCGTAACGGTTGGCGCCTGTGGCCGCGCCGTACGTCTCCTGCAGCACCACCTCGCCGTCGATCGCCAGCGCGAACTGGCAGGAGGGGAGGAGGCCGTCGTCGATCTCGCGCCTCGCCCTGGCGCGTAGCTGATCGATCTTCTCGTCGACGAGGCGGGTCACGCCTTCAACCTACGTGCCGCGGCACGGGGCGCTCCTACCGCCCGAGCGCAACCTCGACCGCGAGGGCCGACAGCTCCTGGTTGCGCTTCATCTCCAGCGCGCGGTTGGCGTCGTAGCCATTGGTCAGGAAGGCGAAGGAGACGCCGGTCGCTGGGTCGGCCCACGCGATCTGCCCACCGGCGCCGTCGTGGCCGAACGCCCGCGGCGACGTCGACGGCCCGAAGTGGTGGCGCAACGAGGCGTACGGCTCGTCGTCGCCCCGCACGACGATGCCGCGCGTGCGGCTGGCCGGCTCCCCCCACCGTGCCTCGTCGGGGAACGTGTTCCTGACGGTGCCCGTCGCGTCCGCCAGCACCTCGGGCGACCACAGCCCCTTCGGGTCGTGGAGGAGCGCCTGGTAGAAGGTCGCGACGTCGGCCGCGGTCGACACCGCCCCAGCACCCGGGATGCCGACGGCGAGAGCCGCCGGAGCGTTCATCGTCACCGCGGCGTGCGGTTCGACGGTGGGCGGGGGCAGCGGGGGCATGCCCACGACCGCGTAGTCGTCGTCGACGGCGGAGGCGTTCACGACGACGACGGGGGCAATGTCGCCTTGCTCGCGTTCCGGCACCCCCAGCCGCAACGAGTCGAGCCCGAGCGGTTGCGCGACGCGCTCGTGGACGACGTCGCGGTAATCGCGCCCCGTCACCTCGACGATGAGCTCGGCCAGCACCCACCACCCGACGAGTTGGTGGTACTCGAACCGCGTCCCAGGGGCCCAGTTCAGCCGCCACCGGGCGAACGCCGCCCGCCGCCCCTCGCTCGTGGCCCAGCTCCGCGGCCCGAGGGGTGCCAGTGGGAACCCCGCGGTGTGCAGCATCACCTGCTCGACGGTCACCGACTCCTTGCCGTTGGTCGCGAACTCGGGCAGGTAGCGCGCGACGGGTGCGTCGTACGCGAGCGCGCCCTCGCCGACGAGCATCCACACCGCCGACGCGACGACGGCTTTCGTGCACGACCAGACGAGGAATCGCGTCGACGCGTCCGCGTCGCCGACGGTGTCGAACACCAGCAGCTCGCCGTCACGGGCGAGCGCGACCTGCGCGGCCGGCAGGCTGCGGCGCTCGCACCACGACCTCGCGAGATCGGCGAGCCGTCCGTCCGTCACTCCGATCGCGCGCTCCGGCGGCGGCGCCAGGGCGAGGCGATCGACGGGGGTGTCCAGCCGGAGTCGGCGGCGTTGAGGTTCGTACCGGGCGGCACCAGCTCGTCGATGCGGTCGAGGATCGCGGGCTCGAGCTGCACGTCGGCCGCGCCGAGCTGCGTATCGAGCTGGTCCATGGTCCGTGGCCCGATGATCGCCGCCGACACCGCGGGGTGGTTCAGCACGAACGCGACCGCGAGATGCACGAGCGAAACGCCGGCGTCGGCCGCCACCTTCTCGAGCTCCTCGACGATCTCGAGCTTGCGCTGGTTCTCCGGCCTCGACAGGTCGAACCGGGCAGGCGTTCGCGACGCCCGACCGCCCTCGGGCTGCTCCATCCCCTTGCGGTACTTGCCGGACAGCCAACCACCCGCGAGCGGGCTCCACGGGATCACGCCCATCCCGTAGCGCTCGCAGACGGGCAGCACGTCGGCCTCGATGCCCCGCACGAAGATCGAGTACGGCGGCTGTTCGCATCGGAAGCGTTCCCGCCCCCGCCGTTCCGCGACCCACTGGGCCTCGACGATCTGCCACGCGGGGAACGTCGACGATCCGATCGCCCTGACCTTGCCCTGGTGGACGAGGTCGGACAGCGCGGACAGCGTCTCGTCGATGTCGGTCGCGGGGTCGGGCCGGTGCACCTGGTACAGGTCGATGTGGTCGGTGCCGAGCCTGCGCAGCGAGTGCTCGACCTCGCGCACGATCCAGCGTCGCGAGTTACCGCGCATGTTCGGGTCGTCGCCCATCTGCCCGTGGAACTTCGTGGCGACGACGACCTCGTCGCGGCGCCCGGCGATCGCCTCGCCCACGATCTCCTCGGACTCGCCGGCGGAGTACACGTCCGCGGTATCGAGGAAGTTGATCCCCGCGTCTATCGCCCGGCGAATCACCCGTACCGATTCGTCGTGGTCGGGGTTGCCCCACGCGCCGAACATCATCGTGCCGAGGCAGAGCGGGCTGACCTTGATACCGGTTTCGCCGAGCGTGCGGTAGCGCATGACGTCGACCCTATGGCGACTCCGGGAGGTACGCGGCCGCCGCGCACCGAATCGTTCATCGTGGGGTCCGACGACCTGCGGTCGCTGCTCGACGAACGTCTGCTGGTCGAACGCGCGCGACGCGATCCCCGCGCGTTCTCGCTCCTCTGCCGTGCGTACATCGACCGGGTCCACGCGTGCGCGTACCGAAGGACCGGTTCGTACGAATCCGCCGAGCAAGTCGCCCGCGCCGCCTTCGAGCGCGCCTGGCTGGCGCTCCCCGGGCTCGTCGACACGCACTCCTCCTTCGAGCCATGGCTGTTCCGGATCGTGGCGAACGAGCTCATCACGCACGAGCGGCGGCGACGGTCCGACACCGACGAGCGCTCGGCGCGGATCCTCAGAGAGCTCGAGGAAGACCTGCTCGCCGACTCCGTCCTGTCCGACGCGCTGCGGCCCGACGACGCCGAGCGGAGGAACGCCGAGCTCCGCGACGCGCTCGCCGCGGCAACGCCGCGCGACCAGGAGACCCTGACGCTCCGCTTCCTCTCCGAGCTCGACGCTCGCGGCACCGCCACGGCGATGGGCTGCTCGCGGGCGGCACTGGCCGTCGCCGAGCGCAGGGCGTTGCGCTCGCTGACCGTCGCTTCGCCGCGACAAGCACTGTCGGAGCTGGGGGCGGCACCCGGGCCAACGCCGCGCGCGGTCTTCGTCGCCGCCCTGAACGAGCGGCTGCTCGAGCTCATGGGCGAGGTCGAGGACGGCGACCTCGTGCCCGAGATCGAACTCACGCTCAGGACCTATCGCCCGAGGGCCGCGCGCCGGATCGTGGCCGCGGTGGCGGCCATGGCGGTGATGCTCGCGGGGTCCGTCGCCGCGGTCGTCGCGGTGACGACGGGCGGCCGGACTGCGCCGGCAACGGTGGCTGGCGCAGGCGCGATCGCCGACACCGGCACCGACACCGACGCAGGCACGCCAGCACCCGGCGACCGCGACCCGTTATCGGCGGCAGGGAGCCGGCCCGCGGTTCCCATCGCACGCGGCGCGCTCCGCGCCGTCGCCGCGCCCCCGGGCGCGCCGACGCCCCTCGCGCGCCGCGTCGTCCCGCCGGTCGCCGCCCCCGTCGCGACGATGCCGCTGCAGGTCTCCGGCGCCGACGGCTGGTCGCTCGTCAGCTGGGAGCCGTACGCGGGCGACGGTTTCGGTGGGTACCTCGTCGTGCGCTCGGACGGCGCGGGCCAGCCCGAGTACGAGCTGGCCAAGGTGTCGACGCAGGAATCGGTGTCGTTCCACGACACCGCACCCGGCAGCCGCGACGTGCGTTACCGCGTGATCGTCCTCGACGACGGGGGGTCAGAGTTGGCCCGCTCCGAGAGCATGCCCGTCTCGCCCGTCACACCCTGAGCGGCTCGACCTCGAAGCGCACCACGCCCCGCAGTTCGTGCGACGTCGCGAGCCCGGCGATGCGGAGGTGCTCCAGGTGCGCGTACGTCTCGCTCTCGGCCATCGGCCCCCACCGAGCCTGGCGGAAGAGGTGGTGCGAGAACTCCTCGACGGTCGCCGCGCCACCGATCTCCGCAGCCGCGATGCGCAGCCGATCGAGCCGATCGCGGTGGTGCTCCTTGATAGCGCCGACGCGGGCGGCAACGTCGGTGAAGGGGTGGCCGTGCGCCGGCAGCACGGTCGTCACCCGGTCGAGTGCCGCGACGCGGTCGAGCGAGTCGAAGAAGAGCGCGAGCGGATCGCGCCCGGTGTTCATCCCCGAGATGTGCGGGGTGATCGTCGGCAGCACGTGGTCGCCCGAGAGGAGCACGCCGGTCTCGGGGTCGTGCAGGCACAGGTGGTCGAGGGTGTGGCCAGGCGTGTGCACCGCGTGCCACTCGCGCCCCGCGAGCTTGACGACGTCGCCGTGCCGGAGCCGGCTCGTGGGTTCGGGTGGCTGGAACCGGCGCCCGAACCGCGACCCCATCACGCGGTAGGCGACACGCCGGCGCAGCGGCGGGCGGAACCCCTTGCCTCCCCATGGCGTCGGGCCGCTCCATGGTGGCCCAGACGTCGTGCGCGGCGGTGGCAGGTCGGCGGGATCCACGTCGGAGCCGGCGTCGCTCGTGTGGTCGGCGTCGTCGTGGTCGTGACGGTGCGGGGTCCACCACGAGCGAAAGGCGGCGTGGGTGACGACGTCCGCCCCCGCCTCGGCGGCGAGCCGCCCCGCGCCGCCGAAGTGGTCGGGGTGGGAGTGGGTGACCACGACGGTGTGCACGTCGCGCAGCGCCAGCCCCGCCTTGGCCAGTCGGTCTCCGAGCGCCGACCACGATTTTGGGCCCGGCATGCCAGGGTCGACGACCGCCGCGCCCCGGTGGTCGACGAGGGCGTAGGCGTTCACGTGGCCGAGCCCCGGCATCGAGATCGGGAGCTGCATGCGGAGGACGTTCGGCGCGACCTCGGCGACGTCGGGGGCCGCGTCCTCTTGTTCCTGCTTGGGCTTGCGGGCCTCCGCCACGCCGGGGAGACTACTTGACCGAGCGGTCAAGAAATGAGGTCACGATGCGGATCGGGACGGGCATCGCGTACGCAAGCGGGATCAAGGAGGCCGCCGCGCAGGTGGCCGAGCTCGAGAAGGTGGGCGTCGACGTCGTCTGGGTCGCGGAGGCGTACGGCGTCGACGGCGTCTCCCTCATGGGCTACCTCGCCGCCATCACCGAGCGCGTGGAGATCGCGTCGGGGATCCTGCCGATCTACACGCGAACGCCGACGTTGCTGGCGATGACCGCGGCGGGCGTCGACCTGCTCTCGGGCGGCCGCTGCATCCTCGGCCTCGGAGCGTCTGGCCCGCAGGTGATCGAGGGGTTCCACGGCGTCGCCTACGACGCGCCGATCGAGCGCACCAGGGAGATCATCGAGATCTGCCGCAAGGTGTGGCGCCGCGAGAGGGTCGAGCACGACGGGCGCAACTACACGCTGCCGCTGCCGGCCGGCCGGGGCACCGGCCTGGGCAAACCGCTCAAGATGATCACGCACCCGGTCCGCGACCGCATCCCGGTCTTCGTGGCGTCGCTCGGTCCGAAGAACGTCGAGATGACCGCGGAGGTGGCCGACGGTTGGATCCCCACGCTGTTCTGGCCGGAGCGGGCCCAGGACGTTTGGGGCGAATCGCTCGGAAAGGGCGCGGCGAACCGCGCATCCGAGCTCGCACCGCTGGAGGTGGTGGCTGGCGGCGCGCTCGCCATCGGGGACGGCCTCGAGCACCTGCGCGACCGCGCCCGGCCGCAGATCGCGCTGTACGTCGGTGGGATGGGGGCGAGGGACCGCAACTTCTACAACCAGCTCTTCCGTCGGTACGGGTTCGAGAAGGAGGCGGAGGAGATCCAGGAGCTGTACCTCGCGGGCAAGAAGGACGAAGCGGCAGCCGCCGTCCCCCGTGC
>DASVEG010000297.1:0-5419 GCA_036380695.1 Acidimicrobiales bacterium
GGTTGATCGTCGCGTTCGCGATGTACGTGGCGCCGGTGATAGCACCGGGTTACGACCGGTCGAAGCTGTTCTTCGACTGGGACGCGTGGCACTACATGACGATCGCCCGCGACGGGTACCCACCGCTCTATCCGCCCGAAGGCGGCTACCGGGCGGAGAGCGCGTTCTTCCCGCTGCTCCCGTGGGTCACGAGGTGGGTCGACGCGGTCACCCCGTTCTCGCTTCGCCAGACCGCGGTCGGCGTCGCGCTCGCCCTGTCGCTCGCCTCGGTGGTCATGCTGTGGTTCCTCGCCGAGGCGACCCTTCGAGACGAGCGTGCCGCCACGCGCGCGGTCGTGCTGCTCGTGCTGTGGCCGTCGAGCGTCGTTCTGTCGATGTTCTACAGCGACGGCTTGTTCATCCTGCTCGGCGCGGCATGCCTCCTCGCCCTCCGTCGCGAACGCTGGTTGCTCGCGGGGCTGGCCGCGCTGCTCGCCACCGCCAGCCGCCCGAACGCCATTGCCCTCGCCCCCGCATGCGGCGTCGCCGCGTTGATCGCGTGGCGCAAGACGGGTTCGTTCCGGCCGTTCGTCGCTCCCGCGCTCGCTCCGCTCGGCATGCTCGGCTACTTCGTCTTCCTGCACGTTCGCATGGGCGACTTCTTCCTCTGGTTCAAGGCGGAGGAGCAGGGATGGGGCGCGGGCGGGTTCGACTTCGGTCGCCACTTCGTACGCGTGCTGCTCATCGACGGGCTGCGCAACCCCACCGAGCACTTCGACTTCCTCATATCCGGCCTGGCCGGCCTGATCGGCATTGCCTTGCTCGTGTGGGCGGTGCGCGTCCGCTTGCCGGTCGAGCAGATCGTGTACGCAGGCGTCGCGCTCGTGCTCGTGCTCGGCGCTGGCTTCGGCGCCAGCATCCCGCGTTACGTGATGGACGCCTTCCCGCTGTTCTTCGCGCCCGCGCTTCGGGTCCGCGACGAGGGCATCGCCGCGTGGGGGTTCTTCTCAGCCGGCGCGCTCGCCTGCTTCACCCTCGTCGTCGCGCTCACGCGCCTCGTCACGCCCTGACACGCGGTCCGCGATCACGTACAACGGCCGGCCCTTCGTCTCGCGGAAGATGCGGGCGACGTACTCGCCGAGCACCCCGATCGACAGCAGCTGCACGCCGCCGAGGAACAGCGCGGCGGTCATCAACGACGCCCAACCCGGCAGCGCGAACGACGGCGCGTAGATCTTGCGGAAGACGGTGTAGATCGCGAACAGTGCGGACGCGAGCGTAACGAGCAAGCCCGTCTGCGTGGCGATGCGGAGGGGCTTCTCCGAGAAGCTCGTGATGCCGTCGAGCGCGAAGCGCAACATCTTCCAGAGCGTGTACTTCGTGCGCCCCGCGTAGCGGCTGTCGCGGTCGTACTCGATGGCGGTCTGCGGGTAGCCGACCCACGCGACCATCCCGCGCATGTAGCGGTTCGTCTCGCGCATGCCCTTGAGCACGTCGACGACGGCGCGGTCCATGAGCCGGAAGTCGCCGGCGTCGACGGGCAGGTCGACGTCGGACAACCGGTTGAGCAGCCGGTAGAACACGCGCGCGGTCACGAGCTTGAATCCGCTCTCGCCCTTGCGTTGCGCGCGCTGGCCGTAGATGACCTTGTAGCGGCCCTCGCGCCACAGCGCGACCATCTCCGGGATCACCTCCGGCGGGTCTTGCAGGTCGGTGTCGATCACGACCACCGCGTCGCCCGCTGCCTCGTCGATGCCCGCGGTGATGGCGAGCTGGTGCCCGAAGTTGCGGGAGAGCTCGATGAGCCTGACCTTCGGGTGGCGGTCCGCGAACTTGCGGAGCAGGTCGCCGGAGCCGTCGCTGCTTCCGTCGTCGACGAAGAGCAGCTCGTAGTCCGCGGCGTCCGCGATGGCGTCGAGGGCGGCCGTCGCGCGATCGACGAACGCCTCGACGACGTCTTCTTCGTTGAAGACGGGGCACACCACGCTCACCAGCGGTCGGGTGTTCACGACGGACGTTCTAGTGGCGGTGCGAATGGCGGTGTGGCGGCGGCGGTCACGCGGTCACCGGCGCGACGAGCACGACGTCGTTGTCGCCGGCCCATGCGACGAGGTCGCGGCGGTCGATGGCCGTCGCCATCAAGTCGGGGAACAGGTCGGGCGTGCACGCGAACGCGGGGATACCGAGCTCGCCGAGCGCCGCGGCGTTGTCGCGGTCGAAGCTGGGAGCGCCCTCGTCCGACAGCGCGAGGAGGACGATCACTTGCACGCCGCTCTCCACCATGGCGTTGAGGCGGCGGAGCATCTCCTCCCGCACGCCGCCCTCGTAGAGGTCGGAGATCAACACGAAGATGCTGTCGCCCGGCTGCTGGATGTGCTGCTCGCAGTACGCGATCGCCTGGTTGATGTCGGTGCCACCGCCGAGTTGCACGCCGAACAACACGTCGACGGGGTCGTGCAGGTCGTCTGTGAGGTCGACGACCTCGGTGTCGAACACGACGAGGCGCGTACGCAGCGACGGCAGCGACGCGAGCACCGCTCCGAAAACGCTCGTGTACACGACCGACGACGCCATCGAGCCGCTCTGGTCGATGCAGAGCACCAAGTCTCGGAGCACCCTCGTCGTCTTGCGCCCGTAGCCGACGAGCACCTCGGGGATCACCGTGCGGTGCTCCGGTTGGTACCGGCTGAGGTTCGCGGCGATGGTGCGGTTCCAGTCGATGTCGCTCGCGCGGGGTCGCCGCGTCCGCGCCGCCCGGTGCAGCGCGCCGGTGACCGCTTGGATCGTCTGCTGGGACAGCCGCCGTTCGAGGTCGTCGGTGACCTTGCGTACGACGGCACGGGCGGAGTCGCGGCTCGCTTCGGGGATCGCGCCCTTGAGCGCGAGGAGCGTGCCGAGCAGGTGGACGTCGGGTTGCACCGCGTCGAGCATCTCCGGCTCGAGCAAGAGCTGGTGCAGTCCGAGGCGCTCGATGGCGTCCCGCTGCATCACCTGCACGACGGACGACGGGAAGTAGGTACGGATGTCGCCCAGCCAGCGAGCGACACGCGGCGCCGAACCGCCGAGCCCGCCGCGCCGGCTCGACCCGCTGCCGCCGCGGCCAACCCCCCGTCCGCCGCTGCCGTCGTACAACGCGGCAAGCGTGGCGTCTCGTTGCGCGTCGACCCCCTCCAGCCCGATGCCGACGCCGTCGGCGTCCCCGCCGCCGAGCACGAGCCGCCAACGGCGGCGCCGATCGTCGCTCACGAGCGCGCGCCAAGGAGGAGGCGGATGCGGGGGACGACGAGCGCGGTCCGTTCGGCGTCCAGTTCGTCGTCGTCGTCGGCCGGTGCGCCCTCGGCGCGGGGCCCGCGGGCGGCGTGCTCGCCGATGAGACGTCGCTCCGCGGGCTCGTACCGGGCGAACGCGCGGCGAAGGATGGGCAACACGTCGTCGAACACGTCGGGCCGGGCGCCGGCGATCCACTCGTCGAGCGTGGCCAGCAGGGAGGCGTCGTGGATCAACAACAGGGCGTCGCCGAGCAGGAACGCCTCGATCCAAGCCGCCGCTTGCACGTGATCGGCGCCGACCGAGAGCGCGAGGGACAACCGTCGCCTCGCGTCGTCGTGGGTGAGCTCGCCTGCATCGAGCAGCAGGCGGACGGCGCGCCCGCGCACGCCGCCGTGCACGTCGTTCCCGTCGGCAACGCCGCGAAGGGCGCCCGACCAGACGGTCGCGAGGTCGCGGTCGTCGAGCAACGCGATGGCCGAGTGCACGCGGCCGAGCAGTTCGCGCATCTGCGCCGCGGCGTCGTCGTCGAGCGAGGCAACCGCGAGGCCGAGCCCGACGGCGACCCGCCGCACGAGCGCGTCGAGCAGCTCGCTCACGGCCTCGGACGCCGCGCCGCGGACGTCGCCGTATCGGCTCACCCTCGCCAGCGGTTCGATCGCCGCCATGAGCTGCGTCGTGTCGTGCTGCTGCGCGGCCTTCTCCCGCAACCGCTCGATGACGGCGCGCACCGCGTCGTCGAGACCCGCGAGCAACGACGCTTCGACGAGCTCGGTGAGCGTCACGAGGTCGGTGGCCGCATCCGAGTCCTGCCGCACCTTGGAGACGACCGCGTCGGCGACGGTCGTGCCGAGGCCAGACGCCTCGATGGTGAGGACCGACAGCTCTGGCTCCCACGCGACGATCCACGCCTCCTTGAACGTGCCCTTGGTGCGCCCCGTCTCGGTCTCGGATGCCCACGGGATGCCGAGCAGCGAGAGGCGATGGAAGAACCGGCTTCGATCGAGGTGCGACGCCTTCCTCAGGTCGAGCTCGATGGTCTGTTCGGTGGCGGACTTCTTCAGGCGCAGCCGTTTCGCCGTCGCGTCGATGTCCCTCGCCAAGGGCACCATCGGCGTGTCGTCTGGGACCCGCCCGAGCACGTCGCCGACGAGCAGCTTTCGTTCGATCAACGCCAGTGGCACCGCCGACCCGCCGCACATCGTGACCTCGGCCGCGTGCATGACTTCTTCCACGCCAGGCATTGGCCGCAGCCGCAGGGCGCCGAGCGCGTCGGCGAGCCGCACGGCATCGATGACCGACGCCGACGACACGTCGATGCCCTCGCCGCGCAGCAGGCGTGCGCCCTTCGTCATCCACCGCTCGACGACGGCGTCGCTCGACTCGTACAGGTGGTCGTACCACCCTGGCGCGTCCACGCCTGCGCCGTAACCGGAGAAGCGCCCGAGACGCGCGGTCGTCCACGGCACCCAGGTCGCCGCGACCTTGACCTTCGGCAGCCCCCGCAGCAGTTCGTTGTCGGCGCTCGCGGTCGGGAACGCGTCGGGCGCCAATGCGGGGGCGTGCCACGCGCCGCACACGAACGCGATCACTCCGGTCGTGCCCGCCGCCTCTTCGCGTATCACCCGCCGCATCGCGGCCTCCCGGCGGAGGTTGAAGAGGTCGCCGGCATCGTCGTCCCCGGGCTCGTCGGCGGCGTCGGCGCCGTCCGGTGCGCTGGCGCGGACGGCGCGGATCGCGTCGAGCACGGCGTCGAACACCGCCAGCCCGTTGTAGCGGTGCTCGATGACGTCCTCCCACCACGCCTCGGCGTCGCTGTAGCCGGCCACCGCGGCGAGCGCTCCGAGCGGGTCGGCGCGCACCGCGGGCTCGGACGCAGGGTCGTTGCGAAGGGCGAGCATCGTCGCCGTCGGGAGGTCGGCGAACCGCACCCGCCGTTCGTTGGCGAGCGCCCACCGAACCGCTACCCATTCCGGCGAGAAGCGCGCCATCGGATAGAAGGACGCGAGCGACGGCTCGTCGACGGCGTAGACGAGACCCGCGACAGGTGGCGACATCGTTCGCTCGCCCAGCAGGGTGAGAACGCCGTCGAGCTCAGGCGCGCCCTCCACGAGCACGACGTCGGGTTGCAGCTCGTCGAGCGCGGCGCCCACGGCACGAGCAGACCCAGGGC
>DASVEG010000298.1:0-10393 GCA_036380695.1 Acidimicrobiales bacterium
GGGCATCGTTCCCGCCGCCCTCGAGATGATGGACGCCGAGATCACGCGCGCCGTCGAGGACTACGTGCAGGCCGGGTTCCCGCGCGACGCCGCGGCGATCCTCCTCGTCGAGGTCGACGGCCACGAAGGCGCGGTCGACGAGGTCGCTGCCGCGGTGCAGAAGATTGCGCTCGACAACAACGCGCGCGGCGTGCGCGTCGCCGCGGACGCGAGCGAGCGCGCGCTGCTGTGGAAGGGCCGCAAGTCGGCCTTCGGCGCCATCGCGCGGATCGCCCCGAACTACTACCTGCACGACGCCGTCGTCCCCCGCACGAAGCTCGTCGAAGTCCTGCGCGTCGTCTACGACGTGGCGCGCCGCCACGACCTCGTGATGATGAACGTCTTCCACGCGGGCGACGGCAACCTGCACCCGTTGATCGTGTTCGACAAGCGCGTGCCGGGGACGATGGAGCGCGTGCACGCGGCGGGCAGCGAGATCCTCGCCGCGTGCGTCGCCGCGGGCGGGATGTTGTCCGGTGAGCACGGCATCGGCCTCGAGAAGCGCGACTACATGCACCTCGTCTTCTCCGAGGACGACCTCGCCGCGCAGCAACGCCTTCGCGAAGCGTTCGACCCCGATCACGCGTGCAACCCGATGAAGATCCTCCCGGCCGGGTCGAGGTGCGGAGACCTGCAGGCGGTGCCGGCGGGCGCATGGATCTGACCGGGGCCGCGCCCGTCGTGTGCGTCGGCGGGCGGACGCAGTGGGATGTGGGCGGGGCACCGGTCGCGGGCGCCGTGGAGGTCCGCGCGCCGGCGGGCGTCCTCGACTACGAGCCAGCGGAGATGGTGGTCCGCGTCGGCGCCGGCACCACCGTCGCCGAGCTCGACGGCGTGCTCGGCGCGCACGGGCAAATGGTCCCCCTCGATGCGCCCGACCCCGACCGCGCCACTGTTGGCGGCGTGCTCGCCGTTGGCCGGAGCGGGTTGCGACGCCTCCGCTACGGCCCGGTGCGTGACACCTTGCTCGAGGCGCGCCTCGCGATGGCCGACGGCACCGTGGTCAAGGCGGGCGGACCCGTCGTGAAGAACGTGACGGGCTACGACCTCTGCCGGTTGTTCGTCGGCTCGCTCGGCACGATCGGGTTCCTCGCCGAGGCGGTGCTGCGGTGCCAGCCACGGCCGCGTGTGGCCCGCTGGATCCGTTCGGATGGCGCCGACCCGTTCGACGCGCGCCGCCGCTTGTTCCGGCCGTCGTCGATCCTGTGGGACGGCGCCGCGACGTGGGTGCTCCTCGAAGGCTCGGAGGCGGAGGTCGCCGCCGAGCGCGACCAGCTCGACCGCGCGTGGGTCGACGTCGATGGCCCGCCGCCCGTCCCGCGCGGTTCGCGATCGTCGATGCGACCGTCGGAGCTGCGATCGTTGTCTGGCGACTTCGTGGCCGAGGTCGGCGTCGGGACGGTCCACCGGGCAGCGGGCGACGCGCTCGGGCCGGGCGTGCCCCCCTCGACGGTCGCGATCTTCGAGCGCGTCAAGGCGGCGTTCGACCCCACCGGCCGCATGAACCCGGGGCGGCAGCCGTGGTGACGGACGCGCCCCGCGAGGCCCGGCGGCCGTTCGCCGTCACCGACGACGAGCTCGCGTCGTGCGTGGCGTGCGGCCTCTGCCTGCCGCACTGCCCGACCTTCCGCGTCACCGGCGAGGAGACGCGCTCACCTCGGGGCCGCATAACCGCGATGCGCGAGGTGCAGTGGAACGACGCACCGCTCGACGACACGTTCACCCGCCTCATGGACGAGTGCGTGCAGTGCCGGGGGTGCGAGACGGCGTGCCCGTCCGGCGTGCCCTTTGGGCACCTGATGGAGGGAGCCCGCGACGCGCTCGCCTCGGGGACGCGGTACCAGCCGTGGTGGAAGCGCGCCGCGTACGGCGTGCTCGGGCATCACCGCCTCGTGCTCGCCGCGTCGTCGGCTCTCGCCGTCGCGCAGCGCGCCCGCCTCGTCCCGAAACGCTTCGCGGGCAACCTGCCCGCACGCATCCCGATCCGTCGGGCGCCCCTGCGCGCGAGCGGTGCCGACGTGTACCTGTTCACCGGGTGCGTGATGGACGCGTGGATGCGCGACACGCACCGCGCCGTGCAGGCGGTCGTCGAGGCCACCGGCGCGGGTGTCGCGTTCCCGCGTGAGGGCGGCGACTGCTGCGGCGCGCTGCACGTGCACGCCGGGCTCAGGGACGGCGCGACGCGCCTCGCGGCGCGGGTGATGGCGTCGATGCCAGGCGACGCGCCGGTGCTCGTGGACTCCGCGGGCTGCGGGGCGGCACTGAAGGACTACGGGCACCTGCTCGGCACGACCGAGGCCAGGGCTTTCAGCGAGAGGGTGCTCGACGTCCACGAGTGGCTCGCGGCCAACGCCGACCAGCTCCCGACGGCCCCCAGGCTGCGGTACGCGGTCGCGGTGCAGGACCCGTGCCACCTGCGTCACGTGCAACGGGCCCACCTCGCGGTGCGCACAGTCGTCGGCCGGTACGCGGACCTCGTCGAGCTCGACGACGATGGCCTGTGTTGCGGCGCGGGCGGCGCCTACGCAGCCCAGCATCCCGAACTGGCCGAGCCCATCCGCGACCGGAAGGTGGCGGCGGTCGCGCGCACGGGCGCGCCCGTCGTCGCCAGCGCCAACCCGGGATGCGCGATGTGGCTGAGGGCCGCGGGCCTCGACGTCCGCTACCCGTTGGAGATCGTCGCGGAGGCATTGCTGCAGAGGTCCAGCGAGAACGGAGCCAGCCAGAACGGGGGAGACGCGAGTGGCTGATGTCGACGGCATCCGGAGCCGGCTGGAGACGATCGCCGAGGAGCTCGCCGACGCCGCGCTGGACGCGCTGCAGCAGGCGATCGACCGTGGCGAGACGAGCCGGCCGGACGAGGAGCGCACGCTGACGCGCGCCCGTTCCGCGGTCGAGCGCGCCATCACGATCCTCGCGAAAAGCCCCGGCGCGGACGACGAGTCCCTGTGACGATGGACGGCGTGGAGCCGGTGGATGTCTTGGTGGCGCGCGGGCTGCGGAAGCGCTTCCGGGGCGTGCAGGCGGTCGACGGGATCGACCTCACCGTTCGCGCCGGCGAGCGCGTCGGGCTGCTCGGACCCAACGGCGCGGGCAAGACGACGACACTGCTCATGCTGCTCGGCGCGGTGACGCCGGACGAGGGGTCGGTCGAGATCGTCGGCCACCGCCTTCCACAGCAGCGGAGCCAGGCGATGATGGACGTCGGGTTCGCCGCCGGCTACCTGCCCCTCACGGAGCGCCTCCGCGTCCGCGAATTCCTGCGCATGTACGGCGAGATCTATGGCATCGCCGACACGGCGCCGCTGATCGCGGCGGGGTTGGAGCGGTTCCGCATCACCGACCTCGCGGAGCGCCTCGGCTCCGAGCTGTCGTCCGGGCAGCGCACCCTCGTGGGGATCGTGAAGGCCACGCTCCACCGCCCGCGCCTCCTCGTCCTCGACGAGCCGACCAACGCCCTCGACCCCGACGTCGCGGCCCGGGTGCGGACGGGGCTGCTCGAGCTGTGCGAGGACGAAGAGCTCGCGCTGCTCGTCACGAGCCACAACATGGTCGAAGTGGAGCGTGTCTGCGAGCGCGTCGTCTTCATGTCGCGCGGCCGCGTCGTCGCCGACGGCTCGCCCGCTGACGTCGCGGGGCAGTTCGACCGCGCCGACCTCGAAGGCGTGTTCCTGCACCTCGCCGAGCACCACTCGTGACCGCGGCCGCATACCCTCTCGAGCGGAAGTCGAGCTCGTGGCTGCGGGTGCGGGCGATCGCGCGCCGGCACTGGTACGTCATGCGGCGGAGCCCGCACCGGCTCTTCGACGTCACGATCTGGCCCGTGGTCGACGTGCTGCTGTTCGGCTCGCTCGGCACGTTCTTCGCCCGCGCCGAAGGCGGTTCCGCGGGCCAGTCGGCCTTCGGCTACCTGCTCGCGGGGATCGTGTTGTGGCACGTCGTGTACCAGTCGCAGATCGGGCTCTCGACCGGCTTTCTCGAAGAGACGTGGAGCCGCAACCTGCTCAACCTCATGGTCACGCCGATGAAGGAGTGGGAGTACGTCGCCGGCGTCGTGTTGCTCGGCCTCGTGAAGCTCGCGCTCGGCGTGGGGCTCGTCGCCTTGCTGGCGGTGATCGCGTTCGCGTTCGACATCACCGACGTCGGCCTCACGCTGCTCCCGGTCGCCGCGGTGTTGCTCGTGACGGGATGGGCGATCGCGCTGTTCGTCGTCGGGCTCGTGTTGCGGTTCGGCGCGGGCGCCGAGGCGTTGGCGTGGGGCGTGCTGTTCGTCGTGATGCCGTTGTCCGGCGCGTTCTATCCGATCGAGTCGCTCCCGGGGGCACTGCAGCCGATCGCGCGTCTCCTGCCGACGACCCACGCGTTCGCCGCGGCGCGGTCGGTGCTCGACGGCGGAGGGATCCCGTGGACGCGGCTCGGCCTGGCCGCGCTCGCGACCGCCGGCCTCGTGGGGCTCGGCGTCGCGTGGGTCGCCGCCATGCTGCGCGTGTTCCGCCGCCGCGGCTTCGTCACGCGCTACAGCTGACCCCGACGGAACGCCCCGCGTTCCCGTTCCGGCGGATTCAGAGGTCGTCGCCGTCGCCCTCCTCGGCGGCGCGGGCGCGGACGTCGGTCTCCATGGGAGCGCCGCCGGCGGCGGCTTCGCGCGTCGGGGGCCGGTCGGCGGCGACGGGCGCCGAGCCCAGCGCGTTGATGGTGTCGATCAGCGACCGCAGCCGGCCGTGGTTCATGCGGTCGAACGTGAACGCGATCCGCGGGAGGTCGACGTGGTCGTTCCCGTTCACCTCCGGGGGCAAGGGGCCCGTCCGATCGATGTGGCCCCGCACCACGATGTCGGAGAACTCGCGGTCGAGCGCGGCGATCTCCTCGTCGGTCGGCGCCGCCCGCACCCGCATGACGAGCCGGTCGCCGACGAACCGGCGGGAGTGGTAGTTGCGGTAGAAGCCGGCGATCTCCCCGATGGCCTCCTGCGCGTCGTCGGTGATGCGGTACAGCGCGCAGTCGTCCTCGGCGATGAGGCCCCGCTCGGCCACTTCGTCCTTCAAGAACCGCTCCCATGCCTGCCAGTAGCTGCCGCCGGGGACCTCGAGGAAGACGATGGGCGACGGCTCCGCCTTGCCGGTCTGCATGAGCGTCAGCAGCTCGAACGATTCGTCGAGCGTGCCGAAGCCACCGGGCAGGACGACGAACCCGTCCGACTCCTTCATCAGCATCAGCTTGCGGGTGAAGAAGTACTTCATCTCGACGAGCTTCGGGTCGTCGACGATGAACTCGTTCGCCCCCTGCTCGAACGGCAAGCGGATGTTGATGCCGAACGACATGGCGCGCCCCGCGCCTTCCAACCCCGCGGCCATGATCCCCGGCCCCGCGCCAGTGATCGTCATCCAGCCGCGAGCGGCGAGCGCGGACGCGACCTCACGCGCCTGCGCGTAGAGCGGGTCGTCGGGGCGGGTGCGGGCGGACCCGAAGATCGTCACCTTCGGGACGTCGCGGTACGGCGCGAACACCTCGAACGCCGCTTGCATCTCCGCGAGCGCGGCGCTCGCGATCTTGAGGTCGAGCCGGTCGGAATCGTTCTCCGCCAGCTCGACGACGTTGGCGAGCATGTCCGCGATGAGGTCGCGGTTGCGACCGACCGGGAGCCCGTCGAGGAAGGCATCGATGCGCTCCGCCACCTCGGGCGGGATCTCCGGTCGGCGGGGACGGGTCGGCACGGCCTCTACCCTCTCATCCATGCCTGCCGTGCCCGAACCGGATCCCGTCCCGGAGACGGGAACCGTGACGCGTACGTGCCGGCGGTGCGGGACCGCCGCGGACGCGCCGGCCGACGGGCTGCCCGAGGGATGGTCGTTCGAGTTCGAGGACGGCGTTCGTTACGTGTGCGGCCCGTGCGTGCGCACGAACATCCGAGCCATCGAGGGAAAGCTCCCGCAGGAGTACTGGGAGTACTGAGCTGCCGAACGCCACCGTCGACCGCCGCGGCGAAGCCCACCTGTGGCTCGTGCTCGAGGAGACGCTGACGGCGGCGCGCGCCGGCGGCGACCGCGCGGCCGTGGTCAACGACGTGCGCCGGTCGTTCCGCAGCGTCGCATCGGCGCTCGCGACCGTCGGCGCCATCGACGGCGGGCGCGCCGCGGCGATCGTGCAAGAGCTCGACGACGCGCTTGCGCTGCGCGGGATCGTTGCCTCGTCGGCCTTCGCGGGCCGGGCCTTCCCGGCGTTCGACCCGTCGCACCACCCCGTGCGCCGGCAGGGCGACGGGTGGCTGGAGTCGGAGATCGAGCACCACCTCGACCTCATCGTCGACTTCGACCCCGCGGCACACCCCGACACCGGTGCGAAGGCGCTGGCGAGCATCGCCCCCGTCGTCCGGGCCCTGCAAGCGGTCGGCGCGTTGCGACGCGGCGAACGCCGCCTCGCGGACCTCGCGGCCACGCTGGCCGCGGCGGGCTTCGACGTCGAGGGGCCCCAGGGCGAGGTCGACCGGGGCTGGCTCGGCTACCTCCGTGCCCGGCCGCGGCCGACGCTCGCGACGGACACGCCGGCGAAGACGCTCGCGGCGGCGAAGCTGCTCGGGACGGTCGGCGGCGTCGCCGTCTCCGTCGTGTCGGTCGGGTGGTCGGACCACCTGCTCGACGTGGAGGTGGCGGCTCCGTCGACGCAGCCGCCTCGGCTGCGCTGCAGCGTCTTCGACGACGCGGGGCAGCTGCACCTCGCGGCCGGCCCCTCGTTCGGGGACGGCGGGCAGGATCCCACCGCGCCCGTCACGTTCCGCCTCCGCCCCGGCCTGACCGCGGAGGTCCGCAGCATGTCGGTCCGCGTGACCGCAGGAGCCGAACGCCTCGAAGATCAGGTGTGGCTGTGAAGCGCGTGCGGACGCCGCCGTGGTGGGCGGGGCTGGCAGCCGCCGAAGCGGCCGTCGCGTGCGAAGGGTCGGAGCACTCGTTGCGGTGGGAGGACGGTCGGCTGCGGCTGCTCGACCATCCCGACCACGACGCCGAGCAGGTGCTCGCCGCGCTCGGCGGCGCATCGTTGCCGTGCGTCTGGCTCGCGAAGGCGTGGGCGCGCCACTCGACGTCGGTCGAGCTCGTCACGCTCGGCAGGCGACCGGGCGAGGTCGACCTCGGCCTCGATCCCGCCGTCCATCGCCCGCGGGCGACGACCGAGGGCGAGGCGGTGCGTTCGATGACGGTCGCCGGCCCGCTGCCCCCGCACGTGTTGCGCTCGGCGCGCGATCTCGTCGTCCGCGGCGCCGAGATCCAGGCGCTCCTGGCGCTGCCCGGCCCGATGATCGACCGCCTCGTGCTCACCGTGATGGCCGCGTGCGCCGAACGGTGGGACGACGAGGACTTCCGCACCGAGCACGGGCTGCGCATCGGTGCCGCGCTCGCGGGCCGCGCCCTTCCTGCCCTCCGGCGCCTTGGCACGCGCGTGGGCGACGGCGTGATCGACGTCGGGGTCTCGCCCGCGCGCCCCGGCCACGGGCCGACGATCGCGGCGCGGATCGAGCCGGGCGAGCCCGTGGTGGTGAGCGCCGAGCTGCCGGTGGCGTGGCTGTCCGAAGTGTGGGGGCGCGGCGTGAGCGAACCGGACGGCGCGTTCGTGCTGGCGGTGACCGGCGGCGAGCCGGCGGACCTGCGCGTCGAGGTGGGGGAGTGGACGCGGTCGGGCCCGATGTCGTGGGAGATCGTGAGCGAGCCGGCGCGCCTCGTCACCGAAGCCGACGGGAGTAGGCGGATCGTCCGGACTCAAGCGGGGACGGCGGGCGCGGCCTCGTAGAGCGTCGTGCGCTGCGCGAGCGTGCGCGGCCCAGGAAGACCCTCGATCAAGCGAGCGAACCCGCCCGCGTCCATCTCCTGGCCGTGGGTCGCGCCAGCCGCCCGCGAGATGTTCTCGTTCATCAGCGTGCCGCCGACGTCGTTCGCGCCTGCCTGCAACGCCTGCCGGGTGCCCGCCTCTCCCATCTTCACCCACGACACCTGGATGTTGTCGACGAGCCCGCGGTAGGCGATGCGCGCCACCGCATGCATCAGCAGCGCCTCGCGGAAGGTCGGGCCGCGCCGGCTCTTGCGTTGCAGGTACATCGGCGCGGCCATGTGCACGAAGGGCAGCGGCTCGAACTCGGTGAAGCCGCCCGTCTCCTTCTGCAGGTCACGCGTGCGCACGATGTGCTTCGCCCAGTGCACCGGGCGCTCGATCGACCCGAACATGATCGTGATGTTCGAGCGCAGGCCGACGCGGTGCGCGGTGCGGTGCGCCTCCAGCCACTCCTCGGTGTCGATCTTGTCGGGGCACAGGTCGCGGCGGACCTCGTCGTCGAGGATCTCGGCCGCGGTCCCCGGCAGGGTCTTCAGCCCCGCGGCCATCAGCCGCCGGAGATAGTCCGCGAGCGGCTCGCCGTTGCGACGCGCACCCTCGGTCACCTCCAACGCAGTGAACCCGTGGATGTGGATGGTCGGCGACGCCTCCCTGACCGCCTCGATCACGTGCAGGTAGTAGTCGCCGTCGAAGTCGGGGTGGATGCCCCCTTGGAGGCACACCTCGGTGGCCCCCTTGGCTTCGGCCTCCACGACCCGCGACGAGATCTCCGTCAGGTCGAGAAGGTACGGCGCGCCCCGCAGGTTCAGCGACAGCGGCCCCTTCGAGAACGCGCAGAAGCGGCACTTGAACGTGCACACGTTGGTGTAGTTGATGTTGCGGTTCACGACGAAGGTCACTTCGTCGCCGACGACGGCGCGGCGGATGTCGTCCGCGACGTCGGCCACGGCGGCGACCTCCGGCCCACGGGCGGAGAAGAGCGCGGTGATCTCGTCCTCGCCGGGCTCCTGCCCTGCGAGCACGCCCGCGAGCACTTCGCCGACACGACCCCCGGCGACGGCATACGCCGCGGGTACGAGCGCGGGCGGCGCGGCGTCTGCGCCCGAGTACCACGCCTCGCCGGGCGGTCGCGCGAACCCGCCGGCGTCGCTCGCGTCGAGCACGGCGAAGCGCACCGCGGGGTCGATCCACGGGCCGTCGTCGCGCGCCGTCTCGGGGTACACGGTGAGACGCGGCGCGAGCACGAAGCCACGCGCTTCGGTCGCGGCGCGCAGCGTGTCGACCGCGGGCCACGGCCGCTCCGGGTTCACGTGGTCGATGGTGACGGGCGAGACGCCGCCCCAGTCGTCGATGCCCGCGTCGAGCAGCCGGCCGAAGTCGTCGGAGAGGTTCGGCGGCGCTTGCAGGTGCACGCCGGTCGGCAGCACGAGGCGGGCGACCGCGATCGACCACAGGAACTCCTCCGGCGGGCACGGCGGCGCGTTGTGCATCGCCGTCCCCGGCTTCGGGAGGAAGTTCTGGACGATGACCTCCTGCACGTGCCCGTGCCTGCGGTGGGAGGCGGCGATGGCTTCGAGCGCGGCGATGCGGTCGGCGCGATCCTCGCCGATGCCGCAGAGGATCCCGGTCGTGAACGGGATGGCGAGCTCGCCCGCGGCCTCCAGCGTCGCCAGCCGGCGCTCGGGCGTCTTGTCCGGCGAGCCGCGGTGTGCCGCGAGGTCGGCGCGCAGCGACTCGAGCATCATCCCCTGGCTCGCGGACACGCTGCGAAGGCGCGCCAGCTCGTCCGTATGAAGCGCGCCCGCGTTGGCGTGGGGGAGCAGCCCGGTCTCGTCGAGCACGAGCTTGCACATGGCGACGAGGTAGTCGACCGTCGACGTGTACCCACGCTCGTCGAGCCACGCGCGGGCCGCGGGGTAGCGCTCCTCGGGCCGCTCGCCGAGGGTGAACAGGGCCTCGCGGCAACCCGCGTCGCGACCGCGCGCCGCGATGCCGAGCACTTGCTCCGGCGCGAGGTACGGCGCCTCGGTGCGGGCGGGCGGCTGCGCGAACGTGCAGTAACCGCACTTGTCGCGGCAGAGGTGGGTCAGCGGGATGAACACCTTGGGCGACCACGTGACGAGCGTCCCCGTCGCCTCGCGCTTGGACGCCGCGGCCGCCGCGAGCAGCTCGTCGAGCCCGGCGTGGAGCAGGTCGGCCGTCGCGTTCATGCCGACGCCGTCCCCGAGTAGGCGCGCGCTCCAGGGCCGGGCCGGCTGCGAATCTCCGTCGGGCCGACGGTGGTGTTGCAGTCCCAGCACACGAAGACCTGGTCGAGGGGCGTGCCGCACGCGGCGTGGGTGAGCTCGAGCGGCGGGCCACTCTCTCCCGCGAGCCAGCTGTCGCCCCATCGCATCAACGCGACGAGCGCGGGCGACAGCGCGATCCCCTTGGCGGTCAGCCGGTACTCGTACCTGGCCGGCCGCGCCTGGTACTGACGGCGGGTGAGCACGCCGTGGTCGACGAGCTTCTGCAGGCGGTCGGTGAGGATGTTGCG
>DASVEG010000299.1:0-4089 GCA_036380695.1 Acidimicrobiales bacterium
ACACGGGCGTCGGCGTGAACGAGGCGGCGCGTTCGTCGCTGTTCGCCCCCTTCTCCCAGGGCGACGTGTCGACGACGCGCAAGTACGGCGGCACCGGGCTGGGGTTGACGATCTCCCGCCAGCTCGTCGAGCTGATGGGTGGCGAGATCGGTGCGGACAGCGAGTTTGGTCGCGGCAGCCGGTTCTGGTTCCGCCTCCCGATGGTCCTCGCCGAGAACCCGCCGGAGCCGTTCGTGCCCCGGCCCGACCTCGCCGGCCTGCGCGCGCTCGTCGTCGACGACAACCAGGTGAACCGCAGAGTCGTGTGCGAGATGGTCTCCAAGTGGGGCGTGAAGGGCGAGGCCGTCGACGGCGCGCGCTCGGCGATCGACGCCGCGGTGACGGCTGCGGCCGCGGGCAAGCCGTTCGACGTCGCGATACTCGACTTCCACATGCCCGGCATGGACGGCATCGAGCTCGCGTCGGTGCTGGCGTCCGATCCGAGCACTGGCCAGCCGCGGCTCGTGATGTTGACGTCTGCTCCGTCGCGGGGCGACGCGTCGCGCGCCCAGGCGGCCGGCGTGCTCGGGTACATCACGAAGCCGATCCGGCGGGGCGCGCTGTACGCGGTGCTCGCGCAGGCGATGGGCGCCGCGCCCGACCGGCAGGCCACCGCCCCGCTGCGGGAGACGATCGGTGGCTCGCACGTGCTCGTGGTCGAGGACAACCCCGTCAACCAGCGGGTCGCGGCGCACATGCTCGAGAAGTACGGGCACCGGGTCGACGTCGTGGGCACCGGCATCGAGGCGCTGCACGCGGTCGCGACGATCCCGTACGAGCTCGTGCTCATGGACGTGCAGATGCCGGAGATGGACGGGTGGACGGCCACCGAGGAGTTGCGCAGGCGGGAGGCCGCGTCCGGCGGGAGGCGCGTCCCCGTCGTGGGGCTGACCGCGGCGGCGACCGCGGAGGACGTGCGCCGCTGCCTCGACGTCGGGATGGACGACGTGGTCACCAAGCCCGTCGGCGAGGGCGACCTCGTCGCCGCGGTGGCGCGCTGGACGACGAGGGTGTTCGACCAAGACACCGAGGCAGGCGAGGTCGCGGACGAGGCGAGCGACGTCGCGGTCGCCCGCGCCTCGGCGAACGGCGAGGGTGCGGACATCGACGACGACGCCCTCGACATGATCGTCGAGCTCGACCCCGATGGAGCGAAGGGTGTGCTCGACCGGTTGCGCGAGTCGTTCCTGGACGAGGCCGACGCGCGCGTGGTCGAACTCAAGGAAGCCGTCGCCGCGTCCGACGCAGAGACGGTGCGGAGCGCGGCCCACCGGTTGAAGGGCAGCTCGCTGTACTTCGGGGCGCGCGGAGTGACCGAGTCGTGCCGGCAGCTCGAGGACATGGGTCGGTCTGGGTCGTTGTCGGGCGCGGTTCCGGTCGTCGACGCGCTCGCGTCGGAGCTGGCGCGCTTGCGCGTCGACCTCCCGGCCGCGATCGCGCGCCTCCGTAGCGCGAGAGTCGGCGAGCCGTGACCGCCCGCATCCTCGTCGTCTCGCCGTCGGCCGACGTCCGCGCCACGTTGGTCGACCAGCTCGCGCTCGCGCGCCAACACGACGTCGCCGAGGTGGCCGGCGCGGCCGACGCATCGGCCGCGCTCGACGCTGCGGGCGTCGCGCTCGTGCTGCTCGACGTCGCCACACCTTCGGCCGACGCGCTCGTGTCGCGCGACGTCCCCGTCCTCGCCGTCGCGAGTAACGACGACGGCGCGTCGCCGGGTGTCACCCGCGCGCTGGCTGCGGGCGCGCTCGACGTGGTCCGCCTGCCCGTCGCGACGCCCGACCTCCACGCTCGTGTCGCGGCGGCGCTCCGGCTGTCGATCGCCGAGCGGGACGCCCGCTCGTCGCGCGTGCAGGCGGAGGAGGCGGCGCGCACCGACCACCTGACGGGCTTGGCCAACCGCCGCCACCTCGACGAGCACCTCGTGATGGCGTCGAGCGCGGCGCGCCGCCAGCGCCAAGACCTCGGGCTGCTGCTCGTCGACGTCGACCACCTGCGGCGGGTGAACGACACCGTCGGCCACCAGGGCGGCAACGACGTGCTGCGGGCGGTCGCCCGGCGGATCAGCGGGCTCCTTCGCGGCGAGGACATGGCCGGCCGATGGGGCGGCGAGGAGTTCCTCGTCGTCGCGCCCGCCACCGACCTCGACGGTGCCTGGCGGCTGGGCGAGCGGATCCGCGACGCGGTGTCGTCCACGCCCGTGGCATTGGGTGGCGGCCGCGAGGTGATGGTGACGTTGTCGGTCGGGTGCGCGGTCGGCGACGGCGGCGACGACCACCTGCGTCGCGTCGAAGCGGCGCTCGAAGAAGCGAAGTCGGCCGGCCGCAACCGCGTGGTCGCCGACGTCTCCATCGTCCGCTGACGGTCGCGTCTCCTTCGCGTTCTGGGTGCAGAAACTCGCGCTATGCGCGAGTTTCTGCACCCAGAACGGAAGAGCTGGGCTGGACTACAGGTAGGTGCCGGGGCGGAGCTCTTCGCTGGCGGCCGGGAGGCTGCGGCGGCGGAGCTCTTCGAGCTGTTGGCGGGCTTCCATCTGCTGCGCGAAGAGCGTGGCCTGGATGCCGTGGAAGAGGCCTTCGAGCCAACCGACGAGCTGGGCCTGCGCGACGCGGAGCTCGGCCTCGCTGGGCGGGTCGACGCGGTCGCCGAACGGGACCGACAGCCGGCGCAGCTCGTCCTGCAGGTCGGGCGAGAGCCCCTCGGACAGCTCGCCGACCGACGTCTGGTAGATCTCCGCGAGCCTCGACCGGCCGGCCTCGTCGAGCGGTGCGCGCCGCACCTCCTCCAGCAGCTGCTTGATCATGGCGCCGATGCGCATGACCTTCGCGGGGTGCGACACCGCTTCAGACGTCCCGAGCTCGGCGCCGTCGGCGCCCCGGTCGGCCGGGGCGGCGGGCGCGGGCAGGTCGACGGGCTCCGGCGTGAGCGGTGACGGGTCGGACATCGCGGCCATCCTACGGGTGGGTCAGGACGAAACCGCCAGGAGAGGCACCGTCATCTCCTCTGGCGTGAGCGACCCGTGCCGGCACACGAGCGTGCCGCCGGGCTCCGCGGCGTCGGGGAAGGCGATGGGCGCGGCCGCGGCGACGACGACGTCGCCGAGGCGCGCCGCCGTGTCCGGCGCCGGCTCACCGCCGAACCACCCGTCGGCGATCGCCTCGTCGCGCGTCCTCACCCACGCAACCCCCTCGTCCTCGTAGCGCCGGGCCCGCTCGGCGAGCTCGCCGGCCCGACCGTCGCGCGCGTGGAGCCACCGGAACCGCCCCTCGCCGGACAGGAACGACGTCGCCGCGAGCACGTCCTCGTGCAACGGGACGAGGCGGTCGCCGACCTCGACCTGCCCGTGGTCGGCGGTGACGAGCAGCGCGGCGCCGCGGGGCAACGCCGCGGCGAGGTCGGCGACGAGACGGTCGGCGAACGCCAGCTCGGCGTCGAAGTGCTCGCCGAGCCCGTGGGCGTGCGCCACCTTGTCGATGCCGTCGTAGTAGCCGTACACGAGCGGTGCGCCTTCGCCGAGCAGCCGCGCCACCTCTACGCCGATCGTCGCCGGCGTCGTCCACCCCGCGATGGTGGAGGTGCCGAGCGCGGCCGTCGTGAAGCCGCCCTTCGCGAACTCCGCTCTAGTCACGACGGGCACGTCCTTGCCCCCGAAGGCGGACATGGTCTGGAACGCCGCGGGCGGTACCGACTCGCGCGCGTCGCCCTCCGCCGTCCGCCACTGGAGGACGTTCAGCACCGCGCCGCCGCCGACGTGCACGCGGTAGCCGAGCACGCCGTGCGCCGCGGGCGGTGCGCCCACGGTGATCGACGTGAGCGCGGCAGAGGTGGTCGTCGGAGCGACGGACGTGATCGGACCTCCCGCCATCGCGCACAACGCGGGCGCGCGGCCGGCGTGCTCCTGGAGTTGCAGCCAACCGATGCCGTCGAGCACGAGCAGCACGACCTGCTCCGCGCTCCGCACGGGCTCGGGCAGCCACGGCGCGGGGCGACCCGTCTCGAACAGCGCGGGGACGATGTTCGCGATGCAGCCGCCTGCGTAGTCCGGCAGCGCAG
>DASVEG010000300.1:0-12390 GCA_036380695.1 Acidimicrobiales bacterium
CCTCCCGCTCGGCGTCGTCGCCGGCGGCGCCTTGGGGTGGGGCATCGAGCGCGTCTTCGTCCGGCCGCTTCGTTCGGTCTCCACGACCGCGCAGACCGTCGGCACGGTGGCCGCGCTCGGCCTCTTGGTCGCGGGTGCCGGCAAGGTGTGGGGGACGGGCGGCCGCGCGCCGAGCACCGTGTTCCCGAGCGGTCAGATCTCGATCGCCGGCTCGGGCATCCGTTACGGCGACATCGGCCTGTTCGCCGTGATGCTGGTCGTCGCCGCGGGCCTCTACGTGCTCCTCCAGCGCACGGGATTCGGTCTGGCGATGCGCGGCGCGGCGGACAATTCGCGAGCGGCAGCGCTCATGGGCGTCAACCCGCAGCTCGCGACGTCGGCCGCCTGGGTGATCGGCGGCTCGACCGCCGCGATCGCCGGCATCCTTCTCGCCGCGGTGTCGATCCTCCACCCGGTCGTCCTCTCGCTGCAGGCGGTGCCCGCGCTGGTGGCCGCGCTGATCGGCGGCATGGGCAGCCTGCCGGGCGCGCTCATCGGGGCCGCGATCGTGGGCGGCACGCAAGGTCTCGTTCCCGCCGTCGCGTCACTGCAACGGATCGAGGGCAGCGCGCAGCTCCTGCTGACCATCCTCGCCCTCGGCGTGATGGCGGCGCGCGGTGAGCGCTACGTCGCCACCGATGTCCGCGGAGGTGCGCTGTGACCGCACCCCTCGTCGCCGACGGCACGACCGAGGGCGCCGAGCCCGCCACCGGTGCGGAGGCGGCGCCGAAGCGTCGCGGTCGATCATGGCGCCTGAGCGGCAGCCCGCTGTCGATCGCGCTCGTGGTGTTCGTCGTCGCGTTCCCTTGGCTGCCGTTCGTGTCGTTCTCCGTGCTCGGCACGGCGAACCTTGCGGCGTACTACGCGATGGCCGCGCTCTCCCTCGTCGTGCTCACGGGCTGGGTCGGGCAGATCTCGCTCGGTCAGGCCGGCCTCGTCGGCGTGGGCGCGTACGTGACCGGGCACGTGGTTCGAGGGCTGCACATCTCCTTCCCCGTGAACCTGCTCTGGGCCGCGGCTGCCGGTGCGCTGGTCGCCATCGGGCTCGGGCTGGTCGCGGTGCGCGTGCGCGGCCTCTACCTCGCGGTCGCCACCCTGATCTTCTCGTGGATGGGCAGCGAGTTCCTGTTCCGCCAGGACTGGTTCACGCGCAACTCCGACATCCAACTCAAGCCGTTCGGGTCGCCCGACGCGTGGCCGTACTTCGACTGGACCTCGCGGCGCACGTACTTCTACGCCGCGTGGGCAGCCGTCGCCGCCGTCGTCTACTTGATGGCCAACCTGCGCGACTCCAAGACGGGCCGCGCGTTCTTCGCCGTGCGCGGTTCGGAGGTCGCAGCCGCGTCGCTCGGCATCAGCGTCGTGCGCACGAAGCTCACCGCCTTCGCCGTGTCCGGCGCGCTCGCGGGGATGGCTGGCAACCTGCTGCTCGTCCGCGACCAGGTCGTGACCGGTGACGCGTTCAAGGTCGAGAACTCGCTGTTCTTCCTCGCGGTGGCGGTCGTGGGCGGCTTGTCGAGCCTGGGTGGAGCTGTCGCCGCGGCGATCTTGTTCGGCGCCCTCAACGAGCTCTTCTTCCGCTTCGAAGCGTTCTCGGGGTGGCTCGAGGTCGTGCCGCCCGTCCTGCTCACCGCCGTGCTGCTGCTCTACCGAGGCGGCCTCGCGGCGCTGGGCGAGGCGACGATGCGGCGGGCCCGGCCCTACATCGATCGAGTGGCCGAGGTCATCCGCGCGCGAGTCGCGCCACGGGTCGTCGACCTGTTCGATCGCGCCCGCGCGAGCATCGCCTCGCGCCGCGATCGAGTCGACGACGCAGCAGCCGACGACGCGGACCCCGACGCGACCCGGCGCCCCCCGCTGCGGGAACGGCTGCCCCAGCCCCTGCGCGGCTGGGTGGAGAAGTTGGCGTTCGGTCAAGCCGTGCCCGCCGAGCCACGCCTCGACCTCGACGACGTCGTTGGCGGCTCCCGGCCTTTGGGTGTTCCCGCGGCGACGGGCAACGCCAACGCGAACGGCAAGGTCGACGACACGGCTGTGGCCGCTGCCCCGGATGTGGCCGACACCATGGTTGGCGGCGTCGTCGCCGAGGTGCTGGCGCCGGCGCGGACGTGGCAGACGATCGAGCTGCCGCCGCTCACGCTCGTGCCGGATCGGGACGACCGCCCGGTCCTGATCGAGGCGGACGGTGTGACCGTGCAGTTCGGCGGGCTCACCGCGGTCAACAACGTGTCGCTGAAGGTGTGCGAGCACGAGATCGTCGGGCTCATCGGACCGAACGGTGCGGGGAAGACGACCACGTTCAATTCGATCGCCGGCCTCAACCAGCCGACGAAGGGGCGCGTGTCGATCTACGGCCACGACGTGACCACCTGGACGGTCGACCAGCGGGCCCGTCTCGGCGTCGGCCGTACGTTCCAGGCGATCCAGCTCGTGCCGCAGTTGTCCGTGTTCGAGAACCTGCTCGTCGCCACGCACGTCCACAACGACTCCGGTCTGTTGTCGCATCTGTTCGTCGGCCCGAGAACGCTCGAAGCCGAGACCGACGGGCGTCGGCAGGTGCGACGCGTCGCCGGCCTCCTCGAGCTCGACGAGTACCTCGACCGCCGCGTCGCCGACCTCCCGTTCGGTGTGCTGCGCATGGTGGAGGTCGCCCGAGCGCTCGTGACCGGGTCGCGGCTGATCATGCTCGACGAGCCCGCGTCCGGCCTCGACAACACCGAGACCGAACGGCTGGCTGCGATCCTTCGCTTCGTGCGCAACCTCGGCGTGACGTTGCTGCTGATCGAACACGACGTGCAGATGGTCACGTCCGTCTCCGACTACATGTACGTGCTCGAGTACGGCGCATTGCTCGCCGAGGGCACGCCAGAAGACATCCAGCGCGACCCGCGCGTGATCGCCGCGTACCTCGGGTCCGAGGAGACGCCGGTGCTCGAAGAGGAGCTGGTTCGATGAGTCTCCTCGCCGTCGAAGACCTCAACGTGTCGTACGGCGCGGTCCAGGCGCTCCGTGGGCTGTCGCTGACCGTAGAGCGCGGCGAGATGGTCGCCCTGCTCGGAGCCAACGGTGCGGGCAAGACGACGACGCTGCGGACGATCTCCGGCCTGCTCGCTCCACGGAGCGGCACGATCACGTTCGAGGACGAGCGCATCGACGGGCAGCCCGCGTACAACCTCGTCGGCCGCGGCGTTGCCCACCTCCCGGAGGGCCGCGACCTCTTCCCGTCGCTCACGGTCGAGGAGAACCTGAAGTACGGCCACTGGACGCGGCGGCGCGACAAGGCCGACTACCGCGCCCGCCTCGACGAGGTCATGGAGCACTTCCCGCGCCTGCGCGAGCGGCGCGGACAGATCGCGAAGACGTTGTCCGGCGGCGAGCAGCAGATGCTCGGCGTCGCGCGAGCGTTGATGTCGTCGCCGAAGCTGCTGCTGATCGACGAGTTGTCGCTCGGCCTCGCGCCCCTCATCGTGCGCCAGCTCTTCGAGATCCTCGACGGGGTCAACCGGGCGGGCACGTCGGTCCTCCTGGTGGAGCAGTTCGTCCACATGGCCTTGGCGCACACCCACCGGGCGTACGTGTTGGCGAAGGGCGAGGTCGTTCTCGAAGGGGATTCGAGCGAACTCGCGGGCAACCCTGACTTGATCGCGAGCTACCTCGGCGAAGGCACCGCGCCAGAGCCGCCCAAGGAGCCGGCGTCGCCACGGCGCAGGCGGACGCGCGCATGACGCGGGTCGCGAGGTTCGCGCTCGTCGTCGCGGCCGCGTCGATGGCGGCATGCGGCACCCAAGGCGCACAACGCCTGGAGGAGGGCTCCGCGAGCGGCGCCGTCCGATCGGTCGTCTCTGCCGCCTCGGCAGCGATCGGCGACTCCGGCGCCAGCGCGGCGTCGGCGGCGCAGGGCCAGGATGGCGTCGCCGCTGGCGAACCGGCGAAGAAGGGCACGGCCGTCGCTTCGGCGGGCTCCGGCGCCCCCACGACCGCAGCAGGTGGCCCCGCGGCCGGCGCTGCGGGCGCAGGCTCGCCGTCGACGACCGCAAAGGCGGCGTCCCCCGGCTCACCACCGCCCGCTGCCGCGCCGGGCGACGACGACGAGGGTGTGCCCTTCGGCAACACGCAGTCGCCTGGCTTCCCGCTGCGGGCCAAGGTGACCCCCAAGTGCGTGGAGCGCGGCCAGAACCTGCGGATCGAGGTCACCACGCGGCCGTTTGCGTCGATCGCGGCGGCGATCGCCTACTCGAAGATCGACAGCGGCGCGCCGTACACGCTCGGCGCCGCAGATCCGAGTGGCAAGTGGGTCTGGATCCTGCCCGTCGGTGCGACGGCGGCGTACGGTCAGGCATGGGCGGCGATCTCCGCCCAGGACCGCTCGTCCGACTCCAACGACGAAGGCGCGAAGACCAGCGGCGAAGGCGCGGCCAAGAAGTATCCGTTCGAGGTGAAGGACTCGTGTTGAGAAAACTGATCGCGTGCGGGGTCGCACTGTCGTTCTTGGTGTTCGGTGGTTGCGGCAGTGGGGACGGCGACGGCGAGGCCGCGGGCACGGTGGGCGAAATCGACGACAAGACGATCGAGCGCCACCTGACGGTCGACGTCACCGGTGCCAAGACGTTCCACTTCGACGCCACGGCGAAGATGCGCATCCTCATCCGCGAGGCGACCGGCGACAAGATCGCTGCGTCCGTCGCGTCGATCTCCGTCCCGGAGATGCTGCCGAACGGCGACGTCGGCCTCGTGATGCCGGAGGTCGGCATTGCCACCCGGTACGAGGGCGATGGCGACTACGTCGTCGGCCGGGGCACCGGGCAGGCCCCGCCTGGCGGTCCGACCGCCAAAGAGGATCCGAAGGTGAAGCCCGACGTCAGCCTCGTGCAGGTCACCTTCATCACCAAGCAGCCGCCGAGCGAGACCAGGTACGGGTACCTGCTCGAGCACTGCGAGGTCACGCTGAAGTCCGACGCGCAAGAGGGCTCCGCCGAGTGTCCCGCGCTCGTGGCCATCAACGGCGAGAAGGTCAAGCTCAAGCTGTCGTGGGGCGCGCCATAGCCCCCAGCTAGCCACCTGCCAGCAGCGGGCTCGCCGCGATTCCCTTCGCAGTCTGCCGCTATGCCCGCGGAGCGGCGGAGTGGAGCGCGGAGCTCCCGGCTGCCACGAACTCGTGCGCGCCGTCGGCGCAGGACTGGCCCGTGAGCGGATTCGTATTGATCGACATCGACCCGTCCACCTGCCCAGCCAACGCGAGGGTGCTGCCGGCCCACACGACCAAGCCCGGGTGCGTGTCCCACTAGACCAACGATCGCCGCCACCAGCAGCACGACGACCGCGAGCCGTCGAATCCTTCTCATGGTGAGCCTCTCTCTCCGGCCGTCTCCGCCCGATCGCATGCGTGCGCACCGCAAGGCAACGACTGACGGTGCGACGAGAGGGCTCGCAATACGTCGAGGAAGGGTGGCCGCCACCGTACACATCCGAGAGATCGGCCTGGCCCGGGCGTGCGGAAGTTCCGGGGTTCGGGCCGGAGCACCCGCTGCGGTGTTAACCGGAATCCCCCGAACCCGGACCGTCGTGTGCCGCCCTCCTCTGGTTGAAGACGACCTCGGCCGCCTCCGCAATCGCGCGTTGTACGGCGGCGCGGCCGTGACCGGTACATCCGATCCAGGGAACGCCGTGGGCGCTCGCGCTGCGGCGAAGGTGGCGTCCGAGGTGCGTCCTCACGAGCTTCATGATGACCAGCGCGTCCACGCGCGGTAGGCGTGACTCGACCCGTTCCGCGTCGGTGATCCAGTTCGACGACCAGCCGCACCGGGCCCATTCGACCCGGACCTGCGACCCGTACGTCTTCTCGATCCAACGTTCGATGTCGCGCTCATAACGTGCTTGCGTCTCGTTGCCGCCGACGAACATGACCGTTACCGGTCGAGCGCTGCCGCTGTCCATGAATCGCGATGCTACTCATCGGCATCACGCGTTGGTGGCACCCCTGCTCGAATCGTCTTTTGTACGAAACTTCGAGCGCAGCGTGGAGTTACTTCCAGTGCTCGTACGATCCGGGCGTGCTCGACTACCACCTGCACCTCTGGCCCCACGGCGAACGGCACGCCGACGTCGAGCTGGAACGCCTCGCCGCGTACTGCGACGAAGCGCAGGCGCAAGGCGTCACCGAAATCGCGATCACCGAGCACCTGTTCCGGTTCGCGCAGGCCGACGCCGCCTTGGGACGATGGTGGGAGGGCGAGGAGGCGGCACCGGAACGGCTGCGCTCCCAGGCCGCGTCGTACTGGGCGGAGCACACGGGCGCAGACCTCGACGTCTACGTCGACCGCGTGCTGGCCGCGAGAGCCGCGGGGTTGCCCGTGGTGCTCGGCCTCGAGGTCGACCACTACCGCGGGCGGATGGACGAGGTGCAGACGCTCCTCGACGGGTATCCGTTCGACGTGCTTCTCGGCAGTGTCCACTGGATCGGTGCGTGGTTGTTCGACGTGCTGGAGTCGGCCGAGGCGCAAGAGGAGTGGGACAGCAGGCCGATCGAGAGCGTGTGGGACGAGTACACGACGGCGGTCGAGGAGCTGGCGGCGAGCGGCGCGATCGACGTCCTCGCGCATCCCGACCTGTGCAAGGTGAGCGGGCGCCGGCCGACCGTGCCGGACGAGTTCCACGACCGGATCGCGGAGGCGGCGGCGGCCTGCGGCCTCGCCGCGGAGGTCAGCAGCGCCGGGTGGCGCAAGCCGTGCGAGGAGGAGTACCCCGCGCCCGACCTGCTGCGCCGGTTCAAGGCGAGGGGGGTGCCCGTCACGACCGCCTCCGACGCGCACGGGCGCGGTCTCGTAGCGCACCGCAGCGCGGATCTCCGTCCCCTCGTCGAGGCGGCCGGCTACACCGAGCTCGCGGGGTACCGCGAGCGCCGCCGGCACGCGGTGCCGTTGTAGACAGGGCGCATGGCGACGTTCGACGAGCTGGCGCGGCTGCACACGCGGCTCGACATGGCGGCCCTCGGCCACCTGAAGCGGCTCGTCGCCTCCTGGGGGATGTTGAGCGACCTGTGCTTCGCCGACCTCCTGCTGTTCGTTCCCGTCGCGAACGCGAGCGGAGGGGGCGCCAAGTTCCTCGTCGTCGGGCAGGTCCGCCCGACCACCAGCCAGACGCTCTATCGCGACGACCTCGTCGGGCGGATCTTCGACGAGTCGGAGCGCCCCCTGCTCGCCCGCGCGCTCCGGCTCGGTGAGATCGTCGAGGGCGAGATCGACGTGGTCGAGCGCCACGAGCGGGCGCGGATCCAGTGCATCCCGGTGCGCTGGAAGGGCGAGGTGCTCGCGGTGATGACCCGCGAGGCGGTGCCGAACATCGGCCGCCAGCAGGGCGACCTCGAACGGATCTACGTCGAGACGTTCGGGCGGTTCGCTCGCATGATCGTGCGCGGCGACTTCCCGTTCGGCGGTGAGGCCATCGCCGAGGAGGAAGCGCCCCGCGTCGGCGACGGCGTGCTCGTGCTCGACGAGGGCGCACGAGTCGAGTACGCCTCACCCAACGCCGTCAGCGCGCTGCACCGCATGGGCATCTCGACGAACGTCGAGGGCATGCGACTCGACGAGCTCGGCCTCATCGAGAACGCGGTGGACGCTGCCTACGGCACGCTGTTCCCGGTCACCCAGGAGATCGAGCGGCGGCCCGACGTCATCGTGCTCCTGCGGTGCATTCCCTTGCTCGAGGAGGGCAGGGGCACGGGCGCGTTGGTGCTCATGCGCGACGTGACCCAGCTACGCCGTCTCGACCGCCTGCTGCTCAGCAAGGACGCGGCGATCCGCGAGGTCCACCACCGGGTCAAGAACAACCTGCAGACGATCAGCTCGCTGCTGCGATTGCAGTCCCGCCGGCTCGAGTCGACCGAGGCCCGCCACGCGCTGCAGGAGGCCGAGCGCCGCATCCGTGCGATCGCCAGGGTGCACGAGATCCTGTCGCGCGAGGCGATGGAGCAGGTGCCGTTCGACGAGATCATCGAAGACCTCGTGCGGGTGGCGGCGGACTCGGCCACGTCGATGGAGCGCAGCGTGGCGTTCGCGGTCGACGGCGACGCGGGCGCGGTGCCGGCCGAGGTGGCCACGCCGTTCGCGGTCGTGCTCCAGGAGATCCTGCTGAACGCGGTGGAGCACGCGTTCGAGTCGGTGGACGACCTCGGCGTCGGGCCGCCCCACGGGCGGGTCACGCTCGAGCTGTGCAACGACGGCGAGACGCTGCAGGTCGTCGTCACCGACAACGGCAGGGGGCTGCCCTCGGGGTTCTCCATCGACCGGAGCGACAGCCTCGGGCTCACGATCGTCAAGCGGCTCGTCGAGGCCCAGCTGGGCGGCTCGATCGAGCTGTCGACGGACAACGGCACCGTCGTCCGCCTCTCCGTCCCCCTGACCGAGGACACGCCGGCCTGAGGTCCCCCAGACGCGTTCTGGGTGCAGAAACCTGCGCATAGCGCAGGTTTCTGCACCCAGAAGGAGAGCGAAGGCTGGCACGAACGGCCAGCGGGCGTTTCCGTACGCGGCCGAGTAGGCCCTGAGCTAGCTGGCGGTGGCGGTGGCGGTGGCCCGGCGGCGGGCGGCCAGCCACTGCTTGCGCAGCTTGCGGCGCTCCTCCTCGGAGGTGCCGCCCCAGATGCCCGACTCCTGATTGGTAGCAAGGGCGAACTCGAGGCACGCGGGCTGCGCCTCGCAGGTGCGGCACACGGCCTTGGCGTGCTCGATCTGGACGAGGGCGATGCCGGTGGTGCCGACGGGGAAGAAGAGGTCGGGGTCGACGCTGCGGCAGCTGGCCTGGTCGCGCCAGTCGTCGGCGTCCCATTCGGTCGTGCGGGTCCAGGTCAGGGCCACGGTGGCGCCTCTCTTCGTCGGGGGTGCGTCCTGCCACACGCCGTTTGGGGAACTGTCGTCGTGCTCGTGAAGACGTTCACATAGCACCGGCGCGCATTTCTGCTCTGCAACACTTCGGTATCGACAAGGTAAATCCTGCTGCCTAACTGGAGCAAGCACTCGTTTGTCCGAAGCAAGCCGAATTCCGACCGTTTGGGGCCACCGCGGCGCCTCCGCGGCCCGGCGCGAGAACACGGTGGACGCCTTCCGCGAGGCCGTGCGCCAAGGCGCAGACGGGGTCGAGCTCGACGTGCGCCGGTCGGCCGATCACGCGCTGGTGGTCCACCACGACGCGGAGCTCGCCGACGGCAGAGCCATCCGCGACCTCGTGGTCGCGGAGCTGCCGCCCGACGTGCCGCTTCTCGGTGCCGCGCTCGACGCCTGCGACGGTTTGGTCGTGAACGTCGAGATCAAGAACGCGCCGGTCGACCCCGACTACGACGCCGGCGAGTTCCTCGCCGCAGCCGTCGCCGCCATCGTCGCGGAGCGCAAGCTGCACCCGCGCGTGCTCGTCTCCTCCTTCAGCCTCGACACCATCGACCGGGTCAAGGAGATCGACGCCGACATACGGCGCGGGTACCTCGCGTCGCCCGCGTGGGATCAGCAGGCGTCGCTCGCCCGCGCCGTCGACCACGGCCACCACGCCTTCCACCCCCACCACGTCGTCGTCAACGCGGACCTCGTCGCCGCCGCACACGACGCGGGCCTGGCCGTGAACACGTGGACCGTCGACGACCCCGACCGCATCCGTTGGCTCGCCGAGGTCGGCGTCGACGCCGTCATCACGAACGTCCCCGACGTCGCCATCGACGCCCTGCGCCGCGGCTAAGGCATAACGAGCGAGAGCACGTCGGGCTCGTGCGCGAACACGAGCCGGTCGGTCTCACCGAGGAAGTCGCCGTCGACCTGGTAGGGGAACGGACCGTGACCGGTGACGACCGCGGAGGTCACCGACGGCTCGTACGACACGCGCCGGTGCCGCGTGAGCGGGCGGCCGACGCCGAGCGCCGCGCCCGCGATCGACAGCATCGACGCGAACGCCATCGTGCGCACCGTCACGAGCACGAGCGGCCGGTCGAGCCCTGCGTCCGGCGCGACGTCGAGGGGACGGTTGCCGAGGAACGTGTAGGGGTTCGTGTTCAGGCAGATGGCCAGGTAGCCGTCGTCGATCACCGGCCTGCCCGCTGACGCGACAGCGAACCGTGGCCGCGAGCGGTCGAAGTGGCGGAACCAGGTCGCGAATGCGGCGTAGACGAACAGCGGGTGGCCCGCGTAGCGCTTCAGCCCGGCGCGCCGCTCGACCTGCTCGACGACCGCGGCGTCGCACCCCATGCCGACGTGGAAGAGGAAGTACCGCCCGTTGACCGACCCGAGTCCGACCCGCTGGATCGAGCGATGCGCAAGCGCGACGAGCAGCTGGCCCGTTGCTTCGATGGGCTCGTTCACCATGCCGATGGTGCGGGCGAACACGTTGGTCGACCCGCCCGGCAGCACGCCCAGCGCGGTGGTCGACCCGGCGAGCCCGTTGGCCGCCTCGTTGAGCGTCCCGTCGCCGCCGAGCACCACGACGCAGTCGACGCCGTCCGCAGCCGCCCCCTGCGCGAGACGAGTCGCGTGCCCGCGCCTGCTCGTCTCCGCGACCTCGACGTCGTGGTCGGCGGCCAACGCCTTGGCGATGACGACGCGGGTCCGCGGCGTGACGGACGACGCGGACGCGTTCACGAGGAGGAGGACCTTCACCGCCAGGCTGATCTGGCCGTGTCAGCCCTCGTCGGGCTCGGCCGCGGCGCGCAACTGGGCGAGGCTGCGGGCGAGCAGTCGCGACACGTGCATCTGACTGATGCCGAGGCGTGACGCGATCTCCGACTGTGTGAGGCCTTCGAAGAACCGGAGGTGCAGGATGTGCTGCTGGCGTTCCGGCAGCTTGGCGATGAGCGGGCTCAACGCGACGCGGTGCTCGACGTCGACGATCTCCGCGTCCTCCTCGCCGAGGCTCCCGCCGAGGGTCGTGTTGTCCTCGCCTGGCAACGGCGCGTCGAGCGATGCGAAGCGGTACGCCTGCCCCGCTTCCAGCGCCTCGAGCACCTCTTCTTCGGACACGCCTGCCGCCTGCGCGATCTCGGCGACGGTCGGGGCCCGGCCGAGGTCTTGGTTGAGCGTGCTCACGAGGTTCGACAGCCGCAGGTGGAGCTCTTGCATGCGGCGCGGAACGCGCACCGCCCATCCCTTGTCGCGGAAGTGCCGCTTCAGCTCGCCGACGACGGTGTGCGTGGCGTACGTCGAGAATTCGAGCCCGCGCTCCGGCTCGAAGCGGTCGACCGCCTTGACGAGCCCCATCGACGCCACCTGGACGAGATCGTCGAGCGGTTCGCCGCGGTTCGCGAACCGGCGCGCGAGGTACTCGGCGAGACCGAGGTGCGCTTCGATCAGCTCCGCCCGCACTTTCTCGTCGCGCGTCTCGGCGAACACGACGAACTTCTCTCGGAGCGCCTGCCGGCGCTCTGCGTCGAAGCTCATCAGGCCGCGGGCTCGCTCCGACGCTTGAGCATGCGGAACCGCGGCGCCGTTGCGTCTGGCACGAGCTCGTGCTCATCGGCGACGGCGTCGAGGATGAGCTCGGACAGCTCGGTGAGGCCGGGAGGCACTTCGTTGTCGTCGAAGAGGCCGGACCCCTCCACTTCGAGACCCTGCGGCTGCAACCGGTAACGCATGACGACCCGGCCGGGCCTGCCCTTCGTGCCGATGAGCCCGAAGACGAGCTCGTCGATCGCGATGCGGAGGTCGTCGATCTCGTCGATCGTGAACGACAGCCGGCTCGCGAGGCCCATAGCGGTGACGCGCGCCAGCCGCAGGAACTCCGGATCCGCGGGCATGACGAGCTGGACCTCGTCCGAGGGCATGCGCCCGACACTACCCGGAGCCACCGACCGCACACTCACCGTCTCGCGCCGCACGCGGGCGTCGGAACCGCGCTCTCGCGGCGACCCGTTTGGTCAATCGACGCCCGCGTCGTCAACAATGCGCGTCGCGTCCGTCCACACGAGTGTGCGACGACGTTCCGACGCGTCCTAGGAGTCATGCATGAACGTTGCCGTCTGCGTGAAGCAGATCCCGGATCCGGCCTCGCCGGGCAAGCTGGACCCGGACACGAAGTTCCTCGTTCGCGAGGGCAAGCTCATCCTCGACGACTCCGACGCGTACGGCGTCGAGATGGCGCTCCAGCTCGTCGACAAGGCGGGGGGCGGCGAGGTCACCCTCGTGTCGATGGCGCCGAACGACGAGGTGAGCGGCCTCCGTACCGCGCTCGCCATGGGCGCGCACAAGGCGATCCTCGTGTCCGACCCCGAGCTGCGCGGCTCGGATGCGCTGACGACGGCCAAAGTTCTCGCCGCCGCCATCAAGCGGGTGAACCCCGACCTCGTCATCGCCGCCACCGAGTCGACCGACGGCTACACGGGCA
>DASVEG010000301.1:0-4438 GCA_036380695.1 Acidimicrobiales bacterium
ACCGCCGGGACCGCCCGGACCGCCGGGACCGCCGGGACCGAGGCGCTCAGGCGGCACCGATGGCCCCGCCTTTGTCGGGCACGTCATACCGGAGCGTGAGGAGCACCCGCGTCGCCGGGCGACTCGCTTCGACGGGCAGCAGCGGGGGCACCTCATGCCAGGGGCGAGGTCCCAGGATGCGCACGACACCGGGGCTGTCGTGGAGCAGCTTGATGCCGCCCGGGGTGAACACGCGCAGCGCGGACACGCAGTTGTCGAGCGCGCTGATCTGCACGTTGATGCGGTTGCCGATCTTCGCGTCGCAGTGCGGCGCGATGTAGCCGCCCTCGCGGTACACGAGCAGGTACGGGCGGACGAACCGGATGGCCTCGCCCGTCACCGACTCGACGATCGGGTGCAGCACGGCGTCGAGCATCGCGGCGATGCGGGAGATCCCCTGGTCGTCGAAGAGGTCGCGCAACCGCCGCTTGTCCTCGAGCGTGGCGCGTGACCTCGGGTATTGGCCGTAGTCGATGCGATGGAAATCGAACCCGCCGGCGATCGTGTCGTCGATCTGCGCCGGGGGCGCGTACCGGTGTGACCCTTCCGACCGGTGGTCGCGCTCGAAGCGCAACAACGCTTCGCGTAGCTCGCCGTCGGTACAGCCGCCGAACTGCGTGACGCCCTCCTCCGCGTACTCCGCGCGACAGCGTGCGACGTCCGCGGCGTCGAGTTGCGGAGCCGCCCATGCGAGCGTGGCCACCTGCGAGTCGGGCACCGGCGCGCTCCTGCTCGTCACTCGAACGGCCGGAGCTGCCGCCGGCGCTCGTGCACGGCTGCAGACGTGCCGTCGGGCCGCAGACCCTTCATGTAGAGCTGGTCAACGAACCGGTCGGTCTTGAACGTGTTCGACCGCAATGCCGTCTTCAGCTGGTCGTTCCGCTGGCGCTGCCACGCGTCGAACGAGGCGGCGATGTCGCTGTCCTCGTCCATGTCGCCCACCCGTGGCTCGAAGGCCTCGAGCTCTCCCCGGCGCTGCGGAACGATCATGCAGATCGGTTCGCCGGCGGAGAACAGCACCGGGTGGTGAGGCCGGGTCACCTGCCAGTTCATCGTGAACGAGACCGGGGCCCAATCGGTCTCGATCAGGCCTTCGAGCGGTGCGACGCCGTCCTTGGGAAGGTTGGCCGGGCCGCGCACGAGCAGGTTGTAGCCCTCCGGCGTCCGGAAGACATACGGGATGCGAAAGCTCAGGATGCCGTGGCCGAAGTGCGAAGCGGCCGGAGCCGGCGGCGAGCCGTCAACGATCTCGACGGTCATGGACTCGCTGCCCCCCGCGCCGGTCCAGGTGACGCGCAGCGAGTGGGACAATCGGATGATCCAGCCTGACTCGTTCGCCATCGTGAGTGGCAGGCAGAGGAACGCGAAGCGCTCTCGTGTGTCGCGCATCCAACCGCGCGCGTTGGACGCCGGCTCGATGGCCATCGGCGCCTGGCCAGGCACCCGGTACGCGTCGAGGACGAGGGGCTCCTGCTCGACCGTCATGTGCTTGCCACCGGGATCCGGCGCGCCAGGCTCCGCCGCTCGCCCCGCCCGACCGTGGTTGGTTCGTCGGCGTCGATCGGGCGCGCCGGTGTGGTGACCGCGAGCGACAGCAGGCGCCCACCCTGCGACAGCATGAGCCGACGTTCCTTGCACCACTCGACGAAGTCCGCCACGTCGCTCGCGTCGAGGCCGCTGACGAGCAGCTCGCGCTCGTCCGTTGCGGCATCGCACATCCGGTAGAGCTCAGCGCGCCAACCGCTGAGTCGGTAGGTGGCGGGCACGGCGCGGCGATCGACGATCACGAGGTCGTCGCCTTCGTTGGTCTGCTCCAGCGAGCCGACGGCGCCGGTCGACCGCCACCGTTCGACCACGGCGCGCAGCTCGGCCGCGTCGTCGTTGCACACCCGGCCGTCGGCATATTCGAACTCGAAGTAGTAGGCGATGGCGTGGAGATCGACGCCCTCGGGATAGAGATGACGATATGCGGGTGCCGGCCGCACGTTCACGATGCCGTACTCGCTCGGTCGCGTGTGGTACGGGCTGAAGCGGTCGAGGCGCACGCGACCGACACCCTCGGGCGGCTGGAGGAAGGTGATTGCCTCGATCACTTCGACCACGTCCAGGTAATCCTGTGCGACCTCGCCGGGGAAGCCGAAGATCACGTTCCACGCCGGCCTGATGCCGTACTCACGGCACCACTTCAGTAGCTGCACGTTCTGGAGCGCTTTGGTGCCCTTCCCCATGAGCTCGAGGACGTGATCGCTGAGGCTCTCGATACCGGGCTGGATATGGCGGACGCCGGCGGCCGCGAGCATCGCGACCTGCCGGCGCGACAGCGTGGCCTTCACCTCCCAGAAGAACCGCGTGTCCGTGCCAGCCAGCGCCGGGATCACCGAGCGGAAGTAGCGCATGTCGAGGATGTTGTCGACGACCTCGATGTAGCTCGTGTCGTACCGGCCGCGCAGGCGCCGGATCTCCGCCATCACCCGCGCCGGTGACTTGCTGCGAAAGCCCATCGAGGCACCGTTCAACCCGCAGAAGGTGCAGTGGGACCTCGCTCCCCACCAGCATCCGCGCGCGGTCTCGAGCATGCCGATCGTTCGAATGGGGCGGGAGCCTTCGAGCGCGAGATACCAGTCACGGGCGACGAAGTAGTCGTCGAAGTCCGGCACCGGAGTGCCGTCGAGGTCATTGACCGGCTCGCCGTCGTTCGCACGGACGACACCGCTGTCGGCACCATCGCGCCAGACGAGCGACGGGACGGTGTCGAGCGGATCGCCGCGGTCGAGCGCCTCGAGGAGGCGCGGGAACGCGTGATCGCACTCGCCCGACATGACGAAGTCGACGATCGGAAACGACCGCAAGAGCTCGACGCCCATGTCGCCTTCGCAGTTGGCACCCCCGAAGACCGTTCGGACTTCCGGGCGCGCCGCCTTGATCGCTGCGCAGAGCGCGAGGCCGGCGAGGTTCTGCTGGAACGTGGACGTGATGCCGAGGACGGCCAACGACGGGTGCTGCGACAGCAGCCGGTCCGCCTCACCGGCGACGAAAGCCGCGCACGTCGCGGAGGCCCGCGAGAACGCCTCGAGACGCTCGGGGTCGACGTCGAGATCCCGCAGGAGCTCGTCGGCATAGCGCTGCCATGCGCCCGCGCCGTGGATGGCGTCGAGGAACAACGCCTCGCCGACGAAGGCTTGCGGTGGCAACCCGCGGTCGTCGTTCACGGAGTCGTACAGCTCGCGACCGACGTGGGCGGCGAACCGGAAGCTGGGGTACTCGACGACGCAGTCGAAGCCATGCGCCTTCGCCGCCGCCTTCAGGACACTGACGCCGAGCGCGGGGCGCTCGAGCCCGATGAACGGCGGGACGGCGAGGACGACCGTCCCGAGGGCGCGGGTGTCGCGGGTACTGGTCACCGGAGCGTCGCGACCGACTGCGCAACGAGCTGCGAGAGGACCTCCTCGACCCTCCCTTCACGGAGGATGTCGCCCTTGGAGGCGGCGGCGACGATCTCGTCCCACGTCGTCGTCCCGTCGCACCGGTCGAGCAGGTCGAGCAGGTCGGCGTCGACTTCGAACACGCGGCCGAACATGTTCGGGGGCCGGTGGAACAGGTAGTGGACTGTCGCCGGCGGCGCTTCGGCGAGCAGCTTCTCGAGCTGCGCTCGATCGTCGACCGGCTCCGAAGCCACCTGCCTGGCGTGGAACGTCGTCGTGAGCCGGCGAACGTCCGACGTGGCGATCGGTCGGAGACGCCCCCGCTCCCGCCCGACCGTCTGGCGCGACGAGGGGCGTGGGCGCGTGGTGGGCGGGAACGTGCTCGTGCCTTCGAGCGCGCCAGCGTCCGTACGCGACCACACGTGCAGTGCCTCGAACGCGGCGAGCTCCCCCGCGCGCCCTCCCACGTCGGCCGCGACTTCGCTGGCGGCCTGCGCCGCAGCGGTCGTGACCGCGGCTGCGAACTCGAGCCCGTTCGACGGTGTGAACCGGCCACCTACCGCTTCGATCGCGTCGTCGCCGAGCAGCAGCGTGGTCGCGGGCATCATCCTCGCGATCGTCTCCGCGACGCTCGGCGCGGCGTACTGCCGGTCCCGCGACGCGGTCACCTGCGTGAACGCCTGCTCGTATGCCTCGCCCAGGACGTCGATGCCCTGCGACAGCATCGACAACGCGCCTGCGCCGGCGCTCAACCGTTCCCGCTCGGCCTCGTCGGTCAGCAGCCGCGACAGCGTCGACGCGAGCTGCGCGTGGTCACGAGGGTCGTCGACGACGACGCAGGTCTCGCCCGCCACGATGTGATCGCTCCACACGTGCTTCGAGACGATCTCACGCGACACGACGCCCACGGAGCCGGTGGCGAAGATTTCGTGCGGCACCGTCGGCCGGTGGATCAGCACCGGGAATTCGCGCTCGAG
>DASVEG010000302.1:0-4768 GCA_036380695.1 Acidimicrobiales bacterium
CTCGGGCCCGAGGTCGACCCCCTGTCGCTGCTGCCGGGGCTCGTCCCCCTCACGAACGTCGAGGAGGGCAGCGTGCGGGGGGAGGTGCTGTGGGTCGACCGCTACGGCAACGTGCAGTTGAACGTCGACCCCGAGGAGATCGAGCCCTTCGGCGAGCGGCTGATGGTGACGTGGGGCGACGCGGGCGTGCGACGGGCCCGCCGGGCGGCCACCTACGGCGACATCCGGCCCGGCGAGCTCGGCGTCGTCGTCGACAGCTACGGCTTGATCTCGCTCGCCTTCGACCGGCTCTCGGCGGCCGCGGAGCTGAAGCTGCGCACGGGCGATTCCGTCCTCATCGCCGCGCCCTCCTAACGTGATCGGGCGATGCGCATGGGCACCACGATCACGCTGGCCATCCTGTTGATGCTGATCTTCGGCGCGACGCTCGTGCAGTTGCTGCTCTACGGCAAGTAGCCGTTCGCAGCCCCGCCAGGCCTGTCAGCGGACGAGCCGGCGGATCTCGTGCTCGAGCGGGCCGAGGCCCTCGACCTTGCCGAGGCACAGTGCGACGCCGATCTCGGCCGCCTGCTTCTCCAGCTCTTCGTCGATGAAGGCGGTGTACACGATCACGTGTTGGGCGGGCCGGTGCTCCTTGAGGCGCCGCGCCGTCTCGAGGCCGTCCATCCGCGGCATGCGGTAGTCGACGACGACGACGTCGGGCTCGTGCTCGGCGGCGGCCGACAAGGCGGTTGGCCCGTCCGCGGCACTGCCGACGACGTCGAACCCGTCGACCGCCAGCATCGTCGTCAGCATGCGCCGCACGTGGTCGGTGTCGTCGACCACCAGGACGCGGATCGTTTGGTCCACTTGGTGCAGCGTACGCAACGCGTCAACGACCGCCGTCGAGCCGCGCCAACGCCTCGAGCACCATGACGTAACGGGGCTGCGTCCCGGACGCCGAGGGCGGCGGCGGAAGCGGCAGGGTGGTGGTCGTCGTCGTGGTGGTGGTGGTCGTCGTGGTCGTCGTCGTCTCGGGCGGCGTGGTGGCGGGCGGCGTAGTCGTCGGCGGCGGCACCGGCTTGGCCGTGGTCGGCGGCGGCGGTGGCTTGGCGGTCGTCGGCGGTGGCGGCGTGGGCGCGCTGCCGCTGCGCAGCCGCATGAACACCTCGGTCACCCAGATGCGCCCATCGGCGCCGCGCTCAACGCCGATGCCGACGTGGGTGTACGCGCCGTCGAGGATGTTGGCCCGGTGCGCGGGCGAGTTCATGAACGCGTCGTGGATCTGCTGCGGCGTGTCGCCGGTGCCGACGTTCTCGCCCAGCTTCTCCCAGTCGGCCGACACCTCCCGTGCCAGGTTCGGGTTGTGGGCCAGCTTGTTGTCGGCCGCCATCTTCCCCGACCACCGGCGGGCGACGGCGAGCAGCTCCCCGTTCACGCTCAGCCCGCCGAGGCCCTTCGACCCCCTGGCCGCGTTGGTCAGCGAGACGAACTGGTCTTCCGCCGCGGTGTCTGCGGCGTGCGCGGCCGGCGCCCCGGCGACCAGCGCGGTGCACGCGAACGCGAGCGCCAGGGTCACCGCCGCGATGCGCCGGGCGAGCGCGCTCATCGCGCCATCTTGCCTGCATCGGGGCGCGGCGGGCACCAGCGCGGGAAATGCCACGTCTGGGGTATCGGACGAACGCGTGTCCTGCCTTGAGCGCGTCTGACTTGCGAAGCGGCCACCGGCGCTACCACCGTGTCCCGGTGAACCTGGCCACGATCGTGGACGGCAAGCCCGACGACGCGCTCGCGCTGGTGAGCCGAGGCCGGCAGACGACGTACGGCGAGCTGCGCGAAACCACAGCCCGCTTTCGGGGCGGCCTGGTTGGCCTCGGCGTCGAGCCGGGCGACCGCGTGGGGATCGTCGCCGCCAACAATCCCTTCTTCGTGCAGGCGTACCTGGCCACCCTCGGCGTCGGTGGCGTCGCCGTGCCGCTCAACCCGGCGAGCCCGTCCGCCGAGCTGCGGGCGGAGCTGACCGCGATCTCGGCCAAGGTCGCGTTCGTCGGCGCGACCGGTCGGGACGCGATGGCCGGCATCGGCCAGGGCGGTGTCCCGGTCGAGCAGGTCATCGTTCCCGAGGGCGTCGACCTCGCAGGCGCGAAGTCGATCGACAAGGTGATCGGCGACGAGGCTCCGGTCGTCGACCGGTCGGGCGACGACCTCGCCGTCCTCATTTTCACCGCAGGCACGAGCGGCTCGCCGAAGGCGGCCATGCTCACCCACGGCAACCTGCTCGCCAACCTCGAGCAGATGCAGTTGCACCCCGACCGCGCCCTCACCGCCGCGGACAAGAGCCTGGGCGTCCTGCCCATGTTCCACATCTTCGGGCTCAACGTCCTGCTCGACCTCTCGCTGTACGCGGGCGCGTCGGTGGTGCTCGTCGAGCGGTTCGATCCGGCGTCGTCTCTGGACACGATCAAGGACCACCGCGTGACGATCGTGGCCGGCGCCCCGCCGATGTTCCAGGCGTGGGCGAACATGCCCGAGGCCGACCCTGGCGCGTTCCGGTCGGTGCGGCTCGCCGTGTCGGGTGCGGCGCCGTTGAGCCCGGAGACGGGCGCGGCGTTCGAGGCCCGCTACCGGATCCCGATCTACCAGGGCTACGGGCTCACCGAGGCGGCACCGACGGTCACGTCGTCGGTCACCGCCGGCAGCGCCAAGCCCGGCTCGATCGGCTGCCCGATCCCCGGCGTCGAGGTGCGCCTCGTGGACAGCGACGGCGAGGACGCGCTGCAGGGCGACGAAGGCGAGATCTGGGTGCGCGGCCCGAACGTCTTCAAGGGGTACTGGAACGACGAGGAGGCCACCGCGTCGGTGCTCACCGCGGACGGGTGGCTCCGCACAGGCGACGTCGCGGTCGTCGACGACGACGGCTACCTCTACATCGTCGACCGGGCGAAGGACCTCGTCATCGTCTCGGGCTTCAACGTGTATCCCGCCGAGGTCGAGGAGGCGTTGCTCGAACATCCCGGCGTCGCCGAGGTCGCCGTCGTCGGCATGCCCCACCCCCACTCGGGTGAGACCGTCAAGGCGTTCATCGTGCCCGTGGCCGGTTACCACCTCGAGGAGGACGAGCTCGTCGAGTTCTGCGCCGGCCGCCTCGCCCGCTACAAGTGCCCGACGAAGGTGCAGTTCGTCGACCAGCTACCGCACGGCATGGGTGGGAAGCTCCTCCGCCGCGCGCTCCGCACCTGAGCCGCCTCCACCCTGCGCCCCGCGACGTGCGCGCTCCAGGGGCGGTAGTCGCCCTTCCTGTCGCGTAGATCGCGCCGGCGCCGCGCCCGGGGGCGCTCCACCGCTCGTGGCGACGAGGAAGCCGGCGAAGATCACCGAGATCCCGATGGTGAGGCTGACGGCGAACGCGTCCATCTCGCCCAGCACCGAGTTGAACAGCCCGCTCGACGACAGCACGAGCGTGCCTGCGGCGATGAGCACGTTCGCCCACAGCATCCGGCCCCTGCGGTAGCGCCAGGCGGACACCGCTGCGCCGCCGAAGATCACGAGCGCGCCGACGCCCGAGCAGACGGCGGCCAGCACGCGGGGGAGCGGGCCGAAGACCTCCGAACCCTGCACGAGCTCGTGCGCGGGGATGTCGGCCCGCAGCGGCGTCGACAGCACGACGCCGGCGGCGAAGGCCGCGAGCAGGGACACGGCGGCGGCCCACCCGTCGCCCCGACGCTGGCTCCCGAGCAGGTACACGGTCCCGAGGGCGAGGAACGGCACGTTGACGATCGCCCCGAACAGGTAGAAGACGCGGAACGAGACGTCGTCCCAGCCCAGCGCGGCGCCCGCCGCGAGGGCGAACGACGCGATGGCGAAGCACACCAGCGACACCGACCACGCCAGCTCGTGACGCCTGCGGCGGGCCAACCACCGCTCCAACGTCGAGAACGCGAACGCGACGGCGACCAGCCCGGCGGCGACAGCGAGCGCGACGTGCAGCACGGTCTGCATTCTCCCGCGAGCAGGGCAGGAGCGCCCGTCCGTCGAAGCTGAACCCCTGGTGGCGACCCACTACGACGTCCTCGGTGTGCCAAAGGACGCGACGCTGGCCGAGATCAAGCGCGCGTACCTGCGCCAAGCGCGGCTTTACCACCCCGACAACCACGCGGCATCGGTTCCCGTGGTGCGGGACGAAGCCGAGCGCTCGATGCAGCGCCTCAACGCGGCCTGGACGCTGCTCCAGGACCCCGCCAGGCGCCGCCGGTACGACAAGTGGCTCGATCGCCCGGTCGAGCGGAAGGGCTCCGGTGCGTCCCACCACCCCCGCCGGGGCGATGCACCCAAAGCGCTCCCCGCGCTGGGCACGGGCTTCCAGCCGTGGCTCGGCAACGCCAGTTGGCGGTCGGGGCCGGACGGCCGGGCGCAGTACAACCTCCGCGTCGCCGGCGCGACAACGCTGCAGCCCCTCGCCCAGCTCGCGCCCGACCGCCTCTTCGGCCTGCACGCCGCGGGCGCGGCGATCGGCGACTACGACCTCGTGCACCTGCGGGGCATGACGAGCCTGCGGATCCTCGACCTCACGGGGACGGCGATCACCGACGCGGGCCTGCTCCATCTCCTCGGCTGCACCGGCCTGGAGACGCTCTGGCTCTGGAACACGCAGATCACCGACGGCGCGCTCGACCTCGTCGCCCGGCTGCCCGCCTTGCGCCAGCTCGGCCTCGGCAACACCGCGGTCACCGACGCCGGTCTCGTCCCCATCGGCCGCCTCCGTACCCTGCGCCTGCTCCAGCTGTGGGGC
>DASVEG010000303.1:0-9570 GCA_036380695.1 Acidimicrobiales bacterium
GTAGAGCGACTCGGGGGTCGTGACGAGGATGTCGGGCGGGTAGCGGACGAGATCGCGCCGCTCCTTCGAGCTCGTGTCGCCGGTGCGGACGCCGACCCGCACGTCGTGCGTCGTCTCCCCCAGCCTCGCCGCCTCGTTCGACATGCCGATGAGGGGCGCACGGAGGTTGCGCTCGACGTCGTACGTCAGCGCCTTCAACGGCGAGACGTAGAGCACGCGGCAGCGCTTGCGGTCGCCCGCCGCCGGGGGCCCCGTGAGCAGGCGGTCGATCGCCCACAGGAACGCGGCGAGGGTCTTGCCAGAGCCCGTCGGGGCGAGGATCAGCGTGTGGTCGCCGCGGCTGATCGCCTCCCACCCCTGGCGCTGCGCGTCGGTTGGCGCCTCGAACGCGTTGCCGAACCAGGCGCGGGCGATGGGGCTGAATCGCTCGAGCACGTCGGAGGTCGCCGGGGCACGGGGCACGGCGCACAGGGTAAGACGGGGGTGCGACAACGACCTCCGAACCGCCCGAACCGGCGACCGGGCAGGGGCCTCCCACCCCTGCCGCGCGCCCATCGCCGCTCTTCGACGACCCGCACACGGACGCGCAGATGCGCAGGACGATCTCCGACTTCGGGCTGCTGGGCGCGGCGACGGTCGCGGCGTCGGCGCCGTGGGCCGTCCCCACCATCGAGCGCCGCTTCTTCGTCCTCGGGCTGGCCGCCGTCGCCGCGCTCATCGCCAGCCTCACGCGCTTCCGCGGCGCGATCGAGCGGCTGACGCACGCGCTCCTGTTCTCGCTGATCCTCGCCTACTGCGTGCTGATCGCGCTCGCCGTCGCCGCGGCCGACGACGCGTCGTCGCCCTACCGCGTCGTCTTCGTCGTGCCCGTGCTGTTCAGTGCGACGTTCTTCACCGGCCCGGCGAGGTATTCGATAGCCGTGATCGCGCCGGTGATCGAGCAGCTCATCGCCGGGGTCGAGCTGCCGCTGACCGCGAGCGACACCGTCGTCCGCATCGCCATCTTCCTGTTCATCGCCCATTTCGCGGTGGTCGTCGCCGCGACGCTCCGCGAGTCGGTGCGATCCGCGCGGGCGCTGCACACGGTGCTCGAGGCGTCGACGGGCGACCCGTTGTCGACCGACCTGGCCGAGATCGGCCTCCAGGCCGCGCTCGCGGTCGTCGGCTGGCCGCAGGGCTGCGTCCTCGTGCCGGGCGGCGGAACGCTCGCGGTCGCCGCGCACCATGGCATCGACCTCGGCCGGCTCGCCGAGTACGACGCCGCGCTCCGGCGCGTCGGCGGGCCCCGCCTGACCGCCGACGCGCTGCGCACCGGCAGGCCGGAGTTCCTCGCCGACATCCGCTCCACGTTCGGGCCCGACCACCTCCTCGCTCGCGACGGCGTGCGCGCCGTCGCCGTGCTCCCGCTCGTCGACCACGGCGACCGGTTGGGCGTGCTTCTGCTCGCCGACGGGCACGCTCGCCGCGTCGACGACCGCGTGCGCGAACGCCTCGAACGGGTCGCGCGCCAGCTCGCGCTGGCCCTCGGGAGCGCCTCTGCCTACCGCCGCGAGACCGAGGCGTCTGCGCAGCTCCGCGAGCTCAACCGGAGGAAGGACGAGTTCCTGGCCAACGTGTCGCACGAGCTGCGCACGCCCGCCGCGACCATCAAGCTCGTGGCGGCGACGCTGCGGTCGGCAGCCGACCGTCTCCGGCCGGACCAGCTCGAAGGCATGTACGAGACGCTGGAGCGACGGTCGGAGCACCTCGTCGACCTCATCGAAGGGTTGCTGGAACAAGCGGTTGCCGAGGCCGGCGTCACGCGTCTCACGCTGACGTCGATCGACTGGCGCGACGCCGTCGTGCGGTGGGCCGAGATCGCGCAGCTGCAGTCGGGCCGGGAGATCACGCTGCACGTGCCGGCTGGTGCGGTCGTCGGCACCGGCGACGCGGTGAAGCTCGAGCGGGTCGTGGCGAACCTGCTCTCCAACGCGGCGAAGTTCTCACCGCCGGCGTCGCCCATCGTCCTCGCGCTGCGCGCCGAGCACGACACGGTCGAGGTGGAGGTGACCGACGAAGGCATCGGGATACCCGAGGACGAGCTCGGCCGCATCTTCGACCGCTTCCACCAGGTCGAGGCCGGCCCGACGCGCAGCGCGGGCGGCTTCGGGATCGGGCTGTCGCTCGCTCGCCACTTCGTCGAGGCCCACGGCGGCGAGATCGTCGTGCGCAGCACGCTCGGCGAAGGGACCACGTTCACGGTCCGCGTGCCGCGGACGCCGCAGGTCGCGCCGCCGCCGTCGAACCCGTACGGCTACGAGGAACTGCGCTCGCAGGAGGGTCGCCACTCCTAACGCGGGCGGTTGGGTAGCGTTGTGTCGACATGTCGTACCTGCGGTGGGACCACCGCCCGCAGCTCCGTCGTCCCGTGCTCGTGGCCGCCTTCGAAGGATGGAACGACGCCGGTGAAGCGGCGACGACTGCGCTCCGCTGGCTCGACGGCACGACCGAGGCCGCCCCGTTCGCGACGATCGACCCCGAGGAGTTCTACGACTTCACGGTCGCTCGCCCGCACGTCCGCCTCGACAGCGGCATGCACCGCACGATCGAGTGGCCGACGCCGACCTTCTCCGCGGCGTCGATCCCCGGTGCCGGCCACGACCTCGTCCTGCTGGTCGGCATCGAGCCCGCGCTGAAGTGGCGCAGCTTCACCGAAGCCGTGCTCGAAGTCGCATCCGACCTCGGCGTCGAGACCGTGTTCACGTTGGGCGCGCTGCTCGCCGACGTGCCCCACACCCGCCCCGTGCGCGTCACGGGCACGGCGACCGACCCGTCGATCATCGCCGAGATGGGCTTCACCCGTTCGCGATACGAAGGCCCGACCGGCATCGTCGGCGTGCTGATGGACGCCTGCGCGAACCGCAAGCTCCGGTCGGCCTCGTTGTGGGCGACCACCCCGCACTACCTGCGCGAGACGCAGTCGCCCAAGGCCGCGCTCGCGCTGATCGAACGGTTGGGCGGGTTGCTCGACCTGCCGCTCGACACCACCGACCTCGAGATCGCGAGCTCGGCGTACGAGCGCCAGGTGAACGAGATGCTGTCCGGCGAGGACGACGTCGCCGATTACGTGCGCCGCCTCGAGGAGGACAGCGAGGAGGACGAGGGCGAGCAGCCTTTCGCGATCCCTCCTGCGGAGACGCTCGCCGCCGAGGTCGAGCAATTCCTCCGCGACCAGCGCCGCAACGGCGGCTGACCCCGGCCCGGCGCGGGGGCAATCTGCGCGGCAGGAAGGGCGAGTACCGCCCATAGCGCGCGCACGTCGGTAGCTAGTCATCGCGTGGCATTGCGTAAATGGTCATTCACCATTCGCGGGCGCGGGCCGAGACCCGTCGTGCATGAACAACGCGGGCACCGGACAGGGCCCGGCAGGGGGGGTGTCGGGCGACGAGGGCTTCACGCTCATCGAGCTGCTCGCCGCGATGACCGTCCTCGCCCTGGGCGTCGTCGGCGTGATCGGGGTGACGAACTCGTCGATGAAGGTCGCCGCCGACGCAGGCGCGCGTTCGAAGGCCGTCTCCGTCGCCACGCAGGTGATCGAGGAGTACCGCGCGCTCCCGTACGACAGCATCCCCACCGGTAGCGAGCCGGGGGCGACCGGCCGCGGGCGGCAGGTGCCCGTCGGGACGCGGACCTTCTCCGTCGACTGGCACATCGACATGGTCGACGAGACCGCGGCCGCCGACCCGGCGCAGACCGCCACCACCGACGCCTACAAGAGCCTCACCGTCACGGTGTCGTGGACCGACGACCGCTACCGCGAGGTGCGCCAGGAGACGATCATCTACCCGGGCGGGCGCGGCCGCCACGTGCCCGTCGCGGCGAAGGTCCCGAACGCCCCGCCGGGCACGCCGGCCGCGCCGAGCGACCTCGTCCTCACGATCCCAGCGGGGCTGACGGGCACGACCGCGGTCGACCTGGCATGGGTGTCCCCTGTCGCCTCCAACCCGCCGATCGAAGGCTTCGTCGTCCAGTACTCGACCGACTACTTCGTCACCACGCAGTACGAGGTGTCGACCTCCAACCCCACGCCGTACTTCCGCGTCACCGACCTGTCCGCCGGCACGGCCTACCAGTTCCGGGTCGCCTCGGTCGCAGCGAACGGCACGACGTCCGGCTGGACGGGGATCGGCGCGATCTCGACGCCGGCGAACCCGCTGGCGCCGTGCCGACTGGGCTTGTCGTCGGTGACCCCGAAGGCGGTGCACAAGCGCGGAAGCGGCAACGGCTCGAAGCTCACCACCAGCCCGCGGCTCGCGGTCAACACGATCGGCAACTGCCTGACGACGACGTTGCGGGCCGAGTACTCGCCACGCGCGGGCGTGACGCGCACGATCGCGCTCACCGCGGACGACGGCGTGTTCGAGGGGACGATCAACGGCGAGGAGGCATGGGACGTCGGCCGCCACGACATCGTCATCCGCGACGGCACGCTCGCCGAGCGGGGCAGCACCGTGTTGCTCGTCTGCGACGCGACGAAGCGGTCGTGCCGGTGACCGCTCGACGCGCGCTCGCGCCCTACGCCGTCGGGGACGCCGACGCGGGCTTCACCGTCGTCGAGATGATGATCGCGCTGTTCGTGTCGAGCGTCGTGATCGTGTCGATCCTCGGCTTCCTCACGGGGCAGATGTCGATCGAGCGCCGGGTCGACGCGTTCGCGTCGAACCAGGAGGAGCTGCGCCAAACGCTCGTCGCCTTGCAGCGCGACCTTCGGTCGAGCGCACCACCCGCGCCGCTCGCGACGACCACCGACTACCAGTACCGACTGCAGCTCGACGTGTTCGGCGACATCTCGTCGCCTGGCGTACCCGTCGCCTGGTACGTCAACGGCGCGGCAGAGCTCGTCCGCGAAGACCAGTCGACGGCGCCGCCGACGATCACGCACCGGCTTCGGGGCGTCGACGCGACGTTGCCCCTCTTCACGTACTACCGAGCCAACGGCCAGCCCTTCGTGCTCGACGCGTCGACGCAGCCCGCCGACGTCGCCGCGTGCACGACGCGCATCGGGATCCGTCTCGTCGCCGCGCCCCGCCCAGGGCCGAGGCCTGCGCCGCTGCACTCCGACGTGCAGCTCCGCAACCGGTCGACGAAGCCCCAGGGTTGCCCGCTCTCCCCTGCCCCCGTCGCGGTGTCCATCCCCGCGACGACGACCACGACGCTGCTCGACCTGACGACCACGACGACGACGATCGTCCCGCCCACGCTGCCGCCGGCCCCGACGGTGCCGTCGCCGTGAGCGAGACCCGACGCCCGGTCGCGCCCCGCCGGTTGCAGGGCGACGACGGCGCGACCCTGATCATGGCGCTGGTCGTGCTCATGGTGCTGACGACGTTGTCGCTCGGGATCCTCGCGAGGACGCTGTCGGTGATCGGCGGCGTGCACCGCGGCCAGGACTTCGAGGCCGCGCTCGCCGTCGCCGACGCGGGCATCGCCGACGCGCTCTTCAAGATCGACCAGACCGCTCCCGTCGAGATCCGTCACACCGCGGAGTCGAGCGGCGGTCGCTACACGTACCTCGCCGAGAAGCGGAGCGACTCCGAGTACGTCGTGACGTCGCTGGCCGAGGTCGGTCGGTCGCGCCACGCCGCCCAGGCCCTCGTGCGGAGGTCGGCGCGGTTCCCGTACGCCCTGTGGTCGACGCAGCCCCTGCACTTCGACGGCACGACCGCGACCGGAGGCATGCGGATCGGCTTCTACTCCTTCAACCAGGCGATCGGGCAGCCGGACGTCGTGCGGATCGGCTCGGACAACGCCGTGGTCTGCAACGGCCCCGTCGACCCGAACGTGTACATCGACGAATACGCGGGCCACGGGGACTGCGACACCACCCACCTGACGAAGCTCGACGCGCCGCGCGACATGTCGTACCAGGTCCCCCCGACCGGCCAGCCGTGCCCGGCGGGCGGCGTGTTCGGGGCCAGCACCGCGGACGCGCTCAACCCGTGGTACCTCGACGGCAAGAACGGCACGCCGTTCCTCTGCCGGGAGGACGTCGCCCTCGAGGGGTTCATCGCCGTCCGCAACGGACCGGTGCAGATCTACGTGCTGCCGACCGTGGACGCGACGGGAAAGCCCGTGGAGTACCACTCCCTCGACGTGTCAGGCGCGATCGTCAACACGCTCGGGTCGGCCACGCAGTTCCAGGTCTTCAAGGACGGGCCGGCGCCGATCGTCACCGGCAGCGCGAACACGTTCTCGACCATGACGTTCCGGGGCGTGCTGTGGGCGCCGGAATCCCGCCTCACGATCAACGGCGGGCTGTGGTGGGCGGGTTCGGTGAACGTCAACGAGCTCGTGGTGAACGGGTCGCCCAACCTCAAGTTCGGCTACGACCACGACCTCAGCAGCTACCTCGGGCCCGACTGGAAGGTCGTGCGGTACCGCGAGCTGCCGGCCGCCGAGGCGGACGTCGTCGTCCACCCGCAGGCGCCGGCGCCCACGACCAGCGCGCCACCGCCGCCCGCACCGACCACGACCCTCCTGCCCTACGTCACGACGACGACCGTCGCACTGCCCCCGCTGCCAACGTCGACCACCACGACGACCGCACCGCCGCCGACCTCAACGTCGACGACGTCGACCCTCCCGACCCTTCCGACACTCCCACCGATCGGCTTGCCATGACCCTCCTCGACCTCCGACCCCACGACGGCGCCATCCGCGGCCTCGGCCAGGACTTCGCCCACGCCGTCGGCATCGACCAAGCCGTGCGGGGCGCGCTCGAGCTGCCGCCGGTGCCGCGGCTGCACGCGTTCGACATCGGGGACGCGGCGACGTCCGAGATCGAGGTGATCAAGGCGCGCCTCGCGGCACGCGGGCTGCTCGCGACGCGCCCGCAGATCATGGTGCCGAAGGCGCCCCGCGCCGGGGCCGATGCCGCGCCCACGGAGGTAGACGCGCACCGGCGCGACGGCGCAGGTTCCGATGGGCACTGGGCGGAGTCGGCGCTCGACCGTTGGGACGTCGAGCCCGGCCGCACCGAGACCACCGTGCGTTGCCCGCAATGCCGCGAGGTGTTCTTCCGTCCTGTGGACGCGACGCGTTTCGCATGCCCGACGTGCGATCGCTCGTGGCGGTGGGCGGTGTGCGGTGGCTGCGACGAACTGGTCACCGCCATCGAGCGCCAGGAGAGCTGGCGGTGCGGCAGGTGCAGCCACCTGAACCGGTCGTGGTGGCGGACGCCGACGGCGCAACGAGACGCGATGCACGTCGTGACGAGGCGCAAGCACCACCTCGCAGAGGCCGAACGGCGCGCGGTCCGCGAGGGCATGCGCAAGCGCCGTTGGAAGCTCGTCGCCCTCGGGGTCGCGGCCGTGGTGACCGCGGCGGCCGTGGTGGTCGGGGTGCGTCTCGCGGAGCCTGCGGACACCGGGACGGGCCCTGCGTGTGCCCACTGGATGCAGCTGCGGCCCGACATCACCAACGGGACGCTCGTGGGCGAGCCGCTCGACCTCGCGCTCGACGAGCTCGTGGCCAAGGCCGCAGGCGCCAGCGCGGCGATCGAGCGGGCCGCCACCACGATCGCAGCCGCCCCCGTCGGCAGCACCGCCTTCCTCGGGGCGCGGACCGACCTCAGCGACGCCTGCGAAGCCGCGCGCTGACGCCTCCCTCAGCCTTCCGGGAGCGCGTGACGTTGACACCGGGGTGATGAGGGCTAGTCCGATCGGGCCGTGTCATTCCTGGTCAAGAAGAAGCACGGGAGAATTGGCCCTAACTCGGACACTGCGCCCGTGCCGACAACACCATCGGTGCAACATTCGAAAGGTCGCTCGGACGACAGCGGGTTCTCGCTGGTCGAGTTGGTCGTCGCGGTCACCGTCCTCGCGGTCGGGATCGTGTCGGTCGTCGGCGTCACGAACGGGTCGTTCCGCGTCGCGGGTGGCGCGAGCGGCCGGTCGAAGGCGATCGCGCTGGCCACCCAGAAGGTCGAAGAGCTGCGCGCCATCCCCTACAAGCAGTTGCCGACGGGTGGGACGGTCACCACCGAGGATCTCAAGGTCGGCAACATCACGTACCGCGTCGAGCGCACGGTGCTGGACGTCGCGGACGGGACGATCACCAAGGCGTACAAGTCCGGGATCGTCGCGGTGAGCTGGCGCGACACCGCCGGCTTCCACGAGGTCAACCAGTCGACCTTCGTTTACCCGGGCGGCATCGGCCCGGCGACGAACACCGGCACGTCCGGCACGTCGTCCGGCCCGAACTGCACGCCGCCTGCGCCGACGAGCGTCGTCGCCACCGCGTCCGCGGACCCGTCGCAGTCGTCGAGCGTCATCGACGTGACGTGGTTGCACTCCAGCGCCACCTGCCCGGCGACGAACTTCGTCATCCAGTACACGACCAACAGCTTCGCCACCGTGAGCGAGGTCACCCGAGCGGCGACGGCGCTGACCTACCGCATCACCGGATTGTCGGCGAGCACGACGTACACGTTCCGCCTCGCGGCACGCTCTGCCAACGGCCAGCAGTCGGGGTGGAACAGCGGGGCGCAGGCGACCACCACCGCGGCCACGTCGACGACCTGCAAGCTGGGCACGCTCTCGATCACGCCGAGCGGTGTGCAGAAGAGGAACGCGAGCTCCGGGTCGGGCCTCGAGTCGAACCCGCTCGTGCAGCTGGCCACGCAGGGCACCTGCGCCGGCTTCAAGGCGACGTACTCGCCGACCGCGGCGACGAACCGCACCACCACGCTGACCGCGGGATCGAACGGCACCTACTCGGGGTCGCTCACCGGTACGTCGATCCCTTGGGACGTCGGCAAGAAGTACATCGACATCTACACGACCGATACGAACGTGAAGGTGGCCTCCGTGCTGCTGAGCGTTTGCGACCACAACGTGTCGACATGCTCCTGATCCACAGGATGCTCCGGCGCGTGCGCGGCGACGCGCGAGGCGACGCGGGGTTCACGATCGTCGAGATGGCCATCACGTCCGCGCTCGGCGCGATGGTGGCCGCCGCGATCATCGGCATGCTCATCAGCCAGACCAGGGCCGAGGAGCACGTGAGGACGTTCGCGGCGAACCACGAGGACATCCGGCAAGCCCTGCTCGCCATGGGCCAGGACCTGCGCTCCGCAGAGCCCCTGACCGAGGTGTCGAACCCGCTCGACCTCCGCTACCGCGTCGACCTCAAGATCTACGAGTCGGTGCCGTCGACGACGCCGCTCAAGATCCGTTGGCGGGTCGACGCGACCAGCGGCGATCTCCTGCGCGAAATCGTGAGCTCGACCGACGTGGTCACCGAGACGTCGCACCGGTTGCGTCGCGTGGCCAACGTCCGGCTCGGCGTGCCGCTCTTCACCTACTACCGCGCCGACAACATCGCCTACGACCTCGGGGCGGTCGGCACCACGCCCGGCACGGTCGCGCAGTGCACCGTGCGGGTCGCTCTCGACTTGCGCGCCAACCCGAACGGCGGGCGCACTCCGGTGCGGCTCGCGTCGGACGTACAGCTCCGCAACCGCATCCCCGGCGACCCGGTGTGCGCAGGATGACGAGCCCCGTTCACGACCCGCGGCGCACGCCCCGCGTC